>CANHDQ010000054.1 GCA_947459405.1 Comamonadaceae bacterium
CCGAAATCCTCAAGGCCGTCACGCGGCACGGCGCGCACATGGTGGTCATGGGCACACACGGCCATGGCCTGCTCGGGCGCGCTCTGATGGGCAGCGTCGCCCAGCGTGTCGTGACCGAAAGCACTGTACCGGTCCTGCTGGTTCGCTGATTGAGCCTGAGGCGGTCAGTGCGCCCCCTCCCTGTCATTGCGCTCCCGCCCTGTCGTTGCGAGGAACGAAGCAATCTATCGGCCTCCGCACATAGCCATGGATTGCCGCGGCGTCGCGCCCTTCGCAATGGCGCGTTAGGGCGACTTCTCAGCGACGCAGCGGGCCTTAGCCTAAGGAGGGCAGGGTGAGCAATGGGCTCACCCTGACGAGCGGCTTTGAGCCCATCGTCTGGGCTCAAAGCCAGGGTATTTCCTCAGTTCGTCGATTTAAATCTGGTGTAACTTCGCGGAAACGTCAGTTCAATAAAGAAAGCGATCTATGTCATCGCTGGACCTTGAGGAGACCGCCTTGCCCGCATCTACAGACGTCACCGATGCCGCACGCCTGCTTGGCAGCTGGCAGCTGGTGCGCTGGGAAATTGGCTACAGCGATGCAAGACCGAGCAGTTTCCCCTTTGGCCCTGATGCCACCGGGCTGATCCATTACACCCACGATGGCGGCATGTCCGCTTGCATTGCCCGCCAGGGGCGTGCCCCGTTGTCAGGACCCAGCGTGCGCAGCGCGCCGCAGCCTCAGCAGCTGGCCGCTTTCGAGAGCTACTTTCAGTACGCCGGCCGCTTTCACGTCCGCACCGCGCCAGGCCGAACGCAGGTGGTGCACCAGGTCACCCACAGCCTCAACCCCAACTTTGTGGGCACGCAGCAAGTGCGCGATGTGGGGTTTGCCGACGACGGCACCCTGACCCTGTCAGCCGATGACGATCTGCCCGGCGGCAGCGGTGTGGTTCGACACCACCGCCTGATCTGGCGCCGAGCCCCCTCACCATGAACGCCTACCAAAAACACCTGCCCGTGCTGGAGCGGGCCCGCCAGGCCTGTGCCGAGCGGCATTGCTGGAGCCCTTACCCGGAAATGCCGGGCAAGTACCCCGACGCCGAGCAGGCGCAGGCCGCCGGGCTGCGGGCCTTTGAAGCGCACCGAGGTACCGAAGGCCGACCCGAGCGCTTCGCCTTCGATCAACCGGGTCAGATCGGCTGGCTGGGCCAGGAGGTCTCGCCCTACACCCAGCGCAGCCTGAACATCGTTTATCCGCAGGCCGATCTTGACGCGTTGTTCGACTCAGCCGAAGCGGCGATCGACCGCTGGGCGCAGGTGAGCATCGAAGCGCGGCTGGGCACCTTGATGGAGGTGCTCGACGTGATTTACCGCGAGCACCTGTTTGAGATCACGCATGCGGTCATGCACACGGCCGGTCAGAGTTACAACATGGCCTATGCCGGCTCGGGCGTCAACGCCCTGGACCGCGGCATCGAGGCGCTGGTGTACGCCGAACACGCCATGCGCGCGGTGGCTCCGCAGGCGCGCTGGGAGCGCAGCTTCGGCTCGGCCCAGATCACCCTCGACAAGACTTACCGCCTTGTGCCGCGGGGGGTGGCCGTGTGCTTTACCTGCGCGAGCTTTCCGACCTGGAACGCCTGGCCCTCCATGCTCGCGAGTCTGGCCACCGGCAATGCGGTGATCGTCAAGCCACACCCGGCGACGGTGCTGCCCATGGCCATCAGCGTGCGGGTGTTTCGGCGGGTGCTGGCCGAGGCCGGTTTCGACCCCAATTTGGTCACACTGGCCGTCGACAGCGTGAGCGATCCCATCGGCAAGCGGCTGGTCAAGCATCCCAAGACGGCCATCGTCGACTTCACCGGCAGTGTGCAGTTTGGCCAGTGGGTCGAGGAAAACGCGCACCCGGCGCTGGCTTACACCGAGACGGCCGGCAGCAACACGGTGGTGCTGGAGTCGGCCGACGACCTCGATGCCGCGCTGCGCAGCCTGGCCACCACCTTGTGCATGTTTAGCGCGCAGATGTGCACCAGCCCGCAAAACATCTACCTGCCACGCCAGGGGGTGCGCACACCGCAGGGTCTGGTGAGCGCCCGCGAGGTGGGCGAGCGCCTGGCGCAGGCCGTGGCGGCGCTGGGGAGCGAGCCCAAGAAAGCGGCCATGATCCTGGCGGCCATCCAATCGCCGCAAACCCTCGCCCTGCTGCAAGAGCTGCGGGCGCAGGGCGCGCAGGCCGGTCGGGTGCTGCTCGAGCCGGCGCCCTACCCTCACCCGCAGTTTCCCGACGCACGCACCAGCACGCCGCTGATGCTGCAGTTGAGCACCGCGCAGCGGGCGCTGTATGCCGGCGAGCGCTTTGGCCCGGTCAGCTTCGTCATTGAGTGCGACAGCGCGCAGGACGCGCTGGCCCAGGCCACGGGCGATGTGCGCGAGTTCGGCGGCCTTACTGCCTTTTTGTATTCCACCGACGAGAGCTTCATTGCGCAGGCCGAGCAGGCCTACGCCCGCGCTGGCGCCCAGTTGACCATCAACTTGACCGGGGCCATGCCGCTCAATTTTGCAGCGGCCTACAGCGACTACCACGTCACCGGGTTGAACCGGGCTGGCAATGCCAGCCTGACCCACCTGGCCTTCGTCAGCGGCCGCTTTTGCATCGCGCAGTCGCGCCGACCGGCACGCCAGCCGGCCTCCATTTGAACGTCTGCCTCACAGGAGATCCACCATGGGCACCAACGACATCCCAGTCCTAAACGGCGGCTTTGCCCCGATTGACCACGAACTGACCCTCGATCTGACCGATGTGCAGGGCGAGATTCCGCGCGACCTGACGGGCATGCACGTGCGCAACGGGCCAAACCGGCGTTTTGAGGCGCCCGGGCGCTATCACTGGTTTGACGGCGATGGCATGCTGCACGCGGTGGAGTTCGAAGGCGGCCGCGCCCGCTATCGCAACCGCTGGGTGATGACGCAGGGGCTGCAGGAAGAACTCGGCGCTGGCCAGGCGCTGTGGCAGGGCATCAAAGACCCGCCACGCAAGGACCGGCCCGATGCCCCCCTGAAAAACACCTCCAACACCGACGTCAAGTACTACGCAGGCCATCTGATCTCGATGTGGTACCTCGGCGGCAGCGTCTACAAGGTGCGCCCTGACGACCTGTCGACGGCCGGCACGCTCGACCTCGATCCGAGGCTCAAGCAGCTGCCCATCTCGGCACACTCCAAGGTCGATGAGCGCACCGGCGAATTTCTGTTTTTTGCCTACGGCAAGCAGGCCCCCTACATGCACTATGGCGTGATGGACCGCCACGGCGCGCTGCAAACCTTCATGCCCGTGGACCTGCCCGGCCCGCGCCTGCCGCACGACATGGCCATCACGCCCAATTACAGCGTGGTGCATGACTTCCCGCTGTTCTATGACATGGATGCGTTTTCGGCCGGTCGGCACAAGCTAAAGTTCTACCATGAGATGCCCTCGCGCTTTGGCGTCATCCCGCGCCATGGCAAGCCCGATCAGATTCGCTGGTTCGAGGCCAGCCCGACCTACATGTACCACGTCTCCAACGCTTGGGAGGAGGACGATGGCCAGGGCGGCACCGAGATCGTGATGACCGGCACCCCGTTTAGGCTGCCGCGCGACTGGCGGGGCAATCTCGACGTCGATCGCTTTCCCAAGATGCTGGCCAACCTTGAACATGACTTCATGTTCTACGAGTGGCGCTTGAACCTGCGCACCGGACAGACCCGCGAGCGGGTGATCGACGACATCATCAACCAGGAGTTTCCCGTCATCAACTCCTGGATGCAGGGCTACAAGACCCGCTACACCTGGAACGTGCTCATGGGCCGCAGCAACCGCGCAGAAGACCCGCGTTTTTGCGGCTTCGTGCGCTACGACCTCGAAAAGGACCGCTGCACCACCTACCACGAGGGCGTGCACAAGTGGTTCAGTGAAGCGCCTTTTGCGCCGGCAGACAACTGGAAGCAGGAAGACGACGGCTACCTCGTGGGCTTCATGTGGGACGACCAGGCCAAGGCCTCCTTCGTCACCGTGTTTGACGCACGCGACATCACACGGGGGCCCGTGGCGCGCATCCGGCTGCCGCAACGTGTGCCCAATGGCTTTCACGCCACCTGGGTCAGCGGCGAGCGCCTCAAGCGAGGCTGGTAAAGCCGGGGCGTCGCACCCATGATCCTGATCGAGTCGGACAAGATCGAGGCCTACACCGCCGCCGGCTGGTGGGGCCAGCGCACGCTGTGGGACTGCTTTGTGCATCAGTTGCACACCCAGCCGCAGGCCGAGGCGGTGGTCGATGCCTGCAACCGCACGGGTTTTCTCCACGGCACGCCCCGGCGCCTGAGCTGGAAGCAACTGGCCGACGAGGTCGACCGCTTCAGCGCCCTGCTGCTCGAGCTGGGCCTGGCGCGCGATGATGTGCTGCTGGCCCAGATGCCCAATAGCGTCGAGCAGTTCGTGGTCTACCTCAGCTGCGCCCGGCTCGGTCTGGTGCTATCGCCGGTGCCGATCCAGTTTCGCGAGCACGAGCTCGGCCATGTCCTGGAGCTGACGCGAGCAGCCGCAGTCGTGACCTTCAGCCAGATTGGCACGCCGGGCAAGGCGCACGAAAGCGCAGCCATGTGGCTGCAGCTGCAGCGCCAGCACCCGCATCTCAAGCACTTGCTCTGCTGGGGCCCGCAAGTGCCCGCAGGCTGCCGGGCCATTGAAGCGCTGTGGCCCGCGCCAGGGCCTGCTCTGCGCGATCGACTGCAGCGTGCCGAGCAGTCCGCCGCGGTCACGGCCAATGACGTGTTCACCGTCTGCTGGACATCGGGCACCGAGGCCAGCCCCAAAGGCGTGCCACGCAGCCACAACGAATGGCTGGTGGTGGCCCCTTCCATCATCGAAGCGGGCCAGCTCAAACCGGGGGCCAGGCTGCTCAACCCATTTCCGCTCATCAATATGGCCGGACTGTCCACCGCGTTTGCCGCCTGGCTCGTGCTCGGTGGCACGGTGGTGCAACACCAGCCGTTTTCGCTGCCGGTCTTCTTGCAGCAACTGCGCGAAGAGGCGATCGACTACACCGTGGCGCCGCCGGCCATCCTCAACACCCTGCTCAAGCAAGAGGACTTGCTGGCGGGTATCGATTTTTCAAGGCTGCAGCGCGTCGGCTCAGGCTCAGCGCCGCTGTCCGAATGGATGGTGCGCGGCTTCGAAGAAAAGTTTGGCGTGCGGGTGGTCAACTATTTCGGCTCCAACGAGGGCGCAGCGCTGAGCAGCAGCGACATCGATGTGCCCGATCCGGCACTGCGGGCCCAGTTTTTCCCCCGCGCGGGTGTGCAAGGACACCAATGGCAGATCTCGACGACGCGCAAGATCCGCACACGGCTGGTCGATCTCGAAAGCGGCCAGGCCATCGAACAAGCCGGTCGCGTCGGCGAGTTGCGCTTTACCGGCGCAACGATTTTCAGCGGCTACTTTCGCGCGCCCGAACTGACGGCCCGCGCCTTTGACGAGCAAGGCTACTACTGCACCGGTGACCTGTTCGAAATTGCCGGCGATCGCCTGCAGTACTACCGCTACGTTGGGCGCAGCAAGGATCTGGTGATCCGCGGCGGCGTCAACATCTCCTCGGAAGAGGTGGAAAACCTGCTGCTGGCTTGCCCGCTGGTGCGCGAGGCCGCCGTGGTGGCCGTACCCGACGAGGTGTTGGGCGAGAAGCTGTGCGCCTGTGTGGTGGCGGCCGATCACGCGAGCGAGCCCAACACACCCGGCCCGACGCTGGTGCAGCTGCAGCAGTTTTTGCGCGAGCAAAAACGGGTGGCGGTCTACAAACTGCCCGAGTACCTGATGCTTCTGCCCGCCCTGCCCCGCAACGCCGTGGGCAAGGTGCTCAAGCGGGAGTTGCGCGCCATGGCCGAACGACTGCCCCAGGAGGTGTCCACATGAAACCGACCTTGCTGCTGCTGGCCGGCATGCTCAACGACGCGCGCATCTGGGCGCCAGTGGCCAGCCGGCTCGATGACGCTGCAGATGTGCGGGTGGTGCACTTCCCCGATCAAGACAGCATGGCCGCCATGGCCGCCCACGCCTGGCAAGCCGTGGACGATGTGCCGACAGGCCAAGACCTGGCCATTGCCGGTTTTTCTATGGGCGGCTATGTGCTGCAGGCCATGCTTGCGCAGCCAAGGCGCAAGGTCGAGGCGCTCGCACTGATCGACTCCGCGATTCGCCCCGAGACACCCGAAAGTGCCAGCAAACGGCTCAAGACGCTCGAAGCGATTGAGGGCGACTTCGCGGCCCTGACCGAACAGGTGGCGCGCTGGGGAACGCACCCGAGCCGCCACGGCGACGAGGCGTTCATGCAGCCTATCAGGGACATGCTGCGCGAAGTCGGAGCCGCGACCGCTGCCCGGCAGACCCGCGCCATCGCCCACCGCAGCGACCTGAGCGAACTCATGCGCCGCCAACAGGTGCCCCTGCTCATCGTGTGTGGCCGCCAAGACAAAGTCACGCCACCGGCGCTGTCGCAGGAGGCGGCCGACGCACTGCCCGGCGCCGATTTGCACTGGCTCGAAGACACCGGCCACATGACGCCGCTTGAACGCAGCCAGGAGTTGGCGCAAATCCTGCGCGGCTGGCTCGCGCGCATCAAGCCAGCGCGCTGAGCCCAGGACTTTGACCCCGCCTGACCCCACCTGACCTCGCCCAACCCCATCGACCCCCACCCGCAAAAACCATACCAACACCCATCCACGCTAGCTCGGCCAAGCCCGAGCGACACCCCAGGAGACCTTTCATGAACAGACGCCTCATCCTTCAAGCCGCCTGGCTGGCCACGGCGGCACTGCCCGCACTGAGCTCGGCGCAGTCGGCCGCGCCGGCGAGCAGCGCGGCCTGGCCCGAGCGGCCGGTGCGGATCGTCGTGCCGTTTGCACCGGGCAACACGCTCGACACCGCTGTGCGGGTGGTGGCCGAAGAGTTTCGAAAAAACACGGGCCAGAATCTGCTGGTCGAGGCCAGGCCTGGGGGCTCAGGCATTGTGGCGGCGCAGGCGGTGGCGCAAGCTGCGCCTGACGGCTACACGCTGCTGCTGTCCAACACCAGCATGCTCACGATCAATCCGCACACCTTCAGCAAGCTGCCCTATGACGCCGAGAAAAGCTTCAAGCCGGTGACCAACTTCCTGGGCAGCGCGATGGTGATGGCGGTTCACAGCAGCGTGCCGGCCAACAACGTGCGCGAGTTCGTCGACTGGGCCAAGACCCAGGGCAACAAGGTCTCCTACGCCTCCTTCACCGCAGGCAACTCCTCGCATTTCGCCGGCGTGATCCTGAACCAGAAGGCCGGCCTGAACATGGTGCATGTGCCCTTTAACGGCACGCCACCGGCGGTGCAAAACCTGGTGGGCGGGCAGGTGCAGGCCGCTTTCTTGCCGCTGCTGGCGGTCAAGCCTCACCTGGAAGCGGGCCGGGTCAAGGTGCTGGCCGTCACAAGCCCGCAGCGCTCGGCGCTCATGCCCGCAGTGGGCACCTTCCGCGAGCAAGGCTATCCAGACATGGAAATCTACATCTGGGCCGCGATATCGGCGCCAGCGGGCACGCCCGACGCTCTGATCGCCAGCATCAACCGCGAATTGGTCAAGGCTCTGCGCGCCAGCGAGGTCAAGGACAAATGGCGCGCCATGGACTTCGAGACTCTGCCCTCGACTCCAGAAGAGTTGGCCCGCTTCGTCGCCGCCGACTTCAAGCGCTGGGGCGAGGCGGTGCGCATCTCCGGCTTCAAGGCCTCCGAATGAAAAGCCTGCCGTTTGCGCTGCGGCTGCCAGTGGTGGCCGCGCCCATGTTCCTGATTTCCGGGCCTGATCTGGTGTTGGCCGCCTGCAAGGCCGGCATCGTCGGCGCCTTCCCCACGCCCAATGCGCGGCCCGTCGAACAGCTCGAAGTCTGGATGAAGCAGATCACCGAAGGTCTGGCGGCCGCGCGCGATGCACAGCCGGCCTCGACCCTGGGCCCGTGGTGTGCCAACCTGGTGACGCACAGCTCCAACACGCGGCTGGTCGAAGACCTGGCCCTCATTGCAAAGTACAAACCACCGGTCGTGGTCACCGCTTTGGGCAGTCCCAAGCCCGCAATCGAGGTGGTGCACCATTACGGCGGTCTGGTGGTGGCCGATGTGACCAACCTGGCACTGGCCAAGAAGGCAGTGGCCGCGGGTGCAGACGGGCTGGCCTGCGTCTGCGCGGGCGCGGGCGGACACACCGGCTTTCTTTCGCCCTTTGCTTTTGTCAGCGCCGTGCGCGAGTTCTTTGACGGCCTGATCGTGGTCGGCGGCGGTATCAGTGATGGCTGGGGTGTGGCCGGCGCTGTGGCCAGCGGCGCCGACCTGGTCTACATGGGCACCCGGTTCATCCCGGTGCGCGAAAGCATGGCGCCCCAAGGCTACCAACAAATGGTGGTGGACTGCACCGCCGATGACTTGTTGATCAGCGCCGGCGTCACCGGCACGCTGGCCAGCTGGCTCAAGCCCTCGCTGCGCGCCAACGGCTTTGACCCCGACAACATGCCGCCGGCACCGGAGCGCCACTACGACAGCAAGCAGGCCTTCGCGGGCAAGAAATGGCTCGATGTGTGGGCGGCTGGCCAGGGCCTGGGCACCATTCATGCCATCGAGTCGGTGGCGCAGGTGGTCGACCGGCTTGAGCAGCAGTACCGCCAGGCAGGCCAGCGCTGGCAGCAACTGAGCAGCTCCACAACAGCAAGGACGGACGCATGAGCGCACCAGTTTTCATTTTGGGCGGTTACCAAAGCGATTTCGCCAAAGCATGGTCCCGCCAGGGTCAAGACCTGTCGGACATGACCCGCGAGGCCACCCTGGGCGCGCTGCAGGCCAGCGCCGTGCCGGCGTCGGCCATCCAGAGCATCCATGTGGGCAATGCCTTTGGCGAATTGCAGCGCAGCCAGGCCCACCTGGGCGCCATGGTGGCGCAAGTGGTGCCCGAACTGTGGGGCGTGCCGGCGATGCGTCACGAAGGCGCCTGCGCGTCCTCCTCGCTGGCCATCCTCAGCGCCATGGCCGAAATCGAGGCCGGCCGCTACGACTGCGCGCTCGTGCTGGGCGTGGAGGAGTTCAAAAACCTGCCGGGGGACCGGGCATCGGTCAACCAAAACGCGGCGGCCTGGCAGGGCCGCGAGGACATCGACTGCACCTTCATGTGGCCGGCGGCCTTTGGCCTGCTGGCGCAGGAGTACGACCAACGCTACGGCCTGGATCGCCGCTACCTCAACCGCATCGCCGAACTCAATTACAGCCATGCCCGGCGCAACCCGCTGGCTCAGACGCGCAAGTGGCAGTTCGACGCGCTGAGCTTTACCGATGATGACCAGGCCAACCCGGTCATCGAGCCCGGCACGCGCAGACAGGACTGCGGACAGATCACCGATGGGGCCTGCGCCCTGGTGCTGGCCTCGGCCCGCTATGCGCAAGAGCATCTGCAGCGCCACGGCAAGTCGCTCGCCGGCACACCCTGGATCGCCGGCTGGGGGCACCGCAACGCGGGTTTGAGACTCAAGGACAAGCTCGAGCGCAGCCGACAGGCGGATCTCGTTTTTCCGCATGTGCGCCAAGCAATTGAACAGGCTTGGCAGCGCGCGGGCATTGCGGACATCACCGCGGTCAGCGGCATTGAGACGCACGACTGCTTTACCACCACCGAGTACATGGCAATCGATCACTTCGGGCTGACGCCGCCGGGGCAGAGCTGGCAGGCGATCGCCGATGGCAGCATAGAGGCCGGCGGACGCTGCCCAATCAACATGAGCGGCGGGCTGATCGGTTGCGGCCATCCGGTCGGGGCCACCGGGGCGCGCATGCTGCTCGATGCGGCCCGGCAGGTCAGCGGCGATGCCGGCGACTGCCAGATCGAGGGCGCGCAGCGCATGCAGACGCTCAACATCGGCGGCTCCTGCGCCACTGTCGTGAGCTTTGTGGTGAGCGCGTGGTCGTGACAGCGCCGTCAACCGCCCGTGACCATGCGATCATCGTCGAGGCGGTGCGCTCGCCGCGCGGGCGTGGCAATGACAAAGGGGCGCTGCGCGGCCTCACCCCGGTTCAGCTGCTGGCCGGCCAACTTCAGGCGCTGGCAGCCAGGACGCAATTGGAGACCGCGCACGTGGAAGATGTGGTGGCAGGCTGCGTCACCCAGACCGGCGAGCAAGGCGCCAACATCGCCAAGCTGGCGCTGCTGCAGGCGCGCTGGAGCGACGCCGTCTCGGCGCTGACCATTAACCGCTATTGCGCCTCGGGCCTGAGCGCCGTTGGCTGGGCCGCGCAACAGGCACTGGCCAGCGATGGACTGGCTGTGGGCGCAGGCGTGGAGATGATGTCGCGCGTGCCGATGGCCAGCGACCAGGGCCCGCTGACCCACGACCGCGCCTTCCAGGCCGACCACGCTCTCGTGCCCATCGGTGTGGCTGCCGACGCGGTGGCCACACTCGAGGGCTTGAGCCGATCCCAATGCGATGCCTACGCGGCGGCCTCGCAGCGGCGTGCGGCTGCGGCCTTGGCGGCTGGCTGCTACGCCTCGCTCGCCCCTGTGCTCGACGCCCAAGGCCAGAGCCTGCTTGTAAAAGACGAAACGCCCCGCCCCGCCACGACCGAGCAATCGCTGGCGCAAATGGACAGCGCCTTTGCTGCCCTGGGCGCCAAGCACGGCTGGGACGCCCTGCTGTGCCAGCGCCACGGATTGGCTTCGATCGACCATGTGCACCACGCAGGCAACTCACCGGCCATGGCCGATGGCGCAGCGGCCGTGCTGGTGGCCAGTCCCGCCGCAGCGCGCCGCTTGCACCTGCCCGCGCGCGGGCGCATTTTGGCGTGCGCCAACGCATCGGTCGACCACACGCTGGCCCTGACCGGGGCAGTCGATGCCACGCGCAAGGCACTGGCCATGGCGCGGCTTGAGGTGCGCGACATCGACCTGTTCGAGGTCAACGAGTCCTTTGCAGCCCTGATGCTGCATTACATGAAGCATCTTGACGTGCCGCACGACAAGCTCAATGTCAATGGCGGCGCCATCGCCTTGGGCCATGCCATGGGAGCCACCGGCGCGATGCTGGTGGGCATGGCGCTCGACGAGCTCGAGCGGCGCCAGCAGCGCCTGGCACTGGTGTCCTTGTGTGGCGCGGCCGGATTGGCCGTGGCCATGGTGATCGAAAGGCTCGAGTGAGCGCAGCCATCGACGTCGAACGCACGCGCCAGGCACTGGCCAGCAGCACCCTCAGCCAGGGGCTGGCCATGGTGGGCGATCGCTGGACGGTGCAAGTGCTGCTGGGCACCTTTTTGGGCCTCAAGCGCTTTGAGCAATGGCAGCAGGTATTGGGCATCCCCCGACACACGCTGGCGCAGCGCCTGCGCAAGCTGATCGACCTGGGCCTGCTCAGACCCAGGCCCTACCAGCTCAAGCCTCTGCGCCACGCCTACCACGCCAGCGCCAAAGCGATGGCCATGTACCCGCAGGTGCTCATGATGTGGGCCTGGGAAAAGCGCTGGGGCGGCTTGCAAAGCGGCCTGCCCGACGCCCTGCTGCACCGCCCTTGCGGCCATTTGTTTGCGCCCGTGCTGACCTGCCAAGCCTGCGAACAAGACGCCGAGGTCACCACCATGCGCGTGCAGCTGCAGCCGCGGTCACCGCAGGCACAAACACCCCCAACACGGCCAGCACGCACCACACGTCTGGTCTGGCGCAGTGCCACACCTGCAGGACTCGATCACCGGGTCGACCGGTGGAACCTGCTGATCGTGGCCGCCGTGGTGCTGGGCTGCCACCACTTTGACCAGCTGAGCCAGGCACTGGGGATCGGTTCGAGCACGCTGGCTCGGCGCCTGCAAAACATGGTCGAGTCGGGCCTGCTGCGCACCGAGGCCGACCGGCACGATGGCCGCCGGCGCCGCTACACGCTCACCGATTCAAGTCGTGACCTGCTGGGCTACATCGTGTGCCTGTCGCGATGGGCGGGGCAGGCCCATCTGCAGCAGGCCAGCTCCATCGTTCCAATTCACACCTGCGGCAAGCCCTTTGTCGCCCGGGTGGCGTGCAGTGCGTGTCGCCAGGAGGTTCACGCCTGGCAGGTGCAGCCCCAGTACCGAAACGGCCAGCCCGCCGCCGCTTTGGAGGAATCTGATTGATGAACGATCCACAAGTCCTTGTGCTCGCCGTCGCCGCCATTGCGCTGTCGGCCGCTTGGCTGCTGCTGTTGCGCTGGCGCTCGCCCGGACTCCCTTGGCGCCAGATGCTCTACCCCGCCGTCCCGATTGTGTGGGTCGTACTGATGAGCCAGCGCCAGGTGTTCGACCCGGGCCTGCGAGACGCACTCGAGCGGGCCACCCTGATGGGCGTGACGATCTGGGCCCTGCTGACTGCGGTCTGGGCCTTGGGCACCGTGATGCGCAACCACAGCATCATGGACATTGCCTATCCGCTGACACCCTGGGCTGCCACCAGCCTGGCCTGGGTGCAGTGGGGCTCGAACAGCTCGCCCCATCTGCTGGTTCTGCTGGCGCTCATGAGCGTGTGGGCCTGGCGCCTGGCTGGCTACCTGGCCGTGCGCTACTTGCCCCATGGAGAGGAGGCGCGCTACGCGCGCTGGCGTGAACGCGGCGGGCCGCACTGGCTGTGGTGGTCGTACTTCCAAATACACCTCACCCAGGGCGTCCTCATCTGGATGTGGAGCTGGCCCTTGGCTCTGGCGCTGGGCACCACCGAGGCGCATCCAGTCTGGACCTGGGCCGCAATCGCGGCATGGACGGTGGGCTTTGTTTTTGAAGCCGGCGGCGACTGGCAGATGCACCGCTTTCGTCACAACCCAGCGTGCAAGGGTCAGGTCATGGACCGCGGGCTGTGGGCCTGGTGCCGGCATCCCAACTACTTTGGTGAAGCCATGACCTGGCTGTCCTTTGGGCTGTTTGCCCTGGCCTCCCCGTGGGGCTGGCTGGGTCTGCCCATGGTGGTGATGGTGTTTCGCTTCATGAACCGGGGTTCGGCCCTGAGCATGACCGAGCGCTACCTGCTCAAAACCAAACCGGGTTACGCCCAGTACATGGAGCGCACCCCCGCCTTCTTTCCACGACCACCGCAAGGGGGTGCGCGATGAGCAGCAGTTGGCCAAGGCACGGCGGGCCATGGACGCGCGCAGCATTCGCGTCTTCGGGCTTTCCTGCATTTGCACGGGCGCAGGCGCGCGATAGAGTGAGCCATGCCTCCTGAGATCATTGCCAACCTTCAGCTTGCCCTCAACGGCATGGCCACGGGCGCCATCTACGCGCTGGTGGCGCTTGGATTGGTGATCACCTACAAGGCCACCGAGGTGCTCAACTTTGCCCATGGCGATGTGCTCATGGCCTCGGCCTTTGTGGCCTGGGGCCTGATCGTGGGGCTGGGCCTGCCCTTTTGGCTGGCCGCGCTGCTGACGGTGGCCTTTGCCGCAGTGCTGTCTTGGCAGATCGATGCGCGCATCATGCGGCGCATTGTCGGGCAGCCCCAGTTTGCCGGCGTGATGCTGACGATTGCGATCGCCTTCATGCTCAGGGGTTTGGTCAGCATGTTCTTCGGGCCCGAATCGCGCTCCTATCCCACGCCCTGGACGCAGCAGTCGACCCACATCGGTCCGGTGGTGGTGAGTGACCTCAATTTGGTCATCTTGGCGGTGGCCCTGCTGCTGACTGCGCTGATTTATGTCTTTTTGCGGCGCACCGCCCTGGGCGTATCGATCCAGGCGGCCTCACAAAATCAGCTTGCGGCCTACCTCAGCGGCATCCGGGTCAAGCGGGTGACATCTCTGGTCTGGGCGCTGGCCGGCGCGGTCTCGGGCGCCTGCGGCTTGCTGCTGGCCCCGATTGCACTGGTCGACATTTCGCTTTGGATCGTTGTGCTCAAGGCCCTGGCCGCGCTGGTCCTCGGTGGCTTTGGCAGCATTCCCGGCGCCATCTTGGGCGGGTTGCTGCTCGGTCTGATCGAGCAATTTGCAGGCGTCTACCTGCCCGATGGATCCAAGGACGTTGCCGCCTACGTGGTCCTCATTGCCACCTTGGTGCTGTGGCCGCGGGGGCTGCTCGGCGAAGCACACGGCCGCAGGGTCTGAAGCATCATGCGCTTTGATTACGACACCTCCTACCTCGACGCCAAGCGTCTGCTGCGCTACCCGGCGCAAAAGCTGGCCTACGCCGCGCTGGCCATCTTGCTGCTGGCTGCCCCCTGGCTGCTGCCCAAGTACTACGTGGGCGAGTTGACCTACCTGTTCATCATGGCGATCGCCAGCCTGGGCCTGATGGTGCTCAGCGGCTACACGGGTCAGGTGTCGCTGGGCCATGCGGCGTTTTTGGCGGTGGGCGCCTACGCCCATGCCTGGTTGCTCAGCCAGGGCGCGCCCTGGCTGCTGAGCATCGCCCTGGCCACCGCCATCAGCGCTCTGGTAGGCCTGCTGTTGGGGCTGCCAGCGATCCGCGTTTCAGGCCTTTATCTGGCGATGGTGACCCTGGCTTTTGCCATCCTGATCGAGCACGTGCTTGGCCGCTGGAAGAGTGTGACCGGCGGCTTCAACGGCCTGCCGGTGGGCGACCCCGTCATCCTGGGGGCCAATCTCTCAGGGCTCAAGTCGTTTTATTTCCTGGCGCTCATCAGCTTGGTGCTCACCGTGGCCGTGCTGATCAACCTGATGCGCGGCAAGACGGGCCGCGCCTTTGTGGGCGTTCGCGACTCCGAGGCGGCAGCGGCCAGCCTGGGCATCTGGGTGGCAGGCTACAAGGTGCTGGCCTTCGTCATTTCAGCGGCCGTCTGCGGATTCGCCGGAGCACTGCTGGCCCACCA
>CANHDQ010000055.1 GCA_947459405.1 Comamonadaceae bacterium
CGGGGCCGAGGCTGCGCTGCAGATTGCGCAAGATCCAGCGCTCCTGAAACCAGCCGATGCGACCGACCAGCCAGTGCGGGGAGGGCAAGGCCGGATGCGGCGCTGCGCGCCAGCCCGCGGCCGTGGCTTGTTCAAACGGCTCGAGCAGCGCCAGGGTGTGGTTGCGCGCATTCATCAGCGCCAGCGACAACACGTCAGGGCCGCCCTGGCGGATCAGCGGCGTGTCGAGCCAGCGTGCGCTGTCGTTGTGATCGGGCACAGGGGACGGCACGGGACCGGTCATTGCCTCAGCCCGCCCGCACCGCGGCGCATCAGGCCACGGACTTCAGGCCCGGCTTGGTCAACCCTTGGCCGAGCATCTCACCAAAGCGGGAGCGCACCGAGGCCTCGATGCCGGCGGCATCGAGCCCCTGGGCAGCCAGCAACAGGGCCGGGTCACCGTGCTCAATGAACTCGTCGCGCAGACCCAATTGCAGCAGCGGCAGGGCCACGCCGGCCTGCGCCAGGGCCTCGGCCACAGCGCTACCGGCACCGCCCATGACCGCACCTTCTTCGAGCGTGACCAGCCCCTGATGCGAGGCCGCGACCTGTAGCAGCAAAGCCGTATCCATGGGCTTGACCCAGCGCATATTGACCACCGTCGCACCGAGCCTGCGAGCGGCCTCCAGCGCCGGGTAGAGCAAGGTGCCAAAGGCCAAAATGGCCACTCCAGAGCCTGCCAATGCGATCTCGCCCTTGCCGTAGGGCAAAGCCTGCAGCCCGGGCTCGATGGCCACACCAGCGCCGGCCCCGCGCGGATAGCGCACGGCCACCGGCTGGTTTTGCTCGTAGGCCGTGGTCAAGAGCTTGCGGCACTCGTTTTCATCGGCCGGACAGGCCAGCGCCATATTGGGGATACACCGAATATAGGCAATGTCATAAGCACCCGCGTGCGTGGCCCCGTCGGCACCGACCAAGCCGGCGCGGTCGAGCGCAAAGACCACGGGCAGATTCTGTAGCGCCACGTCATGGATCAACTGGTCGTAGCCGCGCTGCAAAAACGTGGAATAAATGGCCACCACCGGCTTGAGCCCCTCGCAAGCCAGGCCGGCGGCAAAGGTGACCGCATGCTGCTCGGCAATGCCCACATCGTGGTAACGCCCGGGAAAGCGCTGGTGAAACTCCACCATGCCCGAGCCCTCGCGCATGGCCGGCGTGATGCCCACGAGCCGCATGTCGTGCTCGGCCATGTCGCACAGCCAGCGGCCAAAGACCTGCGTGAAGGTGGGCTTGGCTGGCGCACTGCTCTTGGTCAGGCCCACGGCCGGATCGAACTTGCCCGGGCCGTGGTAGGCGATCGGATCGGCCTCGGCCAGCTTGTAGCCCTGGCCCTTTTTGGTCACCACATGCAGAAACTGCGGGCCCTTGAGCTGGCGGATGTTCTCCAGCGTCGGGATCAGGGAGTTCAGATCATGGCCGTCAATCGGGCCGATGTAGTTGAAACCGAAGTTCTCGAACAAGGTGGCCGGCACCACCATGCCCTTGGCATGCGACTCCAGTCGCTTGGCCAACTCGAACAGGGGCGGCGCCGCCTTGAGCATCTGCTTGCCCATGTTCTTGGCTGCCGCATAAAACTGCCCGCTCATGAGTTGGGCCAGATAGCGGTTCAGCGCACCGACGGGGGGGCTGATGCTCATGTCGTTGTCATTGAGCACCACCAGCACATTGCAGTCGGCCACGCCCGCGTTGTTGAGCGCCTCGAAGGCCATGCCAGCACTCATCGCGCCGTCGCCGATGATGGCCACCGCACGGCGCTCCTCGCCTTTTTGCTTGGCCGCCAACGCCATGCCCAGGGCCGCCGAGATCGAGGTCGACGAATGGGCCGTCCCGAAGGTGTCGTATTCGCTCTCTTCGCGCCGAGGAAAGCCCGACAGACCGCCGAGCTGACGCAGGCTGGACATGCGTTCGCGCCGGCCGGTCAGGATTTTGTGGGGATAGGTCTGATGGCCCACGTCCCACACCAGCCGGTCGTGCGGGGTGTTGAACACATAGTGCAGCGCCACCGTCAGCTCGACCGTCCCCAAATTGGAGCTCAGGTGGCCGCCGGTGCGCGCCACGCTCTCGAGCAGGTAGGCGCGCAACTGCTGCGCCAGTTCCGGCAGATCGGCTCGCCCCAGCCGACGCACATCGGCCGGGCTCTGGATGGATTCAAGCAAAGCGTGCATGCGGTGCTCCTCGAAATGCAAGGGCCGGCCTCAAAAGGCGCGATTGACCAACTTGTCGGCCAGGGCCTGCAGGGCCCGGGTGTCCGATAGGCCGCTGTGGCGCAAGCTGGCCTGTGCCTGCGACAGCAGCTCCTGCGCATAGTTTTGCGAGTCGCGCAAACCCATGAGCGAAACAAACGTGGGCTTGTCCTGGGCGGCGTCCTTGCCAGCCGTCTTGCCCAGGGTGTGGGAGTCGGCCGTGACGTCCAAGATATCGTCCACCACCTGAAAAGCCAGGCCGACGGTGCGGCCATACTCACTCAGAGCGGCCATGGCCTGCCCGTCGGGCTGGCCACACTGGGCCCCCATTTGCACGCTGGCCAACAGCAGTGCGCCTGTCTTGAGGCGGTGCATCTCATGGAGCTGCTGCACATCGATGCGCTGACCCACATGGGCCAAGTCGATGGCCTGACCGCCGGCCATGCCCTGGGCACCGGCCGCCCGTGCGAGCAATCGGCACAACTGAGCCTGAACCGGCGCGGGGACCTCAGCGCCGTCGGGCGTGAGCAGTTCGAAGGCCAGGGCCTGCAAGGCATCGCCAGTGAGCAAGGCGCCGGCCTGGCCGAACTGCACATGCACCGTGGGTTTGCCACGGCGCAGCACATCGTTGTCCATGCAGGGCATGTCATCGTGCACCAGCGAGTAAGCGTGCACGAGTTCAACCGCGCAGGCCGCCCGCAAGGCAGCCGGCTCATGGCCCTGTACGGCCTCGCAGGCAGCCAGCACCAGCAAAGGCCTAAGCCGCTTGCCGCCACCGAGCACCGCGTAGCGCATCGGCGCTGCCAGTGAGGGGGGCACACTTTCGGCCTGCCCGACCCATTGGCCGAGCGCCAACTCGACGCTGTCCAGGCGCTGGCTCATCCATCGACCCAAATCGAATGGAGCAAGGCCGGTGGGTTGCGCAGCGGTCAAAGCAAATCCTCAAAAAGGGCGCCGGCTCAGTCGGCAGACCAGGGCTTGAGCTCGCCGCCTTCGAGCAGCTTGACCTGGTTTTCCACGGCTGTGAGCTTGGCGCGACAAAAATCGAGCAACTGGGCGCCCCGCTGGTAACCGCCCAGCAATTGATCCAGCGGCAACTGCCCCCCCTCCAGTCGCGCGACCAGCTGCTCGAGTTCCTGCAAGGCGGACTCATAGCTCTGAGCAATGGGTTGTGCGCTGTCGCGGGTCGTTTGCATGGGTGCTGCAATACCGGAGTGAAGGTGTCGGACATTCTAGGCTCATCGGCGCGCCCCACCAACCCGCGCGGCGGCACAAAGTGTTACATCGCGTCGCAAAACGCCCTTTGCGACGCCAAGCCATGAGCGCCTCGCGCCAAGTCGCGAACGATACAATCGCGACCCCGCGACTCCATGCGGCCTTCAGGGCCCGCTGCAGTCGACAGGTGCCAGGGGGCGCCCGGGCCCCAGACCTCCACTTGACGGGGTGAACCCACACACGCCATGTCCGACCTGAGCCTACGCCTGCTGCAAGCGACCAGCCAGCTGCCCGTCAGCAGCTACTTCGATCCGTCCTTGTACGAGCGCGAGCAGCAAAAGCTGTTTGCCCGCGGACCTCGCTACCTTGGCCATGAGCTGTCGGTGCCCGAGCTCGGTGACTACTATGCCCTGCCCCAAGAGGCCGAGGGCCGGGTGCTGGTGCGCAATGCCGCGGGCATTGAACTGATCTCCAACGTTTGCCGTCACCGCCAGTCGGTGATGCTCAAGGGCCGGGGCAATACGGGCAGCAACATCGTCTGCCCGCTGCACCGCTGGACCTACAACACCAGCGGCGAGCTCATCGGCGCGCCGCATTTTCAGACCGATCCCTGTTTGAACCTCAACCGCTACCAGACCACCCGCTGGAACGGGCTGATTTTTGAGGACAACGGCCGAAACATGGCAGCCGATTTGGCGGGCATGGCCGCACAGGCCGATCTGGACTTTGCAGGCTACCAACTCGACCGGGTCCAATTGCACGAGTGCAACTACAACTGGAAGACCTTCATCGAGGTTTACCTTGAGGACTACCACGTAGGGCCGTTTCACCCAGGGCTGGGCAATTTCGTCACCTGCGACGACCTGCGCTGGCAACTGGGCCAGCACTACTCGGTGCAGACCGTGGGCGTATCCGACAAGCTGGGCAAGCCGGGTACCGACGTCTACAAGAAGTGGCACGACGTGGTGCTGCAGTACCGCAGCGGGGAGCCGCCAAAATATGGTGCGATCTGGCTGACTTGCTACCCCCACATCATGGTCGAGTGGTACCCGCATGTGCTTGTGGTCAGCAGCTTGCATCCGCGGGGACCGAACAAAACGCTCAACCTGATTGAGTTTTACTACCCCGAAGAAATTTGCGCCTTCGAGCGCGAATTCGTCGAGGCGCAGCAGGCCGCGTACATGGAAACCTGCGTTGAAGACGACGAAATCGCGCAGCGCATGGATGCCGGCCGTCTGGCCCTGCTCGAGCGCGGCGACGATGAGTTCGGTCCTTACCAGAGCCCCATGGAAGACGGCATGCAGCACTTTCACGAGTGGTACCGGCGCGAAATGGGCGCCACCAAGACCACCCAGAGCATTTGATCGGCGACACGCCAGGCGCCTCGTCGCGGGGCGCTTTGTGGATGCTGCTGGGCTCCCTGGCGTTTGCCACCATGGGCGTGTGTGTCAAGTACGCCAGCGAGCATTTCCATGCGGCCGAACTGGTGTTCTACCGCGGCGTGATCAGCGCGCTCATCATGGCCGCTGCCTTGCGCCTGCGCGGGGTGACCTGGCGCACCCAGGTGCCAGCGGCCCATGCGTGGCGCAGCGTCACAGGCGTGGTCTCCCTGACGGCATGGTACGTGGCCATTGCAGCCTTGCCACTGGCCACCGCAATGACCTTGAACTACATGAGCAGCGTCTGGGTGGGCGCCTTTGTGATCGGCAGTCAATTGCTGCTGGGCCGATCACGCGCATCCGGGCAAGGCCCGCTCATGCTGACCGTGCTGGCCGGCTTTGTCGGCGTGGTCATGGTGCTGCGGCCGACACTGGAGCAGCAGCAGCTGTTTGCCGGGCTGATCGGCCTGATGTCGGGCTTGCTCTCGGCACTGGCCTATTTGCAGGTGACCGCACTGGGCCGCATGGGCGAGCCCGACGAGCGCACGGTGCTCTTTTTCGGACTGGCCTGCGCGGCCTTTGGCGCATTGGCCAGCGCCGTGCTGGAATTTTCCAGCCTGGCCACGGATGCTGCACTGTGGCTGGCACCCATGGGCGTGCTGGCCACCATCGGGCAGTGGTGCATGACCCGCGCCTACCGACAAGGCGCCACGCTGGTGGTGGCCAACCTGCAGTACAGTGGGATTGTTTTCGGCGCCTTCTACAGCCTGCTGCTGTTTGGCGACCAAATCCCGCTCATCGGTTGGCTGGGCATGGTGCTCATCACCGCCAGCGGCGTGCTGGCCACCATCTTGCGCAACAAGCCCAAGGGCGCCCCGACCTGAGACCCCTGAAGAGCTACACCATGTACACCACACTGATCACCGCCGAAGAGCTGCGCCCACTCATGCAGCAGGGCAGCGCCTTGCAAGTCTTTGACTGCAGCTTCGAGCTGACGCAGCCCAAAGCCGGGCGCGAGCAGTATGAGACGCTGCACATCGCCGGTGCGCAGTATGCCGACCTCGACACCGCACTGAGCGACAAGCGAGCCGGCGCTGCGACGCCCAGCGGCGGCCGTCACCCGTTGCCCACGCCCGAGCAATTTGCCCAGTGGCTCACCAGCGTCGGCGTCAATGCCCAAACACAGGTGGTGGTCTACGACCGCCAAAGCAGCAGTTTTTGCGGTCGGCTGTGGTGGATGCTCAAGTGGGTGGGGCATGAAGCCGTGGCCGTGCTCGATGGCGGGCTGGCCGCCTGGCAGGGCATCGGTGGCGCGACCGAAAGCGGAACCGGGCCGGCGGCTGTCCCGGCCAATCCACCCTTCAAACCCACGGCATCAAAGGCACAGCTGCTCACGGTCGAGCAAGTCGCGCAGGGCCTGGGGCAGTCTGGCCAAACCCTGATCGATGCGCGTGCTCAAGCGCGGTATCGCGGCGAAGTCGAACCGCTCGATCCGGTGGCCGGACACATCCCGGGTGCGCTGAACCGCCCCTTGGGCCTGAACATGCTGCCCGATGGTCGCTTCAAGCCGGCCGAGCAACTGCGTCAGGAATTCCAAGCCTTGCTGGGCCAGCGCGACCCGGCCAGCGTCGTGCACCAGTGCGGCAGCGGCGTCAGCGCCAACGTCAACCTGCTGGCCATGGAGATCGCCGGCCTCGGCCGCGCGCCGCTGTTTGCCGGCAGCTGGAGCCAGTGGTGCAGCGACCCGGCGCGTCCGGTGGCCAAGGGCTAAAGCCGCACGCGCAGGGTCTGTTGCCTTATAGGCCGCCCTGGACGCCGCCGGGATCGTAAGGCGTGTAGGTCAACCAACGCGCAGAAGGCAAAGAGCGCGCCTCGGCCAGATGCTGCTCATGGGCCGGTGCCATCTTGCTGGCCCAGGAGCGGACGTCGGGATCTCGCGCCAGCCGGCTGGCATCTCGAAACAGCTTGATGTTTTGGCGGTGCGCCCGCAAGCCCACGCGCTGGAAATACTCCCGGTCAAACTCCTCGCCGCTCAGGGCCTGCAAGCGATCGAGTTCGCGCTGGCGCAGCATGCCCAGCGTGTTGGGCAGCACCATGCCCTTGGCCTGGGCCAGAGCACTCAATTGCTGCTGAACCTCCATGTGCTGACCCACCATCTTGGTCGCATAGGCCTTGAGGTCGTCGGCCGTGGTCTTTTCCATGGCCAGGCGGCTCATCTCGAACTCGAAGAGCTCATCGGCTGCGGCGCGCAGCAAGAAGGTGCGGTCCCCCGAAGTCAAGACCGAGGTCTTGCTCGTCAACGGCACAGGCGAAGCCGATGAAGCGCCATCGCTTTGCGCCCGCACGGGCGCCACACCGATGACCAAGGCCAAGCCGGCCAGCGCCAAAGCGGCGCGTCGATAGCTGATGCGTGTCATTTGATTTTCCTTTTCACGGTCGGACAAAAATGGCGTCGGCACATGAGCCACCCGGCATCGCCGGAAACGGCCCCGCTCACGCCGCCGAAAGCGATCTTGCGCCGCGTGACGTCGGCGCCCTGGCGGTCAAGTTCGCACGCAGCTGTCGGCGCGCACCGCATCGAACCAGATGGGGCTGCCACCGCAATGCCCCCGCGGCAGGCTCTGGCCGCTCAGAGTCACGCCAGTTTCAGTGCGCGTGACCACTGTGGGCAATGTGAGCGGCTACGCTCACCAGCGCCAGTCCCAGAGCCAACCAGAACAGCTGGGCACCGGTTTCCCGCAGGCTGAGTTTTCTCTGCAGCTGCGGGATCAAATCGGCCAGCGCAACGTACATAAAGCTGCTGGCTGCGACGACCAAAAAATACGGCAGGTGGCTATGGAGCTGGTCGACCAAGAAAAAGCCAACCACGCCACCCAAGGCAGTGACCGAGCCGGCCATCGACACCTTGATGATGGCAGCGCGGCGGTTGTTGCTGGTGGCGCGAACCACGGCCAGGTCGCCCATGTGGTGCGGCACCTCATGGAGCAGCACGGCCATGGCAGCCAGCACGCCCAAGCCCATGTCGGCCACGAAGGCCGAAGCGATCAGCACGCCGTCGGCAAAGCAGTGCAGGCTGTCACCGGCCAGCACCGCCCAGCCACCGGAGCCCAGTGGCTGGCCCCCATGGGCGTGGTCGGCTCGATGCGACGCAGACTCGCTTGGGTGAACCTTGTGATGGCCATGCGATTGATTGTGCGGGTGATCGTGGTGATGACCGTGATGGTGTTCGTGCCCATGGTGCCAAAGCTCAGCCTTGTCCAGCAGGAAAAAAAAGATCAAAAAACCCAGCACCGTGGCGAACAGCAGCTGCGGCTCCACGTCCGACTCGAAGGCCTCGGGCAGCAGCAGCATGAAGGAGGTGGCCAGCAAGGCGCCAGCGGCCAGGCTGAGCATGTGCTGGGTGTAGCGCGCGAGCAGGCCAAAGCCCAGCAGGGCGGCAAGCCAGACACTGCCGATGCCGGCAGCCAGCGTGGCCAGGATGATGGCAGTCAGGGTCATCACGGGAGCAAACAATCCTCAGGGCAAGAAAAAACCCGACAGCAGCCAGCGCCACTGTCGGGCCGACAGGCGCGCGAGGCGCGCCTACTGCCTGCATTATCCCAAGGCTGTCAAGCCCCCGGCTTTCAAGTCAAGCCGTGGCTGCGAAACCATTCGAGCGCGCGGCGAAATCCATCCTCAGCCGGCTCCTTACGGAACGTGGCGCGGTAGTCGGCATGAAAGGCGTGGGGCGCGTCCGGGTAGACCACAAAGCTCGATTGGCGGGCGGCATTGTTGCCCTTGCCCGCCGCTTCGGCCAGAGCAGCCTTCATTTGATCGACCGTGGCCACTGGGATGCCGGTGTCGGCCCCGCCGTAGAGCCCGAGCACCGGGGCCTGCATGGTCCCTGCCCCCTGCACCGGGTGGCTGGGCGTGTTGGGCGTGCTGTTGCCCACCAGCCGACCGTACCAGGCCACACCAGCGCGGATCGGGCGCTGCTGCGCATAGAGCCAGACGACGCGCCCACCCCAGCAAAAACCGGTGATGCCGACCTTTTGGGCGCTGCCACCGTTGGCGGCGGCCCACTTGATCGCGCCATCGAGGTCGGCCATCACCTGCGCATCAGGAACCTTGCTGACGATTTCAGCCTGCAGCTTGGCGATTTCGCCGTAGGCACTGGGATCGCCCTGCCGCGCAAACAGCTCGGGCGCCACCGCCATAAAGCCGGCGCGGGCAAAGCGCCTGGCGGTGTCGGCGATGTATTCGTGGACGCCAAAAATCTCGTGGACCACCAGCACCACGGGCAAATCGGTCTTGCCTGCGGGTGCGGCAAAGTAAGCGGGCACCTTGAAGCCAGCCACCTCAAAGCTCACCTCGCCCGTTCGCAACCCTTCCGATGAGGTCTTGATGGCCGTTTGCGCCATGATGGGGGCCGCCGCTGCGGCGTACCCCACGCCGAGCGCGGCCTTGAGGGCGGTGCGTCGCGACGCGCCGGACCGGGACTCATGGCCATCGAGCAAAGCCTGGCTGTCGCCGATCAAATCCTGGGTAAGCATGGAAATCTCCTTAAGGGGCTGAAAACAACAAGCCCAACATCATAGGAACAAGGCGCCCTGACTGCGCCACAGGGTTATTGCGACACCCACGGGCCTCAATGGGCCTGCTCCCAATTGGGGCCAAAGCCAACTTCGGCGAGCAAAGGCACGCGCAGCCGTGCGACGCCGGCCATCAGGCGCGGCACCTCGGCGCGCACCCAATCGAGCTCAGACTCGGGCAACTCAAACACCAGCTCGTCATGCACCTGCATGATCACCCGGGTCTGGAGCCGGCCTTCGTCAAGGGCGCGCTGCACCTGCACCATGCTCAGCTTGATCAGGTCGGCGGCGGTGCCCTGCATCGGCGCGTTGATTGCCGCACGCTCGGCCGCGCCGCGGCGCGGTCCGTTGGGCGAATTGATCTCAGGCAGGTAAAGGCGCCGGCCGAACACGGTCTGCACGTAGCCCTGGCTCTTGGCCATCAGCCGGGTCTCGTCCATGTAGCGCTTGACGCCGGGGTAGCGCTGGAAGTAGCGATCGATATAGGCAGCCGCCGCCTTGGTCTCGATCCCCAGATTCTTGGCCAGGCCAAAGCTGCTCATGCCATAGATCAGGCCGAAGTTGATCACCTTGGCGTAGCGGCGCTGCTCGCTGCTGACCTGCTCGAGCGACACGCCAAAGACCTCGGCGGCGGTGGCGCGGTGGACATCGAGCCCCTGGCTGAAGGCCCCCAGCAGGGCCTCGTCCTCGCTCAGGTGGGCCATGATGCGCAGCTCGATTTGCGAGTAGTCGGCACTGGCAATCAGGCAGCCAGGGGGGGCGACGAAGGCCTCGCGCACGCGCCGGCCTTCGGGCGTGCGGATCGGAATGTTTTGCAGGTTCGGCTCGTTGCTCGAGAGGCGGCCGGTCACCGCCACCGCCTGCGCATAGTGGGTGTGGACCCGGCCCGTGCGCGGATCGGCCATCTGAGCGAGCTTGTCGGTGTACGTGCCCTTGAGCTTGGACAGACTTCGGTGCTCCAGGATCTTGGCCGGCAGAGGATAGTCTTCGGCCAGCTTCTCGAGCACCTCCTCGTCGGTGCTCGGCGCGCCCGTGGCGGTCTTCTTGACCACCGGCAAGCCCAGCTTGTCAAAAAAGATCTCGCCGATCTGCTTGGGACTGGCCAGATTGAAAGGCTGACCGGCTAGGGCATGGGCTTGGCCCTCGAGCTCGACGATGCGCGCACCGAGCTCGGCGCTTTGCCGCGCCAGAGTCGGCGCATCGATCAACACACCGTTGCGCTCAATGCGGTAAAGCGCCTCGCTGCACTGAATTTCGAGCCCGTAGACAAAGCGCAGGCGCTCATCGGCCTCGATCTGCGGCCACAGCACGCGGTGCACCTCAAAACACTGGTCGGCGTCCTCACAGGAGTACTCGGCCGCCCGCTCGATATCGACCTGGCCAAACTTGATCTGCGCAGCCCCCTTGCCGCACAGGTCCTCGTAGCTGATGCCGCTGCGGCCCAGGTGACGCTGAGCCAGGCTGCCTAGCCCGTGGGGCTTGTGCGCCTCCAGCACATAACTTTGCAGCATGGTGTCATGGTCGTAACCGCGCACCTCGATGCCGTGGTTGGCCAGCACATGGCGGTCGTACTTGATGTGCTGACCGATCTTGGCGCGGCTGGCATCCTCAAGCCAGGGGCGCAGCCGCTCGAGCACCTCGCCAAGGGGCAGCTGATCGGGCGCGCCCGGGTAGTCGTGGGCCAGGGGCAGGTAACGGGCCTGCCCGGCTGCGGCGCTCAGGCTCAGCCCGACCACGCGCGCCTGCATGGCATCGAGCGAGTCGGTTTCGGTATCGAGGGCCACCAGATCAGCCGCCCACAGACTCTCGAGCAGCACCTCGAAGGCCGCCCAGTCCAGCACCACCCCATAGTCGAGCGGCCCCACCTGTGCCAGGGCCTGCTGGGCTGGGGCCGGCTCCGGCACAGGTGGCGCACCTGCGTCGGCGGCGCCCTGCAGCGAGCGGGCGAGCGACTTGAAGCCATAACGCTCGTAAAAGGCCTGCAAGCTTGACTCGTCCTGCTGCCCCAGGTGCAGCGCGTCGAGCGCGGGCAAATCGGGCAACTGCGCGACCAGATCGCAATCGGTCTTGATGGTCAGCAGCTGCCGGGCTGTAGGCAGCCAGCTAAGCGATGCGCGCAGGTTCTCGCCGGTTGCGCCCTTGATCTCTTGGGCACGCGCAAGGATCGCATCGAGCGTGCCGTACTCCTGCAGCCATTTGGCCGCAGTCTTGGGCCCGACTTTGGGCACGCCGGGCACGTTGTCCACCGCATCGCCCACCAGGGTCTGGAAATCGACCATGCGCTCAGGAGGCACCCCAAATTCGGCCTGCACGCCGGCTACATCGCGACGCTTGTCATTGAGGGTGTCGATGATGGTGATGCGCGCATTGACCAGCTGCGAAAGATCCTTGTCGCCGCTGGAGATGACAACCTCCAACCCTTGCTCGCTGGCATGGCGCGCGAGCGTGCCAATGACATCATCGGCTTCAACACCGGCCACTTCCAGCACCGGCCAGCCCAGCAGGCGCACGACCTCGTGTATCGGCTCGATCTGACTGCGCAGGTCATCGGGCATGGGCGCGCGCTGGGCCTTGTACTGCGGATAGATCGCATCGCGAAACGTCGGCCCCTTGGCGTCAAAGACGCAGGCCGCGTAATCGGCGTGCACATCCTTGCGCAGCTTGTGCATCATGTTGATCATGCCTCGGATCGCGCCCGTGGCCGCGCTGCCCGGATCGCCCGGCACGGCGCGCAAATCGGGCATGGCATGAAAGGCGCGGTACAAATAGCTGGAACCGTCGACCAGCAACAGGGTTTTGGGGCTCATGGCGGCATTGTCAGGCAAGGCGCCGGCCGCGTCGTGGGACGCCGCTGGCCAACCTACAATGGCACCATGCTCCACAAACCAGCCTTTGCCATCGCTTTGCTCCTGCTCGGTGCGGGCGTGGCCCCGGCGGCGCTGAGCCAAGCCGTGGCCGAGACCGCCCCTGCAGCAGCGCGCGCCCAGGATCCAGCCGTCGAACCCAGCCGCAGCAACCAGACCGTCGAGCGCATCCGCACCGAAGACGCAGGCAGCCGCATCGACGAGTTGCGCGTGGGCGGACAGACGCGCAGCATCGTCGTACAGCCCAAGCTCGACGTGCCCGCCTACGAGGTGCGGCCGGCCGATGCACGGGGGCAATCGGGCCAGGGCGGTGCGCGGGTCTGGAATTTCCTGCGTTTCTGACCCCCCGCCCCTTCACGATCGCCCTCCACCCCCGACACCCCGACCCGCATGGCCGTCTTTACCGAGGTCTCGTTCGAGGAGGCCGCAGACTTGCTGAGCCGGCTCGGCCTGGGGCAGCTGCAATCGCTGCAGGGCTGCGCCGGCGGTATCGAAAACACCAACTATTTTGCCGACACTGACCAGGGCCAGTGGGTGCTGACGGTGTTCGAGCGCCTGAACTTCGAGCAGCTGCCTTTTTACCTGCACCTCATGAAGCACCTGGCCAGCCGCGGCATTCCGGTGCCCGATCCGCAGGCAGAGCCGCCGACCCGCAAGGGCCAGGCCGGCGAGGGGCCTATCCTGCACCGCCTCAAGGACAAGCCGGCTGCCGTGGTCAACCGACTGCAAGGCGCCAGTGAGCTCAAGCCGCAGGCACACCACTGCAGCGGCCTGGGCGAGATGCTGGCGCGCATGCATCTGGCCGGTGGCGATTTCGAGATGCGCCAGCCCAACCTGCGCGGCCTGGCTTGGTGGAACGAGACCGTACCGGTGGTCCTGCCCTACCTGGACGCGGCGCAAAAGGCGCTCATTGAAAGCGAACTGGCTTACCAGAACCACATCGCGGCGCAGGCCGCCTACCGCAGCCTGCCGCGCGGCCCGGTCCACGCCGACCTGTTTCGTGACAACGTGATGTTCCTGGGCCAGGGGCAAGAGGCGCGGCTGTGCGGCCTGTTTGACTTTTACTTTGCCGGCTGGGACAGCTATCTGTTCGATCTGGCCGTCTGCCTCAACGACTGGTGCATCGACCTGGGCAGCGGCGTGCAGGACCTCGATCGCGCCCAGGCCTTGGTGAAGGCCTACCACGCGGTGCGTCCCTTGAGCGCGCAGGAGCGGCGTTTGCTGCCCGCCATGCAGCGCGCCGGTGCGCTGCGCTTTTGGACCTCGCGCCTGTGGGACTACCACCTGCCGCGCCAAGCTTCAGTGCTCAAGCCCCACGACCCCAGCCATTTCGAGCGGGTGCTGCGCCAATGCGTGCAGCAGCCCCTGCCTCTCGATCTGGTGCCTGCCTGAAAGCCCCGTCATGAGACTGAATCTGGTTCCTGCCAAAACCGGCCTGCGCTGGATCGGCCAGGGCATACGCCTGTTTTTCCGGCAACCGCTGGCCATGTCGGGTCTGTTTTTCATGTTCATGGCGGTGCTCTCGCTGGCCAGCCTGATTCCGCTGATCGGCTCGCTGCTGGCACTGGCCCTGCTGCCGGCGGCCACCCTGGGGCTGATGGCCGCCTCCAAAGAGGCCGAGCACGGCAAGTTCCCCATGCCCGCCATCTTGGCCACCGCCTTTCGCGCTGGCCGCCAGCGCATGCACGCCATGATGGTGCTCGGCGGCGCCTACGCGGTCGCCTTTTTGGTCATGCTGGGCATCTCCGCCCTGTTTGACGGCGGCGATTTCGCGCAGCTGTACCTGTTCGGTGGTCGGCTCGATGCCGAAGTGGTCAACGATCCGGATTTTCAGGCTGCAATGTGGGTGGCGCTGCTGATCTACGCGCCGATGTCGGTGCTGTTTTGGCACGCGCCGGCGCTGGTGCACTGGCACGACGTGGCGCCGGCCAAGAGCCTGTTCTTCAG
>CANHDQ010000056.1 GCA_947459405.1 Comamonadaceae bacterium
GAAGTTTTGGTGCGCTCGCTAATCGAAGAGCAGGTGAAGTTCATCTGGGGCTACCCCGGCGGGGCCGTGCTCTACATCTACGACGCCCTGTACAAGCAGGACCAAATGCAGCACGTGTTGGTGCGCCATGAGCAGGCGGCCGTCCATGCAGCAGACGGCTATGCGCGTGCCACCGGTGAGGTGGGCGTCGCCTTGGTCACCTCGGGTCCCGGCGTGACCAATGCGGTGACCGGGATCGCCACGGCCTATATGGACAGCATCCCGATGGTCATCATCACGGGCCAGGTGCCTACCGCTGCCATTGGCCTTGATGCGTTCCAGGAGTGCGATACGGTGGGCATCACACGCCCCATCGTCAAGCACAACTTCTTGGTCAAGGATGTGCGCGAGCTGGCAGCGACCATCAAGAAAGCATTTCACATCGCCCGCTCCGGCCGACCTGGCCCGGTGGTGGTTGACATCCCCAAGGACGTCACGGTCAAAAAGTGCGCCTTCGAGTACCCAGCCAGCGTTGAGATGCGCAGCTACAACCCCGTGCGCAAGGGCCACGGCGGACAAATCCGAAAGGCCTTGCAGCTTTTGATGACGGCCAAGCGGCCCTACATCTACAGCGGCGGCGGGGTTTTGCTCTCCAACGCCTCGGCACAGTTGCGCACGCTGGTTGACATGCTCGGCTACCCGTGCACCAACACGCTGATGGGTCTGGGCGCCTATCCGGCTACCGACCGAAAGTTTCTGGGCATGCTGGGCATGCACGGCACGATCGAGGCCAACAATGCGATGCAAAACTGCGATGTGCTCATTGCCATCGGTGCACGATTCGATGACCGGGTGATCGGCAATCCCAAACACTTCGCCCAAAACGAGCGCAAGATCATCCACATCGACATCGACCCGTCGAGCATCTCCAAGCGGGTCAAGGTCGATGTGCCCATCGTGGGGGACGTCAAGGACGTGTTGACCGAGCTGATTGCCATGATCCGCGAATCGGGCCTCAAGCCCGACGCCCAGGCGCTGCAGCAATGGTGGCAGACCATTGAGGGCTGGCGCAGCCGCGACTGCCTCAAGTACGACCGCGGCAACCAGGATGTGATCAAGCCTCAGATGGTCATCGAGACCCTCTGGAACATGACGCAGGGAGTCGAGGCTTACGTCACGTCAGATGTGGGTCAGCACCAAATGTGGGCGGCTCAGTTCTACAAATTCAATGAGCCTCGGCGGTGGATCAATTCTGGGGGCTTGGGCACCATGGGCGTGGGCATCCCCTATGCCATGGGCATCAAGCTGGCCAAGCCTGACAGCGAGGTGTATTGCGTCACTGGTGAGGGTTCGGTGCAAATGTGCATTCAGGAGTTGTCGACCTGCCTGCAGTACAACACCCCGATCAAGGTGCTCTCGCTCAACAACCGCTACCTGGGCATGGTGCGCCAGTGGCAGGAGATCGAATACTCGGGCCGCTACAGCCACAGCTACATGGACGCGCTGCCTAACTTCGTCAAGCTCGCTGAGGCCTATGGCCACGTCGGTATGCTGATCGAGCGTCCGCAGGATGTTGAGCCGGCCTTGCGGGAGGCCCGCTCGCTCAAGGATCGCACCGTGTTCATGGACTTTCGGACCGACCCGACCGAGAACGTGTTTCCCATGGTGCAGGCTGGCAAGGGCATTACGGAGATGCTGTTGGGCAGCGAGGACCTCTGAGCGCAGGGCAGCCAGTATCAGGCCGTGCGCCCATGATGGCTGCTCCCCTCTTCTTTTGACGAATCTATGGCCTGCCAAGCCCGCGCATTACCGTGTGCGGGGGAGGGCAGGGCAAATGAGAAATCCTTATGAAACATATCATTGCAGTGCTGCTTGAAAACGAACCTGGCGCCCTGTCCCGGGTGGTGGGTCTTTTTTCAGCCCGTGGCTACAACATCGAATCGCTGACGGTCGCCCCCACCGAAGACCCGAGCCTGTCGCGCATGACCATCCAGACGACCGGCTCGGACGACGTGATCGAGCAGATCACCAAGCACCTGAACCGGCTGATCGAGGTCGTCAAGGTGGTGGACCTGACCGAGGGCGCTTACACCGAGCGCGAGCTCATGATGGTCAAGGTGCGAGCGGTCGGCAAGGAGCGCGAGGAGATGAAGCGCATGGCCGATATCTTTCGGGGTCGCATCATCGATGTGACGGAAAAGAGCTACACCATCGAGCTGACCGGCGATCAAGCCAAGAACGACGCCTTTCTGGAGGCGATTGATCGCAGCGCGATTTTGGAGACGGTGCGAACCGGGGCAAGTGGCATCGGCCGGGGTGAGAGAATTTTGCGCGTTTGAGTATCAGCAAGGCTCGACCGCCCGTCCGTTCGGGTCGAGCCTGTCGAAGCCCGGTCATCTGACCGGGTGTGCTTGAGCCCTTCGACAGGCTCAGGACGAACGGCATCATCAACTGGAGATCAAGAATGAAAGTTTTCTACGACAAGGACTGTGATTTGAGCCTCATCAAGGGCAAGACCGTGGCCATCATCGGCTACGGCTCGCAGGGCCATGCTCACGCACAAAACCTCAACGACAGCGGCGTCAAGGTCGTCGTCGGCTTGCGCAAGGGTGGCGCGTCGTGGGACAAGGTCGGCAAAGCCGGTCTGAACGTGCTCGAAGTCAACGAGGCCGTCAAGGCGGCCGACGTGGTCATGATCTTGCTGCCCGACGAGCAGATTTCAGAGGTCTACCGCAACAATGTCGAGCCCAACATCAAGCAAGGCGGCTCGCTCGCATTTGCGCACGGCTTTAACATTCACTACAACCAGGTGGTGCCGCGCGCCGACCTCGACGTCTGGATGGTTGCGCCCAAGGCGCCGGGTCACACGGTGCGCAGCACCTACGCCCAAGGCGGCGGGGTTCCCCATCTCGTGGCAGTGCATCAAAACAAGAGCGGCAAGGCCCGCGATCTCGCCCTCAGCTATGCCATGGCCAACGGCGGCGGCAAGGCCGGCATCATCGAGACCAACTTCAAGGAAGAGACCGAGACGGACCTTTTTGGCGAGCAGGCGGTCTTGTGCGGCGGTGCGGTCGAGCTGATCAAGATGGGCTACGAGATTTTGGTCGAAGCTGGCTACGCGCCTGAGATGGCCTATTTCGAGTGCCTGCATGAACTCAAGCTCATCGTCGACCTCATTTATGAGGGCGGTATTGCCAACATGAACTACTCCATCTCCAACAATGCAGAGTTTGGTGAGTACATGACCGGCCCCGAGGTGATCAACGAGCAGTCGCGCGCTGCCATGCGCAACGCGCTCAAGCGGATTCAAAACGGCGAGTACGCCAAGCAGTTCATTTTGGAAGGCCGCACCGGCTACCCCAGCATGACCGCCCGGCGTCGCAACATGTCCGAGCACAGCATCGAGGTCGTGGGCGGCCAGCTGCGCGCCATGATGCCCTGGATCGCCAAGAACAAGCTGGTCGACCAGACGCGCAACTGAAGTCGGCAGGCCCCTGGCGGGGCCCTGACATCTTGCGTTTTCACGAGAGGCCGCCCTCATGGGCGGCCTTTGCTATTGAGCTGCCGCCAACGCCGCGCCAGCCCTTACACTTGCCGCCATGTCTGACGCCCCTGACCCGATCCCACGACCGGATGCCGCTGAGCCGCGAAAGCCCAGCAAGGGCATTTACGTCCTGCCCAATCTATTTACGCTGGCGGCGTTGTTTGGTGGCTTTTATTCCATCGTCATGGCGATGAACGGGCGCTTCGAGCAGGCTGCGCTGGGCGTGTTTTGCGCCATGGTGCTCGACAGCCTCGACGGTCGCGTGGCCCGAATGACCAACACCCAAAGTGCGTTTGGCGAGCAGATGGATTCGCTGGCCGACATGGTCTCTTTCGGGGCGGCGCCGGCCCTGATCGCCTATGTTTGGGCGCTCACCAGTTTGGGGCGCTGGGGCTGGATCGCTGCGTTCGTCTACTGCGCTTGTGCGGCGCTGCGGCTGGCGCGGTTTAACGTCAACACCGCTGTGGTCGACAAGCGTTTCTTTCAGGGCTTGCCGTCGCCGGCGGCGGCCGCTTTGGTGACCGGATTCATCTGGCTGATGACCGAGGCGCAGGTCGAGCCGACGCAGGTTCGTTGGGTCATGTTTGCCGTCACCCTCTATGCGGGGTTGACCATGGTGACCAACGTGCCGTTTTACAGCTTCAAGGACGTGAGCCTCAAGCGCAGCGTTCCCTTCGCTGTCATCGTGTCGATCGCCCTGGGCATTGCCGTGATCAATATCGATCCGCCTACGGTGATTTTTGCCTTGTTCGTGGTCTATGGCCTTTCGGGTTACGTCCTCTATGTGTGGAGGCGCTCGCGTGGCCTTCAAGCCAGCTTGATTTCCACCTCTACCGACGAACCCGACGAGCGCGGCCTGCACAAGTGAGTGCGCGTGTCGTCGTTTTGGCGTGAGTTTTGGTGTGATAGACTCAAGTCCATGAACACGCGCTCGCTGTCGCTACTGCTACCTCCCAACGGGCGGAGACGGTAACGCGCACACGTGTTCCAAGTCGACGGCCCGTTTGCCCCAGCATCCGGGCCGTTTTTGTTTTTGTCGCGCCCTGACTTGCTGAAGCGGTGGGTTTTTTCAGCCAACCAGGATCTATGCCATGACCGATAAACTGATTATTTTTGACACCACCTTGCGCGACGGAGAGCAGTCGCCCGGCGCTTCCATGACCCGTGACGAGAAATTGCGCATTGCGCGGCAACTCGAGCGGCTCAAGGTCGATGTCATCGAAGCCGGTTTTGCTGCCAGTTCAAACGGCGACTTCGAGGCGGTGCAGGCCATTGCCAACGTGATCAAGGACTCCACGGTCTGCTCGCTCTCGCGCGCCAACGATCGTGACATTGCCCGCGCCGCCGAAGCCCTCAAGGGCGCCAGCCAGGCCCGCATCCACACCTTCATTGCAACCTCGCCCTTGCACATGGAGAAAAAACTGCGCATGACCCCCGACCAGGTCTTTGAACAGGCTCGGCAATCGGTTCGCTTTGCGCGCAATCTTGTTGGCGACATCGAGTTCAGTCCTGAAGATGGCTATCGCAGCGAGGTGGACTTTTTGTGCCGGGTGCTCGAAGCGGTGATTGACGAGGGCGCAACCACCATCAATGTGCCCGATACCGTGGGCTATGCCGTGCCTGAGCTCTACGGCGAGTTCATTCGCACACTGCGCGAACGCATTCCCAACTCTGACAAGGCGATCTGGTCGGTGCATTGTCACAACGACCTGGGCATGGCGGTGGCCAATTCACTGGCCGGTGTCAAGATTGGCGGCGCCCGGCAGGTTGAGTGCACGATCAACGGGCTGGGCGAGCGTGCAGGCAATTGCTCGCTCGAAGAGGTGGTGATGGCGGTCAAGACCCGGCGCGACTACTTTGGCCTCGATGTCGGCATTGACGCCCGTCACATTGTGGCCGCCAGCCGCATGGTCAGTCAGACCACCGGTTTTGTGGTGCAGCCCAACAAGGCCGTCGTGGGCGCCAATGCCTTTGCCCATGCCTCTGGCATTCATCAGGACGGCGTGCTCAAGGCACGCGACACCTACGAAATCATGCGCGCTGAAGACGTTGGCTGGAGCGCCAACAAGATCGTGCTGGGCAAATTGAGTGGGCGCAACGCCTTCAAGCAGCGCTTGCAGGATCTCGGTGTGGTGCTCGACAGCGAGATGGAGATCAACAGCGCTTTCGCACGGTTCAAGGAACTGGCCGATCGCAAGAGCGAAATCTTCGACGAGGATATCTTGGCGCTGGTCAGTGACGAGAGCGTCACCAGCGAAAAAGAGCAGTACGGATTTGTGTCTCTGTCTCAGCGCAGCGAAACCGGCGAGATGCCGTTTGCAGCCATTGTCTTTACCGCAGCTGGCAAGGAAGTGCGCAGTCAGGCGCAGGGCAACGGACCGGTGGACGCGTCGCTCAAGGCCATTGAAGCGCATGTGCAAAGCGGCGCCGAAATGGTGCTCTATTCGGTCAATGCGATCAGCGGATCGACCGAGAGCCAGGGTGAGGTGACCGTGCGACTGCAAAACAGTGGACGCGTGGTCAATGGGGTCGGCTCCGACCCCGACATCGTGGTCGCCTCGGCCAAAGCGTATCTGAGCGCGCTCAACAAGCTGCAGAGCAAGGCAGACCGGGTGGCGGCCCAGGGTTGAGCGTTGCACGGCAAACCTGCAAAGGGCCCTTGGGGCCCTTTTTTTTCGTGCGGCTGCTGGCTGTTTCGCGTCGCCTCGCCGGCTGCCAGTCGGCCCCGGTACGGGCTTTAGGAAAGCGTTGCAAGTTTTTGATATTGCGAAACTTTTTGTTCTTCGCTAAACTCGCGCCACTTTCGATTGCCGCCCCACCGGTTGACCTTATGGCTGTTTCAAGTTTTCGCAGTGTTTTGTCCTGCCTGACCCTGCTCGCAGGTGTTTGGGTTCTGGCCCTTGGCACTGCGCCTGTGTGGGCGCAAAACAAGGACGCCCAGGCCCAAAAGGCTCGCAAAGGCAAGGATGACCAGAGCCGCGAGGCCGTCAAATCTGCAAAGAGCGGCCAGAAGGGCAAGGATGCCAAGGGCCGCCAGGCGGTCAAGGTGGCAAAGGGTGCCAAGAAGGGGGCTGGCCCAGCCAAGGCGTCCAGACAGGCTCAGGTCCGGGCGGCCGGCGTCAAGGCTTCTCGGCTGCAGGTTGCGCCTCCCGCACCGCCGCGGCTGTCTTACGGACAACTGGCGGGTCTGCATGCGGCCCACGACCCCCTGTCGCTCAGGTCCAGCGTGGCTTTGGTCATTGATCAGGACACCCAGGAGGTGCTGCTGAGCAAGAACGACCATGCGGTATTGCCCATTGCCTCGCTGACCAAGCTTATGACCGGCGTGATCATCAACGAGGCCAAGTTGCCCATGGACGAGATGATCACCATCACTCAGGACGATGTTGACACCGAGAAGGGCAGCAGCTCACGCCTTCGGGTCGGCGCCACCCTCAGCCGCGGCGAGTTGCTCCATTTGGCCCTGATGTCCAGTGAAAACCGCGCAGCCCATGCGCTCGGTCGGACCTACCCGGGCGGCATGGCCGCTTTTGTCGCCTCCATGAACGGCAAGGCCCAGGTGTTGGGCATGAAGGACACCCGCTACGTCGAGCCGACCGGGCTTTCTAGTCGCAACCGTTCGAGCGCTCACGATCTGGCGATCTTGGTGCAGGCCGCATCTTCAGACCCGGTGATTCGGGAGCTGTCGACATCTTCTGGGCACCAGGTCGTGCTGGGACGTCAAACTCTGCAGTACAACAACACCAACCGCCTGGTGCACAACCCTGAGTGGGAAATCGGCCTGCAAAAGACGGGCTACATTTCCGAAGCGGGGCAGTGCCTGGTCATGCAGGTCAAGGTGGCCGGGCGCAAGCTCATCATGGTGTTTCTCGACTCGGCTGGCAAGCTCAGCCGCTTGGGCGATGCTGAACGCGTCAAGCGTTGGGTCGAGCGTGGACCTGGGCCGACTCAGGGCATGGCGTCCGACCCTGCAGGCGCGCGAAGCTGACACGCGCGGGCTGCTGGCCCTTTTGAATTGGGCGCGCAGGGCTGGCCATTTCGAGCGCTTTAGCGGCCCGGCCGAGTGCCGTGATAGCCCAGTGCAGCTGAGATTTCTCCGGCAGTCGCTTGGAGCTTGACGAGCCAGCTTTCGTCGAGCCGGTCAGCAGGCGCCGAGATCGACAGACCCGCAACCAGGTTGTTCTGGTCATCGTAAATGCCGGCGGCCATGCAACGCACGCCCAGCTCGAGCTCCTCGTTGTCGCGCGCCACGCCATACTGCCTGGCTTTGGACAGTTCGCGCTCTAGTGCAGGCAGCTGCGTGATGCTGTTGTGCGTGTGCCCAGCCAGACCCGTTCGGGTGGCATACGCTCGCACGCGCAGCGCATCGTCGGCCGCCAGAAAAAGCTTGCCGGTCGAGGTCAGATGCAGGGGGGCCCGGCCACCTATGGCGCGCACGACCTGCATGCCCGATCTCTCGCTGTAGGCGCGCTCGATATAGATGATTTCATCGCCCTGGCGCACGCTCAGGTTGACCGGCTGCTGGATCAGCTTGTGCAAATCGCGCATCGGCAGCAAGGCGGCATCGCGCACGCTCAGCCTGGCCTTGACGACATTGCCCAACTCCAGCAGCCGCATGCCGAGCCGGTAGCTGCCAGCCTGTGGGCGATCGACAAAACGGCCAACAGCCAGATCATTGAGGATGCGGTGGGCCGTTGAGGGGTGCAGGCCCGATCTCTCGCTGATCTCCTTGAGGGAGACCGGATCTTCACGGCTGGCCAGAATTTCCAGCAAGGTGAACATGCGCCCAATCACTTGAACCGTCGGTTCGCTGGGCAGGTTCGGATCGTTGTTTTTTTTCATAGCGACGCACTCCGGATTCGCATTTTACAAGATGAAAATGCATCCCGCAGGAGCACGCCCGGGGGCGTCCTGCGGCCGTTTCTTCGCTCAATCCGCCCGAGCGAGGCCTTGTTGAGGCTCGGTGTGGCCTTGCAGTGGAATCGGGGGCTGCCACTGACCGCCAAGCAGCAACTCGTGGGGCATGAACCGGGCCTTGTAGTTCATCTTGGGGCTTGCGGCGATCCAATAGCCTAGGTATAGGTAGGGGAGCTGCAGCTGCCGGGCTTGCTCGATTTGCCACAAGACGCCGTAGGTGCCATAGCTGGCGTGGGGCTGTGGGTCGTAGAAGGTGTAGACGGCCGAGATGCCGTCTTCGAGCACGTCTACGATGGCCACCATTCGCAGCGCGCCGGCTTGCGCCGAGCCCGCAGGCTCGCGGAACTCGACCAGGCGTGAGTTGACCCGGCTTTGCAGCAAAAACTGGGTGTACTGATCGATGCTGTCGTGGTCCATGCCGCCACCGTGATGGCGGCCACTTTGGTAGCGCAGGTAAAGCTCGTAGTGTTCAGGCGTGAAGCACAACCTGAGCACCCGCGCCTGCAGATCCTGGTGGCGCTTCCAGGCCCGGCGCTGGCTGCGGTCGGCCGCGAATCGCTCGACCGGCACGCGCAGGGGCACGCAGGCCTGGCAGCCTTGGCAGTGGGGCCGGTAGGTGAACATGCCGCTGCGGCGAAAGCCCTTGCCCACCAGCTCCGAATAGGCTTGGTTGTGAATCAGGTGGCTGGGCGTGGCCACCTGCGAGCGGGCCATGCGTTCGGGCAGATAGCTGCAGGGGTAGGGCGCCGTAGCGTAGAACTGCAGCGTCTGCAGGGGGAGGTCTTTGAGATGGGTCACAGCCGCAGACTCACAGGATCTCGTGCCAGTATAAGGGGTCAAATTGCCACTTTGCAGGGGCCTGGCTGGCCCGCTGAGCCACCATCTGCGCGAAGGTTGTGCGGGCGATGGAGGTGGCCCCAAGCGAGCACAGGTGGGCCGTGTTTTGCTGGCAGTCGATCGCATCGAGCCCTTGCGCGCGGCACAGGGCGACCAGTGCGCTCAGCGCGATCTTGGAGGCATCGCGGCGATGGGCGAACATCGATTCGCCAAAAACCATGCGACCAAGCCCGACGCAGTACAGGCCCCCGACAAGCTCGCCGTCCATCCAGGTCTCGACACTGTGGGCCAGGCCCAGCGCATGCAGGTGCTGGTAGGCCTGGATCATTTCAGGCACGATCCAGGTGCCGTTTTGACCCTCGCGCGGCGTGCTCGCGCAGTGCCCGATCACCGCGCCGAAGTCATGGTCGATCCGCACCTGACAGCCGGGCTGGCGCACGAAACGCTTGAGGGTTTTGCGCAGCGAGTCGTGCAGCTTGAACTGAGCCGGATGCAAGACGGTGCGCGGGTCGGGGCTCCACCAGAGCACGGGCTGGCCGGCGCTGTACCAGGGAAAAATACCGCTTCGGTAAGCCGCGATCAGCCGATCGGTCGACACGCTGGCGCTGGCGGCAATCAAGCCCGGCGCGGGATCTTGGTCGTCCCACGCCTGCTCGAGCGCGGGAAAAGCGTCACCCTCGTGCAACCAGGGAAGCGGATGGCGTGGGGCTTGCATAGTCGGGCATCGTTTGCCGCCCCATGTTAGCGCGAGCGAGGGCTGCGCTGGACCTGTGGGGCAACGCGGCCGGTTTGCAGCGGGCGGTTGAAGTGGTGTGCCGGCTCCCCACCGGCTGTCGTCAGTTTCCTGAACAAGGAAGTGGTGAGTATCGTGACCGCGCCCGGTGCGCGTGAGCAGCTTCTCGAGCTGGCGTTAACGCGATTGCCAATCAGCCGGCGCAACTCATGCAGCAGATTTAAAGCGAGCTCGAGCGCTGGTGCCGGGTGATTTAGGCCGCGCATATCCAGGCGTGACACGCTGTGGCGCCAGCACTGACACCGGCCCCAGTCTGGGTGCACGTAAACCCCGGTATGGTGCTCGCACCCAGGCTGCTAGCATCACCGAGCTTGAACCCGAGCCTGTTTGCGGGCCCCGGTTTTGCACCTGTAAAGGCGGGTGCGTTTGACCGCACGTCGCCATCTTTTTTTTAGGAGTAACCGACGATGATCCATCGCAGAGTATTGGCCCTGTTGTCGCTTGCGGCACTGGCTGCTGTCATACCGCTCAAGGCCGGTGCCCAGGCTTTCCCCAGCAAGCCCATCCGCATCATCATTCCCTATGCGCCTGGCGGCACCACCGACATCGTCGGGCGCCGGATGGGGCAGCGCTTGTCTGAGGTGCTCGGTCAGCCAGTGGTGGTGGAAAACCGGGCCGGTGGCAACACGGCCATTGGCGTGGACGTGGTGGCCAAGTCAGCGGCCGACGGCCACACCCTGCTGTTTACCAACGATGCCACTTTTGTGGGCAATCCGGCCTTGTATCCGAGTCTGCCCTACAACATGCAGCGCGATCTGGTCCCTGTGGCGCCGGTGACCTATGTGGCCCTGGCCCTGGCCATCAATGCGAACGTACCGGCCAAGGATCTCAACGAATTGGTGGCTTACATCAAAACGCAAAAGAGCCTGGGCTATGGTTCATTCGGTGCGGGCAGTCAGCCGCACATCATGGGCGAGATGTTCAAGAAAATCGCTGGCGTCGATCTGGTGCATGTGCCCTATAAAGGCGCTGGGCCCGCGACTGCCGACGTGATGGGCGGACAGATTTTGTTTACCTTCCCGGCTTTCCCCACCATCATGGGTCAGCTTAACTCGGGCAAACTGCGCCTGCTGGCCGTCAGCGGTGACAAGCGCGTGCCTGCCGCGCCGCAGGTCCCAACCATGACCGAAGCCGGCTTCAAAGACATGGACATGGGAGCCTGGTACGCATTTTTTGCGCCGGCAGGCACCCCGCGCGATGTCGTGATGAAGCTCAACGCCACCGTTGCCAGCATTCTGGCTGACCGTGATTTCGTCGAAAAAAACATGACCAACCAGGGCATGGTGCCCATGAGCGGAACGCCTGAGCAGATGAACACCATGATCAAGGCGGACATTGAGCGCATGGTGCAGATGGTCAAACGCTCGGGCGCCAAGGTCGAATAAGGCGGGCCATGCTGCGCCTAAGGGCGCGCTGAAATTGCCGCTATAATCATGGGCTCGATTCCTCAATAGCTCAGTCGGTAGAGCGCCGGACTGTTAATCCGTAGGTCCCTGGTTCGAGCCCAGGTTGAGGAGCCAGAAAAATCAAGGACTTAGCTTCGCAAGAAGCTAGGTCCTTTGTCTTTTGGCAGACCCGAACGTAGATGATTGCCGGGGCTTTGAGTCTGGGCGCCTGCCTCAGGTTGTGGGCACAAAGGTGGCGATGAACGCTTCAACCTCTTGCGCGAGGGCAGGTGCGGCCTGCAGGCCTTGGCGCCAGCGCAGGGGTATGGCCTCAAAGCCCAGCCAGGCGCCCAGCAAAGCTCCCAGCACCGATCCGCGGTGGCAGTTGTCGCCCCCCGCATTGGTATTGGCAATCAGTGCCCCCTCAAAATCATGGGCGTATCGCGCAGCCAGGTACAAGACGCTCGGAAACGAGTCTTCGATGTAGCAGGCAGGGCTGTAGAGCCCACCGACCACCCGCGTGGCCGAATCTTGGTGGCTGGGGGCCTGACCCAGCAAGGCGCTCAGGCCTTTGCCCAGACCTGCTGCCTGGGTCTGCAGCAGCGGGCCCAGGGCAGAGGGCGGGGCCAAAACCAGTTGTGACAGCAAGCGTCCATAGGCTGCAGCGAACACTTCCAGCGGCTGCGACCGATGGGTCAGTCGCAGATGCTTCAAGCCTGCCTCAACCGCTGCCTGGCCGTCGCCTGCGGCGGCGGTGGCCAAGACGACAGGGGCCAAACCGACCAGGCCTCCGATGGATGCGGTGTCATGGCCCGTGGCGCCGGCACACTGGAGCGACGGCACGCCGCGGGCCCAGTTGGCGAAAAAGTCGCGGTGGAAAGACTCGGCGTAGGTGTCGTTGTGGCTGCCCTCGGTGGTCATGAAATCCACATAGTCGGCCAGGAAGTGTGCGCGGTCGTAGGCCTTGTGGCGTACCATGCAGCGCACGAGCAGGCGGGCGCACAGCGCGTTGAGGGTGTTCTCGCCTGCCTGCATCCCCTGGTGGTAATGCCTGTGGGCGGGGCCCCAGTGGTGCTTTTTGCCTTTGAGGATGACCTCGCCCACGACATTGCCTGACTGGGTGCCTCTGCCTGCACGGGAGGTGCTCGACAAAGACATGATGGAGCTCGGGTGGACGTCTTTGGGCGGTTGGTAGTCGCGAATCACCCCAAAATCGCGCTGCAGATCGGACAGGCGGTAGTACCAATGCACCGGCATGGCCAGCGCGTCGCCCACCATCATGCCCCAAAGGGCGCCGCGCACCCGGTCGGCGGTGCTCAATGGCGGTGAGTGAGGCGATGGGGTCATGAGAGGGAAGGCCAAAGGGCGATCTGAATTTTGGGAGACAACACGCTCCGATGGTCGCACCGACCTACGCCCAGGTGCCGACCAGTCAGATTAAACCCCTTCGGTCCGGCGTGATTGAGACCGACAGACCTCAGATGGACACGAGTTTGCGCACGCCGTTTTGCTGCATCTGGCTGCCCTGGCCCTGGGCGATGAACTGGCCTCGCTCCATCACCAGATAGTCGTCGGCCAGTTCCTCGGCGAAATCGTAATACTGCTCAACCAGCAAGATGGCCATGTTGCCGCGGTCGGCGAGCATGCGAATGACACGGCCGATGTCCTTGATGATGCTCGGCGGTATGCCCTCGGTGGGCTCGTCCAGGATCAGCAACTTGGGCCGCGGCTGGTCTGGGCCCGAGGCATTGAGGGCAGCTTGCGCCCAGGGCGCCCTCGTGCGCCGTCGTGCACTGTCGTGCACCGGGCTGTCTTGCGCCCGCTTGGGGGCTGGGCAGGCCTGTCAGGGCCCGCGGGACCGATCAGTCTCGCAGGTGCTGCTCGATCAGCGCGGCCAACGCGCGGGCGCTGGCCTCGGGGTCGGTGGCGCCCACCAGGGCGCGCACCACCGCGGCCGAGCCGACGCCGCTGGACATGACCTCGGGCAGGCGCGCAGCATCGATGCCGCCAATGGCCACCAGCGGCGTGGCGTTCATCAAGCGGGCGTAGCGCCGCAGTCGGGCCGTGCCCTGGGCCGCAGTGGCCATGCGTTTGAGCGTGGTCGGGTACACCGCCCCCAGGGCCATGTAGCTGGGGCTGTAGCGATCGGCGCGCAGCATCTCGGCGTAGCCGTGGGTGCTCAGGCCCAAACGAACACCGGCTTGCCGCAGGGCGTCAAAGTCGTCCACGCTCAAGACCTGTAGGTCTTCCTGGCCCAGGTGCACGCCGTAGGCGCCTGCATCGAGGGCCGCCTTCCAGTGGTCGTTGATAAACAGCAAACTGGCGCTGCCCTCGACCGCCTTGACTGCGGCCTTGACCTCGCGCGATACCGCTGCGGGATCGCTGCTCTTGAGGCGCAGTTGCAGCGTGGGCACGCCGGCATCGGCCATGCGTGCCACCCATTGGGCATCAGGAAGCACAGCGTACAAGCCCAGTGACTTAGGGCACGGCGCAAACGCGTTTTGACGCGGCCAGGGTGCCAGGCCAAAGTCCTGTGGCTCGCTCGGCCACACCAGGGGGTCGAAGTGTCCGGTGCGCTCGCTCTGGCGCTGCCAGGCGGTGGCGATGCAGTCGGCGTCGATGTCGATAAAGCCCAGACGCAAGCAGGCCTGGCGCGCAATCGCGTA
>CANHDQ010000057.1 GCA_947459405.1 Comamonadaceae bacterium
CCTGCCACCAGGGCGCCAGTGCGGCCCGGGCCGAACCAAACCACCGCAGGTCGCCCTGGCGCAGGCCGAGCACGAAGACGGCTCGGGCAAAGGCGAGCGCCGCATCGAGATTTTTGGGGTCGGCACGCCACGCCTGGTCGAGCGTGCGCAAAGAGCCATCGCGCCCGGCCTGAGCATGAACCGAGGCCATCAAACGGTCTGACGGCGCGGGCTTGAAGCGCTCTTGCGCCAGGACTGGCGCGGCCAGAGCCAGGCTGGCGAGGCTGGCGAGAAGACCACGATGCAGATATCGCGTCATAGTGTGGAGCAGTCTAAAAAGGGGCGCCAGGAGTGGCATGGGGCAGCGCTGATCGACCTGTCTGGCGGTTAGCGCCGCCTGGGTATCGACCAGGGCTTGCGCTTGAATTCGGCGTCGCTGATAGACTCAACGGGCGTGCCGGGCATCTTGTGTCGGTGCGACGCCGCATTGTCGGTGTTTTCAAGTCAGCCTCAACTCTAACCAGGTGCCACCATGAAATACGCTCTGACCGCTCTGATTTCCGCCTTTATGCTCGCTTCTGCTCCCGCCATTGCCGGCAGCCACGGTGGCGGCAAGATGGACGACAAGAAAGTCGATTGCTCCAAAAAGGAGAATGAGAAGAACGCGGCTTGCACCAAGAAGTAAGCCCTTCTGTCTTTCTGCCCAAGCGGGCCTGCCTGTCACGTACAGGCAGGCCCGCTTGCTTTTTGGAGCGGCTCTTCGTCGCAAAAACTTTTGCGCACCAGACAGTCGGGCAGCCCGTGCCTTGGGGCCCAGCCTGCTGCTAGCCGGCCATGTGCCTGCGCATGAAGTCACACATGTGCCGTGTCAATGCCGGGTAGTGTTCTTGCCACTGGGGAAAGGCAATCAGGTCCACATCCTGGTCGGTGATGGGCAACTCCACCAGTTCAGCATTCGGGATCAGGCCAGCGGCGGCCTTGCCGCTGACCGACGAATGCGTTTTGTCGTTGCCCGGCACCACCATCACTGGCACGCGGTAGGACTTCAATTCCTCTTCGGGAACGCCACGCACCGGGCCTTCGGGTCCAGCCATGAAGCGTTCGAGCCAATGACCCATGACCCGGATGTACTCGGCGGGATCCATCGCCATCAAGCGCTCTCGGTTGTCCGGGTTGAGCGCCAGCCTCTCCCGGTAAGCCTCGGTTTCGCACACTGCCGCCATGCCGCCTTTCCTGGCCGCATCGAGAAATTGGCCGTAGTACATCTGCGGCAGCCGTCCGGCCGCAAAAGCGCCACCGGTGACCCGCATCAACAGCAGCCCCCGCACCATGTCGGGATGGCGGCGCAGCATCATCATCGACAGCCTGGCACCGGCCGATGAGCCCCCAAAAAACGCCCGGGTGGCCCCGTGGTGTCGCAGCAGAGCCGCCAGGTCATCGGCCCAGATGTCCTCTTCGCTTTCCTGGCCTGAAATCACGATGTCAGACGCACCCGTGTTGCGGCGGTCGTGGACCAGCACGCGAAATCCTTCGCGCGCAATCATCTGGGCCAGAGGCGCCATCTCCAGGTAGCGGTGACGGCCCCCGCTGTTGAGGGCCAGCCAAGGCCCCGAGTCGCCGTAGACCTCGTGAAAGAGACGGACCGAGCGGATCTGCAAGTAAGGCATGGTTCGACTCAGTCCATCGAGATGTTGGCGCGCTTGGCCAGTGCCGAGAACTGTTCGACCTCCCTGGCCATGCGTTCGGTGATCTGGGCGGGGCCTTCATAGACTGGGGTGACACCCTGGGCAATCAGTTGCGCCTGGGTGTCAGGCTCTTTCATGGCCTGCTCGATCAGGCTGGCCAGTCGACTCACGATTTGCGGGGGGGTGCGCGGTGGCATCGAGATGCCGACCCAGGTCTCGAGCACCAGGCCGGGCTTGATTTCTGAGACGGTGGGCACATTGGGCAATTGCGGGGAGCGGGTGGCCCCCGTGACCGCCAGTGCCTTGAGCGCGCCGGCCTTGACTTGGGCGACCGTGGAGCTCAAGCCTGGCACGGACACCGTCACCTGGCCGGCCATGAGGTCCGTCATCGCTGGCCCGGAGCCGCGATAGGGCACATGCACCCAGTCGATGCCAAAGGCCTCCTTGATGATCTCACCGCTCAGGTGAGAGGCAGAACCCGAACCGGCCGAGGCATAGTTGTATTTGCCCGGTGCGGCCTTGGAAGCGGCCACCAACTCCTGCAGGGTGTTGAAAGGCGCTTTGCCGTTGACCACGACCGCGAAGGGCAGCACGCCAAAAGTCGCCACGTGGCTGTATCCGGCCACGCTTTCAAACATCGGCTTCTTGCTCAGCGCCTCACTGACGGGCATGGCGCCGTTGCTAAGCAAGACGGTGTAGCCGTCCGGGGTCGCGCGCGAGACTTCTGCGGCGCCGACAGCGCCACCGGCGCCCGCGCGGGTTTCGACGACAAAGGTTCTGCCCGACAGCGCACTCAGACGCGCTGCCAGCACCCTGGCCGGTCCATCAAAGCTGCCCCCTGGTGGGAAGGGCACCACCAGCCTGACGTTGCGCTCAGGGTATTGGGCCTGCGCTGGAGACCAGGCCAGGGTAAGGGCGCCGACAGCTGCAAGCAGCGCGGCATATTTTTTTGTTGACATGACATTCTTGACCACAGGGCCTCCTATCAGTTGGACGAAGATTGCGTGAGGATTTGCTCGGGCGTGATGGGCAGTTGCCTGACCCTCACACCGAGCGCGTTGAAGACGGCGTTGCCGATGGCCGCAGCGGTCGGCCCGTGGCTGGCCTCGCCCGCGCCGACCGAGGGCTCGTGTGGGCGATCGATCAGCGCCACCTGCACATGGGGCGCTTCGGAAAACTTCAAGATGGGGTAGTCCTCCCAGCTGCGCGTTGTGACGCGATCGCGGTCAAATCGCAGCTGCTCCTTTAAGGTCCAGCTGCAGCTTTGCACCGCGCCGCCTTCGAGCTGGCTCTTGACTCCGTCGGGGTTGATGACCTGACCGACGTCGGCTGCGATCGACACATCGGTGACGCGGATAGATGTGCCCGCCACCACGCGCACCGCCACAGCGCACCAAGCACCTGTGTTCTTGTATCGGGCGTAGGCCATGCCGCGACCCACGCCTTCTTCGCCGGGATCGGACCACCACGGCGCTTGCTTGACGGCCTGTTCGATCACTTCACGGGCTCTGGGATCGCTCAGATGCGCGAGTCGGAATTGAACCGGATCTGTGCCGTGCGACAAGGCCAACTCGTCCATGAAGCATTCGATCGCCCAGACGTTGGCATAGCCGCCCAGCGCACGAATGGCCGAGGTGCGGATGGGCATCTCCAGCAGCCGGTTGTAGACGATGGTGTAGTCCGGCAAGTCGTAGAGCGGCACCGCATTGCGGTCGCCGCCACCGCCAGCCGATGGGGGCGGGTCGAGCGAGACGGGGTTGACAAACGGATCGGCAAGCTCGCCCGCAGCCACAAAGGACAGCTGGCCGGGCTGCGAACGCCCGGGCCTTGAGGTGTAGCCGTTGGACCAGATGGTGTGGGTCCAGTTGTGGATGCTGCCATCGGCAGCCAGGTCGGCTTGCAGGCGCACGAGATGGGCCGAGCCCGAGGGGCCGCAGCTCATCTCATCGGCCCTGGACCACAGAAGGCGAACCGGGCGTCCGCCGGCGTGTAAAGCCAGCAAGGTGGCATCAAAAGCCACATCGTCTGCAGGATTGTGGCCATAGCAGCCTGCGCCCTCCACATGGTGGATCTGCACGTGCGGCACTGCGGCGCCTGCACACTCGCGCTGCAGGTACACCTCGATGTCGGACTTGAGGTTGTAGATGCCCTGGCTGTGCGACCAGATTTCAAGCCGGTTGTCCTGATAGCGCGCCAGGGCGCACGACGGCCCGATCGAGGCGTGGGCGATATAGGGCTTTTGATACCAGCGCTCAACATGGGTGAGGGCACCGCTGGCGGGCGCCTGAGAAGCCGGCTTGACAAAGCGGCGCTCCTCGCTGGGGGTGCCGGTCATGAAAGCCGCCAGATCGCCTGGATCGGGCATATTGGCCGGAAAGTGCCAGGTCACCAGGGTCTGCAGGTACTCGATGGCCTGCGCCGCGACCTCTTCGCGCTCGGCCAGCACACCCAGAAAGCTGCCGTCGCGCACCAATTGCACCTGCGCAAATCGCAGGGCAAAGGCTGCTTCGTCGATGTGGGTCAAAGAGGCGGCTCGGTTGGGCGCCCGCAAGATTCGGGCGTGCAGCATGCCCTCAAGGGTGACGTCTTGAATGTAGCTGGCTGCGCCGAACAGCTTTTTCTTCAGATCGAGCCGGCCCACGGGCTGGCCGACATAGCGGTAGCGATCCACCGGCTTTTGCGCAGCGGCTGGATCGACAGGCTGATCATGCAGATCACCAAGCTGCAACTGCCAATAGCTCATGACGCGCTCGCTGAGCCTGGAGCTGATCACGCCCTTGCTGATTTGCACGCTGTCTGCCGGCGCGCCGCTGGCTGCGCAGTAGCGCGCGATGGCCGCTGCCCGCACGCTCGCGCAGGCCATGCGCACCGCGCCGCCGCAGTGTTCGATCGAAAAGCTGCCCGAGGTCACACCTTCATCGGGGCTGTCCTCGGTGTTGATCGGCGCCAGGGCGATCTGCTCGAGATCGACGTCGAGCTCGTCGGCGGCAATCTGCGCCAGCGCGGTGGAGATGCCTTGTCCGAAGTCGACCTTGCCCACGCGCAGTGTCACCTGGCCGGCAGCCGTGAAGGCCAGCCAGTGGCCGATCGTGGGGTTCTTGTCGAGGCTGTTTTTGGCAAAGCCCCGGGCCAATACGACCGGGCTCATGCGCGCTGCCCCTCTTGCAAGGCCTTCATCACCGCCCGGATGATGCGGGGGTGGCTGCCGCAGCGGCACAGGTGCTTGTCCAGCGCGCTGCAAACTTGATCTTCAGTCAAGGGCTGGCCGGCGTCGACCAGTCCGACTGCAGTCATCAGGATGCCGCTGAGGCAAAAGCCGCATTGGCCGGGCTGCTCGGCCATCAAGGCCGCCTGCACGGGGTGAGGATGCTCGTTCGAGCCCACACCTTCGGGCGTGGTGACCTGTTTGCCCTGCAGCGCCTCGAAGGGCAGATTGCAGGTGGTGATCGGGATGTTGTCGACCAGCACGGTGCATGCGCCGCAATGGCCTTCGCCGCAGCCCATGCGCACCGCCTTGAGGTCCAGTTCATTGCGCAGCGCAAAGATCGCCGGCCGGTTGGCCGGGAAGTCGCACTGCCTTGAGGTGCCGTTGATCAAAAGTTCCATGTCGAGCCTAAAAACAATTGTGGGTGCGGTGTGGGCAGCCGCTTGCGGGCTTGCGCCGCGTGGCTCTGCCAGGCGTTTGCGTCCGGGTTGCTGCGCCCTTCATGGTACAAAACCAAGGAGGCGGGGCAGGCCGCGAATCTTGTCGGCCCGCCTCGAACCATCTGCCGCACATGAAGAAGGGATGCACATGCCGCAAACGTTTGAGGGGCTGATCGAGGTGCGCGAGGGCGCCGTTTTGCACCTGACCATCGACCGCCCCGGTGACCTCAATCGCCTGAGCCCCGAACTGGTCGATTACCTGACGACTCTGGTGGCGCGCCTGCGCGAGGACCCCGACATCCATGTGGTGGTGATCAGTGGCAGCGGCGATGAGTTTTTTTCGATGGGTTTGCTCAACCCGGTGATTCGGGCCAGCTTGTCCAAGGACGACGTGGTCAGGCTGGTGCGCCGCGCCAATGCTTTGTTTGACGCGCTCGAGTCCTTGCCCCAGATTGTGATCGCCTGCATCAATGGCAAGGTGCTTGCCGGTGCAGTCGAACTGGCCCTGGCCTGCGATTTGCGCTATGCCGCCAGCCATGTCACCTTGCAGATGCCCGAGGCCGCCTGGGGCGGATTTCCGGGGGCGGGCGCGCCCGTGCGCCTGCCCATGCTGGTGGGTCGCGCCCGGGCGCTGGAGCTCATGTGTACGGCGCGACAGATCGACAGCGCCGAAATGAACGCGCTGGCCCTGGTTCAGGGCGTGCACCCCAAAGAGACGCTGCGCCAGGAGGTGGGGCGCATCGCGCAGCAGATTGCGGCTAACGGCCCCCTGGCGGTGCGCGGGGCCAAGCGAATCATGGCGGTTCGCCAAGAGCCCGGCAGCCACGCGGCGCGCGAGCTGTCGGACGCTTTGCGTCACGCCTTGGAGTGGAGTCATGATGTCGACGAGGGACTGGCGGCTCACCGGCAAAATCGTCAGCCGCAGTTCAAGGGCAGGTGATCAGGGCGCGACGTCGAGCTTGGCGTCGCGGATGACTTTGCCCCACTTGTCGTGTTCGGAGCGAACCAGTGCGCCGAACTGCTCGGGCGTGCTGCTGCTCAACTCAACCGCTTGATCGGCCAGCCTCTTGATCAGTTCGGGGTCTTTGAGGACCTTGGCCACTTCTGCATTGAGGCGACCGATCACGGCGGCAGGGGTGCCCGCTGGCGCCAGCAGACCCATCCAGGCGCCCGAATCGAGCTGCGGATAGCCCGCTTCGGCCATGGTCGGTACATTGGGCATGGCCGAAGACCGCTGTTTGCCGCTGACGGCCAGCGGCTTGATCTTTCCACCGCGCACCAGCGGCACGCCAGCGCCAGCAGCGAACACGATGAGCTGAACCTGCTCGCCCATCAGCGCAGCCAAGGCCGGAGCGCCCCCCTTGAAGGGCACGTGCAGCATGTCGACTTTGGCCAGCAGCTTGAGCTGCTCGGCCGCCAGGTGGCCTGAGCTGCCTGCGCCCACCGAGGCGTAGGACACCGCGCCGGGCTTGCTTCTGGCCAAATTGAGGAAGGCCGGCATGTCCTGGGCCGGATAGGCCGGACTGGTGGCCAGCAGCAGGGGGATGCTGCCCACGAAGGTCACGGGCGCGAAGTCCTTGAAGGTGTCGTAGCGCAGTTCGCTTTTGTAGATGTGCGGGTTGACTGCATGAGAGTCAAAGGCAAACAACAAGGTGTGCCCATCGGGTGCAGACTTGGCCACATGGTCGGCTGCCAGCGTGCCGCCAGCACCGCTGCGGTTTTCGATCAGGACGGGCTGGCCGATGGCTTCGGACAGCTTGGGCCCGATTTGCCGCGCCGTCAGGTCCACCACCCCGCCCGGTGCGAAGGGAATCACCAGCCGGATCGGCTTGCTCGGAAAACTTTGCGCGCCGACCGGAGCGGCCAAGCCCATGGCGATGGCCGCGGCACCCATCAGACAGGAGCGACGGCCCAGTGAAGCTGCGTTCATGTTTAACCCCCTAAGTAAATACAGGCGCGTATGGTCGCCCGATGGCCAAGCACTGGCCGTCATGATTTACCCTGAGTCGGCCCCGCCGTCGCTCTCAACCCAGCTGGCCGATGCCGTCTGTGGGTAAACACCAATGGGGACGCGGTTAATCAGCTGTTTTTATTTGGCATGATCGTCGTTTCGATGAGCAGCGTCGGGGCGTTGGGCTTAACGGGTTGACACGTCGAGGCTGCGGATTTTTATGAATTCCATCGAGCACGCTTTTTCAGACCATTACGGGCAAGCCAGGGCCAAGTTTTTGGCGGCGGCGCAGGCTGCGGGCCTGGCGGTGGATTCGCATGCCCACCCGCTGCGCGGCTCGCAAGGCGAGGCCTTGGCCATGGACGTGGTGCTCGACGGCGCCGCTGACAGTGCCCACCTCTTGATCCTCAGCAGCGCCTGCCATGGCGTGGAGGGTTATTGCGGCAGTGGCGTGCAGGTTCATGCGTTGGCCGATGCCGCCTGGCGCGCCCAGGCCCGGGCGGCCGGTGTGGCGGTGCTCTATATCCACGCGCTGAACCCACACGGGTTTTCCTTCGACCGCCGGGTCACGCACGAGGGCGTTGACCTCAATCGCAATTTCCACGACTTTTCCCGCCCACTGCCGGCCAACCCCGATTACCGCGAAATCGCCGAGCTGCTTGTGCCCGAGACCTGGCCGCCGACGGCTGAGAATCTGGCGGCCACCGAGCGCTACATCGCCGAGCGCGGACTGCCGCGTTGGCAGGCGGCCATTTCGCGAGGTCAGCACGAGTTTGAACACGGGCTTTTCTACGGCGGGCGCTCGCCGACCTGGAACAACCAGACGCTGCGTCAGGTGCTCAGGCGCTATGGCAGCAGCGCCCGGCGGGTCGCCTGGATCGATCTGCACACCGGCCTGGGGCCCTCAGGTGTGGGCGAAAAAATCTTTGCCGACCGCGACGATGCCAGGTCCCTGGCGCGCGCCCGCGCCTGGTGGGGCGATCAGGTGACCTCCATCTACGACGGCTCGTCGTCTTCGCCGCTGCTCACCGGCCTGATGTGGACTTCGATTTTTGACGAGTGCCCGCAAGCCGAGTACACCGGCATTGCGCTGGAATACGGCACCGAGCCGGTGGCCAAGGTGTTGCAGGCCTTGCGCGCCGATCACTGGCTGCATCTTCACCCCGAGGCTGAGCCCGAGCTGGCGCGGCAGATACGCCAGCAGATGCGCGAGGTGTTCTACACCGACACGCCGCTGTGGCGCAAGCAGATCGTCGAGCAGGCCCAGCAGGCCTTGTCTCAGGCGGTCGAGGGATTGAGGGGGCGCTGACATGGGTGCACCTCTGGGCTACCAGGCTTTCGGCGCGGCCTTTGCCAGCATCCGGGCCTTTCATCCGGAGCTCACCGCGTTTCGGCGCGACTTGCATGCGCATCCCGAGCTCGGTTTCGAGGAGGTCTACACCAGCGCGCGCGTGGTCGAAGCGCTCAAGCTCTGTGGGGTCGACAGTCTGGCCACGGGTCTGGGCAAGACCGGTGTGGTGGCGCTGGTGCACGGCCGGGGCTGCTCGCCCGAGAAACCCGGTCGCATGATCGGCCTGCGTGCCGACATGGATGCACTGCCCATGCGTGAATTGGGCGATTGCGCGTGGCGCTCCACCACGTCGGGCTTGATGCACGGCTGCGGCCATGACGGGCACACCGCCATGCTGATCGGCGCGGCGCGCTATCTGGCGCAGACCCGCCAATTTGAGGGCACGGCGGTGCTGATCTTCCAGCCCGGTGAAGAGGGCTATGCCGGCGCCCGCGAGATGATCAAGGACGGCCTGTTCGAGCGCTTTCCCTGCGAAAAAGTCTTCGCGCAGCACAACTCGCCCGAGACCCCCTTGGGGGTGGTCGGCATCACGCCCGGGCCCATGCAGGCGGCCGTCGACCGGCTGCAGATCGTCATTCGCGGCCGGGGCGGTCACGGCGCTCGCCCGCACCAGACGGTCGATCCGGTGCTGGTGGCCGGCCATATCATCACGGCGGTGCAAAGCGTGGTGGCGCGCAACCTCTCGGCCATGGACCAGGCGGTGATCAGCCTGTGTTCGATGCAGGGCGGCCATCCCGATGCGATGAGCGTGATCCCTGGCGAGGTGACACTGGTGGGCACGGTCAGGACCTACGACGCGGCGGTGCAGGACCATATCGAGGCGCGCTTGCGCAGTTTGTGCGAGGGCGTGGCAGCCGGTTTTGGCGCCACGGCGCAAGTCGACTACGAGCGCGTCTACCCGGCCACGGTCAACACCGTGGCTGAAGCGCGCTTTGCGGGCGATGTGGCGGCCTCTTTGGTGGGCGAAGACAAAGTCTGGCGCGACATGCAGCCGAGCATGGGCGGCGAGGATTTTTCATTCATGCTCCAGGTCAAGCCCGGCGCATACATCCGGGTGGGGCAGGGCCGGGTCGATGGTCCGGGGCCTTACCCGCTGCACAACAGCCGTTACGACTTCAACGATGAGATTTTGCCGCTCGGTGCGGCCCTGCACGCCAGTTTGGTCGAACGCGCCCTGGCGCCTGAACGTTTTTAACCCGGGCCCCTGATCGGGCCTATTTTTCAAGGAGGCAAAAATGAGACTTCAAAAGAAGGTGATGGCGGGCCTGTTGTTGGCCGCCCTGGGCTTGAGCCCGCTGGCGGCCAAGACGGTGCGCATTGCCAACCAGGGCGATGCCAGTTCGATGGACCCGCACTCGCTCAACGAGTCCTTGCAGCTGAGTCTGACCAACAACATCTACGAGGCGCTGGTCGGAGTAAGCAAAGACCTTAAATTCGAGCCGGCCCTGGCCAGTTCATGGCGCCAGACCTCGCCTACGGTGTGGCGCTTCGAGTTGCGCCGCAATGTGCGCTTTCACGACGGCACGGCCTTCAGCGCCGACGACGTGGTGTTCTCGCTCAACCGCGCCGCCGGTGACGGCTCGGACATGCGCAGCAACACCAATGACATCAAGGAAGTGCGCAAGGTCGACAACTACACGGTGGACATCGAAACCAAGTCGCCGTTCCCGATCCTGCCCAACGTGCTGTCCACCGTCTACATGATGAGCAAGAAGTGGTGCGAGGACAACCAGGCGCAGCGCCCGGTGGATCGGCGCAAAGGCCTGGAAAACGCCGCATCCTTCCGAGCCAATGGCACCGGCCCTTTCATGCTCGGCGAGCGCCAGCCCAGCGTGCGAACCACCTTCAAGCTCAATCCTAACTACTGGGGCAAGGTCGATGGCAATGTGACCGAGGTCATCTTCACCCCGATCTCGAGCGATCCGACCCGGGTGGCGGCCCTGCTGTCTGGCGAGGTCGACATCATGGAGCCGGTGCCGGTGCAGGACGTGCCGCGCGTCAACGCCAACGCCAACACCCAGGCCCTGACCGGCCCCGAGCTGCGCACGATTTTTCTGGGCATGGACCAGCGCCGCGATGAGTTGCTGTTTTCCAATGTGAAGGGCAAGAACCCGTTCAAGGACAAGCGCGTGCGGCAGGCCTTCTACCAGGCCATCGATATTGCAGGCATCCAGCGCACCGTCATGCGCGGTGCCTCTAATCCCACCGCTTTGATGATTGGCCCGGGCATCAATGGCTTTTCAGATGACATCAACAAGCGCCTGCCCTACAGCCCCGATGCAGCGCGAAAACTGCTGGCCGATGCCGGTTACCCCAATGGTTTTGAGGTGACCATGAACTGCCCGAATGATCGCTACGTCAACGATGGCGAGATCTGCCAAGCCGTTGCGGCCAATCTGGCGAGGGTGGGGGTCAAGATCAGCCTGGCTGCCGAGAGCAAGCTGACCTATTTCCCCAAGATCCTGCGCCGCGACACCAGCTTTTACTTGCTGGGCTGGACGCCGAGCACCTACGACGGCCACAACGCGCTCAACGCTTTGATGCGTTGCCCTGATGACAAGGGTTCGGGCCAGTTCAATCTCGGCGCTTACTGCAATCCCAAGGTCGATGAGCTGATGATCAGGGTGCAGGGCGAGACCGACCAGAAGCGGCGCGACGCCATGATGCGCGAGGCCTTCGTGCTGCACGCCGATGACATTGGCCACCTGCCGATCCACCAGCAGGCGCTGGCCTGGGGCATCAACAAGCGCGTCACCTTGGTGCAGCGCGGCGACAACTTCATGCCCTTCAAGTCGATCAGCGTCAAGTAAGGCCCGTCGGGCTCAGGTGCCGGGTCGGTACCTGAGCCCACGCTGCACAAGCCGCCCTCGGGCGGCTTTTTTGTGCGCCGGCTACCAGCTGTGCAGGCTGCCGTCGCGCTGCAGCCGGTTGACCGGCAGATAGGCCCGTTGGTAGGGGTAGCGTGCGGCCAGCTTTTCATCGATGTCGACGCCGTGTCCCGGTGACTCGCCGCAGTAGAGCATGCCGCGCTCGTAGCGCCAGTCGTGCGGGAAGACGCTGAGCATGAGCTCGCTGTGCGGCATGTACTCCTGGATGCCGAAGTTGGGCACCCAGGTGTCAAAGTGCAGCGCAGCGCCCATGCAAATGGGCGACAGGTCGGTGGCGCCGTGGCTGCCGGTGCGCACCTGGTAAAGCGCAGCCAGATCGGCGATGCGCCGCAAGTGGGTGATGCCGCCGGCGTGCGTGACGGTGGTGCGGATGTAGTCGATCAGCTGGGACTCAATGAGCTGCTTGCAGTCCCAAATGCTGTTGAAGACCTCGCCCACTGCAATCGGGGTGGTGGTGTGCTGGCGGATCAGGGCAAAGGCCTGCTGGTTCTCGGCCTCGGTCGGGTCCTCGATCCAGAACAGGCGATAGGGCTCCAGGCTTTTGCCCAGCTGCGCCGCCTCCATCGGCGTGAGCCTGTGGTGCACATCGTGCAGCAGGTGGGTCTCTTCGCCCACGGCCAGGCGCACCGCCTCGAACAGCTCGGGCGTGTGGCGCAGATACTTGGCGCTGTCCCAGTCGTGCTCGGCCGGCACGCTGCCATCGGCCGGCTCGTACATCCTGCCGGTGGTGCTGACCCCGTAGACCTTGTCCAAGCCGGGCACGCCGCTTTGGGCCCGAATCGCCCGGTAGCCTTCTTCTTGGTGGCGCAGCACTTCCTCGACCGTTTGCGCGATATCGGCTCCGGTGGCATGGCCGTAGACCATGACGCCGCTGCGGCTGCGCCCGCCGAGCAACTGGTAAAGCGGCTGGCCAGCAATCTTGGCCTTGATGTCCCACAGGGCCGTGTCGACGGCGGCAATGGCCGTCATCGTGACCGGCCCGCGGCGCCAGTAGGCGCCCTTGTAGAGGTAGTGCCAGATGTCTTCGAGCTGCTGCGGATCGCGTCCGATCAGGCAGGGCGCCACATGGTCCTGCAGATAGCTGGCGACCGACAGCTCGCGGCCATTGAGGGTGGCGTCGCCCACGCCGGTCAAACCTTCATCGGTTTCAATTTTGAGCGTGACGAAATTGCGGCCGGGGCAGCAGACGATGACGCGGGCGGCGGTGATTTTCACGCGATCTCCTGCAAAATCTGTTTGATGGCGCCGTCCATTCCGTTGGCAAGGATGCGCCTGTGCCAGTGGCCTACGCGCGCCACCCAATGCGACTGGCTCGGCAGCTGCGACCCCCACAGCTCTTGGCGTGCCAGCAGCGCCTGCACGCTGGCCTGCGGCTCTTGTTGCTGTCCGGCGGCCAGGGCGCGCAGCATGGCCTCGTTGGGGTCCTGAATGGCATAGGGCGTGCCGTCTTCGGCGTGGCCCAGTCCATAGCGCAGCCAGGCGGCGGCGGCCAGCGCGTGATGGTCGATGCCGCCGCCTTGCCCCAACTGCCCCAGAATGGACGGCGGCCAGCGCTGCGCGATCTTGAGCGAGCTGTCGGTGGCGATCTGGTGCACGCTGTGGCGCAGATGCGGATTGGCAAATCGGCGCAGCAGAGCATCGCGGTAGTCGCGCCAGTCGGTACGCGACAAGTGGGGTGCGACTTCACGCTCGATCAGGCGTGTGATGAAGTCCCGGATGTGCGGCTGCTCTATGCAGTCGCTGATACAGGCGCGGCCGGTGACCGCACCGATCAGGGCCATCGCCGAATGGCTGCCGTTGAGCATGCGCAGCTTGGCGTCTTCGTACACATGCACCTGGTCGGTCACTTGTACCCCGGCGCTTTGCAGCACGGCCGCATCGCTGGGGTCGGCGAAGCGGTTTTCGATCACCCACTCCCAAAAGGCCTCCGTGCCCAGGGCGGCGTGGTCGCTCACCCCGAGAGCTGCTTGGGCCTGCTCGCTAATGGCTGCGTTCATGGCCGGAACGATGCGGTCGACCATGCTGCAAGGAAAGGCGCAGTGCCGGCTGATCCAGTCGCGCAGCGGCGCATCGGGGCAGGCGGCCAGCACCAGGGCCTGCAACACCTGGCCATTGCCGCGCAGGTTGTCGCATGAAGCCACTGTCACCCCAGCGGCGCCGGCGGCCTGGCGCAGCCGCAAACCGTCGGCCAGCAGATGCCCGAGCTCGGGTCCATAGCCTTTTTCGGTGACGGTCAAAGTGACCCAGCGCAGCGCCGGATTGGGCATGGCCTGCACCACCTCTTGCCTCTGGCTGGCCGCCACGCTCAGCCTCCAAAGTGCGCCGCAGACCTGCCACTTCAGGCCGTGCGCATCGGCCACGCGCACGGCATACAGGCCGTCTTGCGCCTTCAGGCAGTCGACGAGGTCCGGCCGCGTCATCCCCACACCGTGTACACCCCAGCGGCCATCGCCAGAGCCAAGCAGGCGCTCAAACACCAGGGCCTGATGGGCGCGGTGGAAGGCGCCCAGGCCCAGATGCAGCACGCCCGGTTCATCCCCGCG
>CANHDQ010000058.1 GCA_947459405.1 Comamonadaceae bacterium
AGTCTGGCGAGAGCGCGGCTGAAAACGAAGAGACTGCCGAAAAGAGCGAGAAGGCGTCGCCGCTGGAGCAGTACACCCAAAACCTCAATGCCCAGGCCATGGCTGGCAAGATCGATCCGCTGATCGGGCGCGAGTACGAGGTCGAGCGGGTGATCCAGATCCTGTGCCGCCGGCGCAAAAACAACCCCTTGCTCGTCGGCGAGGCAGGCGTAGGCAAGACGGCCATTGCAGAGGGGCTGGCCTGGCGCATCACGCAAAAAGATGTGCCTGAGATCTTGGCCGAGTCGCAGGTCTACTCGCTCGACATGGGCGCCTTGCTCGCCGGCACCAAGTACCGGGGCGATTTTGAGCAGCGGCTCAAGGGTGTGCTTAAGGCGCTCAAGGACAAGCCCCATGCCGTCTTGTTCATTGACGAGATCCACACCCTCATCGGTGCGGGCGCGGCCTCGGGCGGCACGCTCGATGCGTCCAATCTGCTCAAGCCGGCGCTCAGCTCGGGCCAGCTCAAGTGCATCGGCGCGACCACCTTTACCGAGTACCGCGGCATCTTCGAGAAAGACGCGGCGCTGTCGCGGCGGTTTCAGAAGGTCGATGTCGTCGAGCCCAGCGTGGCCGAGACGGTTGAAATCCTCAAGGGCCTGAAGTCGCGCTTTGAGGAGCACCACAGCGTCAAGTACGCAGTGGCGGCCTTGCAGGCAGCAGCCGAGCTCAGCGCCAAGTACATCAATGACCGGCATTTGCCCGACAAGGCGATCGACGTGATCGACGAAGCCGGTGCGGCCCAGCGCATCTTGCCGCCGTCCAAGCGCAAGAAGACCATCACCAAGGCCGAGGTCGAAGACATCGTGGCCAAGATCGCCCGCATTCCGCCGGCCAATGTGTCCAACGACGACCGCAGCAAGCTCAAGACGCTTGAGCGCGATCTCAAGAGCGTGGTGTTTGGCCAAGACAAAGCGCTCGATGTGTTGGCCTCGGCAGTCAAGATGGCCCGCTCCGGTCTGGGCAAGGTCGACAAGCCGATCGGCGCCTTCCTGTTCTCCGGCCCCACCGGTGTGGGAAAGACCGAGGCGGCCCGGCAACTCGCTTACATCTTGGGCATCGAGCTCATTCGCTTTGACATGTCCGAGTACATGGAGCGGCACGCGGTCAGCCGCCTGATCGGCGCGCCCCCCGGCTACGTCGGCTTCGACCAGGGCGGCTTGCTGACCGAGGCGGTCACCAAGAAGCCTCATGCGGTGCTGTTGCTCGACGAAATTGAAAAGGCGCACCCCGATATCTTCAATGTGCTGCTGCAGGTCATGGACCACGGCACGCTGACCGACAACAACGGGCGCAAGGCGGACTTTCGCAACGTGATCATCGTCATGACGACCAATGCGGGCGCCGAGACCATGAACAAGGCCACGATAGGCTTTACCAACCCGCGTGAGGCGGGCGACGAGATGGTTGACATCAAGCGCCTGTTCACGCCGGAGTTTCGCAACCGGCTCGATGCGATCGTCGGCTTCAAGGCGCTCGACGAGGTGGTCATCTTGCGCGTGGTCGACAAGTTCTTGCTCCAACTGGAGACGCAGCTGGCCGAAAAGAAGGTGGAAGTCACCTTTACGGACGCGCTGCGCAAGTACCTGGCCAAGAAGGGCTTCGATCCGCTCATGGGCGCGCGCCCGATGCAGCGCCTCATCCAGGACACCATCCGCCGCGCGCTGGCCGACGAGTTGTTGTTCGGGCGCCTGGTCGATGGCGGGCGCCTGACGGTCGACATCAAGCTCTCGACCGACGACAAGGGTGTGGAAAGCGGCGAGGTCACGCTCGACATCCAGCCGCTGCCCAAGAAGGAAGGCAAGGCCAAGCCTGAATCCGAAGAGGCCACAGCCGGCTAAGCCGGCGGGCCGTTCGGTCCTCCCGCAGCCAGGCCTTCTTGCCTGACTGCGGGTTTGCCGCTTAGCTGGCCGTGATGCCGGCTTCCTTGATGAGCTTGCTGTAGCGTGCGAGCTGCGCCCGCAGCATGACGGCCAGTTCGGCCGGGCTGCTGCCCAGTGGCGACAGGCCCTGGGCCGTGAACTGTTCGCGCACGCCGGGGTCGGCCAGCGCGCGGACGATTTCAGACTGGAATTTGTCAATGGCGGCTTTGGGTGTGCCCGCAGGTGCCATGACGGCAAACCAGGAATTCATTTCGTAGCCAGGCAGGCCCGATTCGGAGACGGTGGGAAGGTCCGGGAACTGCGCCAGCCGTTTGGGCGCAGGAATGCCCAAGATGCGCAGCTTTCCGGCCTTGACCAGCGAGCTGACGGTGGCGATGCCCTGCAAGCAGGTCTGCACTTCGCCCGCGGCCGTGCCCACTGCGGCCTGTGTGGCGCCTTTGTAGGGCACATGCGTCATCTGCACGCCCGCCTGCATCGCAAACAAGGCCATGGCGATGTGCTGCGGGCTGCCGTTGCCGCCCGAGCCGTAGTTGATCTTGCCGGGCGCCTTGCGCGCCGCCTCGATCAGATCGGCCGCGGTCTTGATGGGCGAGTCGCTCGATACCACCAGCGCCCATTCGATGGTTGCCACCAGAGAGACCGGCTCGAAGTCCTTGAGGATGTCCCAGGGCATCTTGCTGTGAAAGCTCGGCAGCATGGTCATGATGCTGTCGTTGAAGCCGCCCAGGGTGTAGCCGTCGGCCGGCGACTTGGCCACCCGCTCGGCACCGATCAGGCCGGCCGCGCCAGTCTGGTTTTCGATGGCGATACCCACGCCCAGATTGGCGGCCATTCTTTGCGAGACGATGCGTGCTGCGTTATCTACCGCGCTGCCGGCAGCCAGCGGAATGATCATCTTGATCGGCTTGTTCGGGTAGGCCGCTTGTGCCCAGCTTGGGCCCATCAGCGCTGCGCTGGCCGCAGCCAGGCCCGATTGCATCAAATGGCGTCTTTGCATGACAGTCTCCTTGGGTCAGGGTGTGGGGGTGTCGGCCAGGGTGGGCACGCCGAGCTGACGGGCCACCGCATCGAGTTCTCGCACCAGCGAGGCGGGCACGGCGATGCCCTGGGCCAGGTGACGCTCGCGCTTGAGGTGGCTTTGCTCGCCGGGCACCCAGATGCGGTCAAAGCCGGGCATGCGCTCGCTGGCGTGGATTTCGCGCACCAGCTTGTCCACGCGCTGCTTGAAGGCCAGCGTATCGCCAAAGGCGGCTGGATCGATCACGCAGATGGCCTGGCCGGTGTTGGTCACGCTGGTGTCGTCGTTGTTGAAGTCGACCACCTCGGTGCCCATCGCCGCGCCGTTGAGCGTGCCGGCGAGCAGGCCGACGATCATGGACAGGCCATAGCCCTTGTAGCCACCGATGGGCAGCAGGAAGCCTTCTTCGCGGCGGTGCGGATCGAGCAGCGGCTGGCCCTGGCGGTCGATCATCCAGCCCTCGGGCATCATTTCGCCCAGCATGGCCTTGGCCTTGACCTTGCCGTAGGCGGCCACGGTGGTGGCCATGTCGAGCACCACCGGCGCCTCCTCGTGCGCCGGCAAGGCCACCGCGATCGGGTTGGTCGACAGCAGCATGTCGAGCCCGCCCCAGGGCGGCAGGTGGTTGGCATTGCCCACCGCAAAGTAAAGGCTGACCATGTCATGGGCCAGCGGCATGCGTGCGTACAGCGAGGCCGGGCCGGCATGGTTGCTGTAGCGGCTGCCGACCCAGGCCACGCCGCAGCGGCGCGCTTTTTCAGTCGCCAGCTCAGCCGCCCGCTTCATCACCAGATGGCCCATGCCGTTGTCGCCGTCGATCAGCGCCGTGGCCGCTCTTTCCTCGACCACCTTGATCTCGGGCCGCACGTTGACCGCGCCGCCAAGAATGCGCCGGATGTAGACCGGCACCCGGATCACGCCGTGGCCGTCAGAGCCTTGCAGATCGGCCTCGGCCATGAGCTCGCCGATGGTGCGGGCGTCATCGGCGGGCAAACCGACGGCTTGCATGGTGGCGGTGATGAAGGCGGCAAGCCGGGTGTGCGAGACGTTCAGGTCAGACATGGGTGATCTTTCGGCGCAGCTCGGTGACTGCGCAGTCAGGGCTGGAGAGAACGGGCACTGCGCAGCCGCGTTGGGTCAGGGGCTGGGCCGCAGCCATCGAGAACTGCGCCAGCATGACCACGTCGCAGGCGGGCAGCGCAGCCGCGGCGTGGGCAATCTTTTGGTGGTGCAACTGAGCTTGGCCGCGCTGCAGATCGTCCATCGCCTCGGGCACATGTGCCGCCTCGATGGCAATGCGCAAGCCGCGCTGGCTGGCGCATGTTTGCAGTTCTTGGGCCATGGATTCGATGGAGGGCTCGAAGGTGGCCAGCAGGCCGATTCGCAGCACTGCGTCGCGGGCGGCCAGCGCCAGGGCCGCATCGAACATGGCCTCGTTGGGCTTGAAGGTGGGCACGCCGCTGCGCGCTGCGGCCACTTCAATGGCCGGCCCGAAAGCCGAGCAGGTAAACAAGAGGGCCTCGCAGCCACAGCCCACCGCGTAGCGCGACAGGTCGACGAAACGCTGCGTCATGGCCTCGGTCAGCCGACCGTCACGCGCGCGGTCGACGGACAGGCTGTCGTCGAGGATGTTATGCAGACGCGCTTGCGGCCACAGCGCGGCAAACGACGCTGCGATGGGCTGCACCGCCAGAGGCGTGGCGTGAATCAGGCCGATTCGGTTCAAGTCAAGCTCGGGTCGGTTGGGGCAGGCAATGGGCCATCGGCTGGCAGGTCAAGAAGTGCCTCGACGGGCTCGGGCTTGACTGTACTGAAGCGCTCGGGTGACCGCTGCTGGGGCTAACCCGACTCGCTTGGGGCCTGTCCGCGCGGCATGCGCTTGACTGGGGTGCGCCAGGCTGGCCTGAGCCCGGCAATATCGGCGATGATCACGCATCTTTTCCCCGATCAGGAGCGTACTTATGAATTCGATGCTTCGGCTCGCTGTGGCCACCCTGGGTTTTGTCACCGTCGCGGCCAGCGCGCAATCCGATTGGCCCAACCGCCCCCTGCGCTGGGTGGTGCCGTTTGCCCCTGGCGGTCCGACCGATGCGATTTCGCGCGTGCTCTCGGGCCGGCTCGCCGAATCCTTGGGCCAGAGCGTCGTCATCGAGAACCGCAGCGGCGCATCGGGCGCCATCGGTTCGGAGTCGGTGGCCCGTGCCGCGCCTGACGGCTACACGGTGGTTTTTGGCACGCAGAGCACGCACGCCTCGAATCTGGTGTTTTTCCCGAACATGGCCTTCGACCCGATCCGTGATTTCCAGCCTTTGACCTTGGTGGGCACATCCTGCCTGGCCCTGATCGTGCCGCCCAGCGTACCGGTGTCCAATGCCCGTGAGCTGATCGATTGGATCTCGCGCCAGGCCGGTGCTGCGAGCTACGGCACGGCAGCGGCCGGCAGCTCCCAGCATGTGGCTGCCGAGTTGATGCTGCGCAGCAGCAACGTCAAAGCCACGCACGTGCCTTACCGTGGCAGCGGGGCGGCCATGCCCGATTTGCTGTCGGGACGGCTGAGTTTCATGTTTGACAACCTGCCGTCGTCTTTGCCGCTGGCGCGCTCAGGCAAGGTCAAGGCTTTGGCGCAGACTTGCGCCAAGCGTTCTCCTTCGGCGCCCGATTTGCCCACCATGGTCGAAGCCGGTTTCAAAGACTTCGTCATCGAGGGCTGGTACGGTGTGTTTGCCCCGGCCCGCACCCCGCGGGCCATCGCGGAGCGGCTGTCGGCCGAGATCAACAAGGCGCTGCGTCACCCCGACTCCATGGAGCGCTGGAAAACGCTGGGCTTTGACCCCATTGGCTCGAGCCCGGATGCGCTGGCCGAGCGTCAGCGGGGCGACCTCGACTACTGGCGCCGCATGATCGAGTTCACCGGCGTCAAGGTGGAGTGAGGCGATGGCCCAATACGACTGGAAGATCACGGGCGGCCTGCTGGTTGACGGAACCGGCGCAGCCGGCCGTCAGGCCGATATCGGGATCAAGGACGGACGCGTGGTGGCCATCGGCGCGCTCGACGCGCAGGCGGCGCAAACCCTCGATGCCTGCGGGCAGGTGGTTGCGCCGGGCTTCGTGGACATTCACACCCACTACGACGCGCAGGTACTGTGGGACCCTTTGCTCACCATCTCGCCGTGGCACGGCGTCACGACGGCCGTGCTCGGCAATTGCGGCTTTGGTGTGGCGCCGACCCGGCCGCGCGATCGCGGCCTGATCATGCGCACGCTCGAGCGCGTCGAGGGCATGAGCTTGGCGGCGCTCGAGGCAGGGCTGGGCGCCCAATGGCCGTTCGAGACCTTCGATCAGTACATGGACGTGCTGGAGCGTCAGCCGCTGGGCATCAACGTCGCGGTCATGGTCGGCCACACGCCGGTGCGCTTGTGGGTGATGGGCGATGAGGCGACGCAGCGCCAGGCCAGCGCCGAGGAAGTGGCGCAGATGCGTGAGCTGGTGCGCCAGGCCATGGACGCGGGCGCGGTCGGCTTTGCCACATCGGTCTCCAAGGTCCACATTGGCTATGCGGGCCGCCCGGTGCCCAGCCGTCTGGCCGCCTTCGACGAGATGCTCGAGTTGGCCCGTGCCGTGGGCGATGCCGGCCATGGCTTGATTCACTACAACGTCGGTCGCGATCCGCATTGGGACGCTTACGAGGCGCTTCACGCCGCGTCGGGCCGGCCCGTTGTTTGGACCTCTCTGCTGGCAGGCTCCTTGGGGCCCGACTCCCACCGGGCGCACCTGGAGCGCGCCCGCTCGCAACAGGCGCGGGGCTTGCCCATCCACGGCCAGGGTGCATGCCGGCCGATCCAATTTGAGTTTGACTTTCGCTCGCCGGTGGTTTTTGACACCTGGGCCTCGTTTGAGTCCGTGCGCTTGGCCGCCGACGAGGGCCAGCGCCAGGCTGTCTATCTGGACCCCAGCTTTCGCGCCAGGGTCAAGCGCCAGGTCGCAGGCCCCGGGCCCGATGACGCCTGGTTTGCCGGCAAGCAGGCCGAAGGCGACACGCGGCGTGCGGCGTTTGCGCAGCTGGCCATCAGCTGGTCGCCCGATCCGGCGCTCAACGAGCGCAGCCTGGCCGATCTGGCCCGAGAGCGGGGCGTGGACCCGGTTGACCTCATGCTCGATCTGGCGATCGAAAGCGGCTTGCGCATGCGCTTTCGCATGGCGCTGCTCAACTTTGACGAGGCAGCCGTTGGTGAGATCCTGCGCGATCGGCAAGTGGTGCTGGGGCTGGGGGACGGGGGCGCTCACATGAGCCAGCTCTGCGACGCCTGCCATCCCACCTATCTGCTCGGGCACTGGGTGCGCCGCCGCGGTGTGCTCAGCCTCGAAGAAGCTGTGCGTCGGCTGACTTCGCACCCTGCCGATGTCTTTGGACTGCACGACAGGGGACGCGTGGCCCTGGGATTGCCCGCAGACCTTGTGGTGTTTGATCCGTCGACCGTGGATGCGGGCCCCCTGGAGCGCATCCACGACCTGCCAGCCGGCGAAGACCGGCTGGTCAGCTACGCCACTGGGATCGAAGCGGTTTTCGTCAACGGCCAACGGCTCGCGCAACCGGGCTCGCCCGAGCCGGTCACCGCCGGACGTCTGCTGCGCCAAACCCGCTGAGCGCAGCCCCTGCGTCACGGCGGGGCGCGTAGCCCCCTGCGTCATTGCCAGGCGCGCAATTGCCTCGCGCGATTGCGAATCGCGCAGCGACGTGGCGATCCATGCTGTTGTGCGACCGCCGATGGATTGCTTCGTTCCTCGCAATGACAAGACGGGGGCGCACTGACAAGACGTGGACGCAATGACAAGGCGGGGGGCGCGCCGACGGCGCTACCCCGTCATTGCGAGTCGCGCAGCGACGTGGCAATCCATGTCTTCACGTCGCCGCCCGCTGAATCGCTTGGCTCATCTTGACCACCGCCTTGCCCCCGATCGCCCGGTGCCGCCTCGCCCGGTGCCGTCCGTCCCCGCGGCACACCGATGTGGCGTTGCCCCCGAGCGCGGGCCAGCGTGATTTGGCGCTGGCGCTCCGAGAAGCTTCGGCGCTGCTCGGGCGTGAGGCTGTCGTGGCAGCGCGGGCAGCTCACCCCGTCTTCATACAGCGGCGACTGCTTGTCGCCGGCACCCAAGGGGTGGCGGCAGGAGCGGCACAGTTCAAAATGGCCTGGCGCGAGCCCATGACCGACTGAGACGCGCTCGTCAAAGACAAAGCATTCGCCTTGCCAGCTGCTTTGCGCGGCCGGCACGGTCTCCAGGTACTTGAGGATGCCGCCTTGCAGGTGGTAGACCTCTTCAAAGCCTTTGGTGCGCATGAAGGCGGTGGACTTCTCGCATCGGATGCCCCCTGTGCAGAACATCGCCACGCGCGGCTTCTTGCCCTCTTTTTCGGCCAGCACACCGCCGGGCTGCATTTGCTGCTCAACCCACTGCGGCAGTTGCGAGAAGCTGCGCGTCTGCGGGTTGATGGCGCCTTCGAAGGTGCCCACGCCGCACTCGTAGTCGTTGCGAGTGTCGATCAGCACCACATCGTCCTGAGCAATCAGCGCGTTCCAGTCCTCGGGCTTGACGTATCGGCCGGCCATGCGGTTGGGGTCGATGCCATCGACTCCGAGGGTGACGATCTCCTTCTTGAGCTTGACCTTGAGCCGGTAAAAAGGCTCACGCTCGCTCCAGGACTCCTTGTGCTCGAGCCCGGCCAGCCGTGGGTCTTCGCGCAAGTGGGCCAGCAATTGACGCACGCCCGCTTCGGCTCCGGCCAGTGTGCCGTTGATGCCCTCATCGGCCAGCAGCATCGTGCCTTTGATCTCACGGGCCTGGCAGTAGGCCTCGAGCCGCTCGCGCATCAGGGCGCGGTCGGGCAGATGGACAAAGTGGTAGAGGGCGACCGTCAGAAATCGGGGCATGATCTTAGCGCCGCCGCCCGCCCAGCAGGCCGCCAAGCACGCCGCGCACGATTTCGCGGCCCACCGAGCTGCCGATGGTGCGCACCACCGACTTGACCAGGGTCTGGGCCAGGCCGTCGCGCTGGCCGCCGCGCGGCCCGGCCGACCCCACCAGAAGGTCGCCCAGACCGCCCATCAATCCGCCCGCGGCCGCAGGTGCCGATGCGGCCGCGCCGCCCGATGGGGAGGCGGGTGAGGGGGGCGCACTGGCGCTGAGTTTTTCGTAGGCCGATTCGCGGTCCAGCGTTTTCTCGTACACGCCGGCCACCAGAGACTCTTGCAGCAGGGTTTGGCGCTGGGCGGCGCTGATGGGGCCGAGCTGGCTTGCGGGCGGCATGATGAAGGCGCGCTCGGTGGGCGCGGGGCGGCCCTTGGCATCGAGCAGGCTGACCAGGGCCTCGCCCACGCCGAGCTCGGTGATGGCCTGCTCGATGTTCAGGCCCTCTTGCGCCCGCATCGTCTGGGCCGTCGCCTTGACGGCCTTCTGGTCGCGCGGCGTGTACGCGCGCAAGGCGTGCTGGATGCGGTTGCCCAATTGGGCCAGCACCGTGTCGGGGATGTCGAGCGGATTTTGGGTGACGAAGTACACGCCCACGCCCTTGGAGCGCACCAGCCTGACCACCAGTTCGATGCGCTCGATCAGCACCTTGGGCGCTTCGTTGAACAGCAGATGGGCTTCGTCGAAAAAGAATACCAGCTTGGGCTTGTCGAGGTCACCAACTTCGGGCAGGCGTTCAAACACTTCCGACAGCAGCCACAGCAAGAACGTGGCGTAGAGCCGGGGCGAGTTGAGCAGCTGATCGGCCGCCAGCACATTGACCATGCCGTGGCCGCGGCTGTCGGTTTGCAGGAAGTCGTCGATGTTGAGCATGGGCTCGCCAAAGAACTGCGTGCCGCCCTGGCTGTCGAGCTGCAGCAAGCTGCGCTGGATCGCGCCCACGCTGGCGGCGCTGACGTTGCCGTATTCGGTGGTGAACTGGCGGGCGTTTTCGCCCACGTGCTGCAGCATGGCCCGCAGGTCCTTGAGGTCCAGCAGCAGCAGACCTTGGTCGTCGGCGATCTTGAAGACCAAATTGAGCACGCCGGACTGGGTCTCGTTGAGTCCGAGCATGCGCGCCAGCAGCAGCGGTCCCATATCGGAAATGGTCGCGCGCACCGGGTGGCCCTGGCGGCCAAACACGTCCCACAGCTGGGTGGGGCAAGCCTGTGGCTCGGGCAGCGGCAGCTTGCGCTCGGCCAGCACCGATTTGAGCTTGTCGGAGGGTTGGCCGGGCTGGCTCACCCCGGTCAGGTCGCCCTTTACGTCGGCCATGAAGACGGCCACTCCTCGCTGGGAGAACTGTTCGGCCAGCGTTTGCAGAGTCACGGTTTTGCCAGTGCCGGTGGCACCGGTGATCAGGCCGTGGCGGTTGGCCAGCTCGGGCAGCAGGTGGCAGTCGGTGCGGGGGTTGCGGGCAATCAGCAGGGGCTCGGCCATGGCGGCACTCCGTTGGGGGTCGTTCGGGGCAAAACGTAAAATGCGCCGCGTAGATTAATCCAAAACCTAGAGGATACGCCGTGGCCGGACACAGCAAATGGGCAAATATCCAGCATCGCAAAGGCCGCCAGGACGAAAAGCGCGGCAAGATCTGGACCCGAATCACCCGAGAGATCATCGTGGCGGCGCGCTCGGGCGGCGGTGACATCAACATGAACCCGCGGCTTAGGCTGGCCATCGAAAAAGCCAAGGCGGCCAACATGCCGGCCGACAACATCAAGCGCAACGTCGACAAGGCCACCGGCAACCTCGAGGGCGTGAGCTACGAGGAAATTCGCTACGAGGGCTACGGTATCGGTGGGGCGGCCATCATGGTCGACTGCATGACCGATAACCGGGTGCGCACCGTGGCCGAAGTGCGCCATGCCTTTTCAAAGTACGGCGGCAATATGGGCACGGAAGGCTCGGTGGCCTTCCAGTTCAAGCACTGCGGGCAATTTGTGTTTGCCCCCGGAGCCAGCGAGGAGCGCATCATGGAAGTGGCGCTCGAGGCCGGTGCCGAGGATGTGATCACCGACGATGAAGGCACCATCGAGGTGTTGTGCCCCGCGCCCGAATTCGAGGCGGTCAAGAAGGCTCTCGAGGCGGCCGGTCTGCACAGTGAACTGGCCGAGGTCACCATGCGTGCCGACAGCAGCATCGAGTTGGCCGGCGAGAGCGCCCAGAAAATGCAAAAGCTGCTCGATGTGCTGGAGGATCTGGACGACACGCAGGCGGTCTATCACAATGCAGACCTCTCGCTTTGAGGCGAGGGTCGGTCGCCGACCGAACAAGAAAGAGTGAGCATGAAAGTTTTGGTTGTGGGGGGAGGCGGGCGCGAGCATGCACTGGCCTGGAAGCTGGCGCAGTCGCCCAAGGTGCAAACCGTGTTCGTGGCCCCGGGCAATGGCGGGACCGCGCTCGATGCGCGGCTGCAAAATCTGCCCATCACCGACTTGCAGGCCCTGCGTGCGTGGGCGCAGACGCAGCAAATTGCCCTGACCGTGGTGGGCCCCGAGCAGCCGCTGGCTGCGGGCATCGTGGATGAATTTCGCGCTCACGGCCTGCGCGTCTTCGGGCCCACCCAGGCCGCTGCCCAACTCGAGAGCTCCAAAGCGTTTTCCAAGGCCTTCATGAAGCGCCATGGCATTCCGACGGCCGATTACGAGACCTTCTCCGATCCGGTGGCGGCCCATGCGTATATTGATCGCATGGGCGCGCCCATCGTGGTCAAGGCCGATGGGCTGGCGGCAGGCAAAGGGGTGGTGGTGGCCATGAGCCTTCAGGAGGCGCACGAGGCGGTGGACTTCATGCTGCTGGACGACACCCTGGGCGTGGCGCATAACGCGGGCGGCGCGCGGGTGGTGATCGAGCAATTTTTGCAGGGCGAGGAGGCCAGCTTCATCGTCATGTGCGACGGCACCCACGTGCTGCCCCTGGCCACCAGCCAGGACCACAAGCGCCTGCTCGATGGCGACCAGGGCCCCAACACCGGTGGCATGGGCGCTTATTCGCCCGCGCCTGTGGTGACGCCGCAGGTGCACGCGCGGGCCATGCGCGAGATCATCTTGCCGACCGTAAGAGGCATGGAAAAAGACGGCATCGTCTTTACCGGCTTTCTTTATGCCGGTCTGATGATCGATGCCCAGGGTGAACCCCGAACACTGGAATTTAACTGCCGCATGGGCGACCCCGAGACGCAGCCCATCATGATGCGCCTGAAGTCCGATCTGGTCGATGTGATGATGGCGGCCACGGGTGGCACGCTCGATCAGGTCGAGCTCGAATGGGACCGCCGGTCCGCTCTCGGGGTGGTGATGGCCGCCCCGGGCTATCCGATGCAGCCGCGCAAGGGCGACGTCATCACCGGCTTGCCCCGGCCGCAGGATGAGAGCGACTGCGTCGTGTTCCATGCCGGCACCCAAGCGCAGGACGGGCAGACGGTGACCTCGGGTGGCCGTGTGCTGTGCGTCACCGCTTTGGGCGATACCGTGCGCCAGGCGCAGCAGCGCGCCTATGCGCGGCTCGAGGGCATTGCATTTGATGGCGCGCAGTGGCGCCGCGACATCGGCCACCGGGCCTTGAAGGCCTGAGCGGCGCGGCATGGCCGAGAACACCGTCCACCCGGTTCAGTTTCAGGGCAGCGCCCTGGCCCGCCGCATCCTTCGGTTGCTGGGTTGGCAGGTGCACTTTCGGGGCTTGCCCGGCTTGCATGGGGTCATCGTGGTCTACCCGCACACCTCGAACTGGGATTTTCCCGTGGGTCTGCTGGCCAAGTGGGCCATGGGGCTGGAGGCTAAGTTTCTGGGCAAGCACACCTTGTTTCAGATCCCGCTGTTCGGATCCTGGCTGCGCTGGCTCGGCGGCGTGCCGGTCAACCGCCGTGCCGCTGGCGGCGTGGTCGAGCAAATGGTCGAGATGTTTGCGCGCAAGCAGCAGGCGGGCGAGTATTTCTGGCTGGCCCTGACGCCTGAAGGCACGCGCAGTTGGCGCCCGGCTTGGCGCAGCGGCTTTTACCGGGTGACGCTCAGTGCCCAGGTGCCCTTGGTTTTGGCGGTACTCGACTACGGCCGCAGACAGGTGCGCCTGATCGACGTCATGACGCTGTCGGGCCAGGTCGATGAGGACATGCGGCGCATTGCCCAGGTGTTTGAGGGCAGCACAGGGCTGCGCCAGGAGTTGGCGGCGCCGGTTCGTTTGGAAGCGGACAAGGAGAGGTGATGAGCACATTGGATGTGGCCACGGGACGGGCCTTTTTTATGGGGCTGCAGCAGCGCATCATGGCCGAGGTGGTTCGGCTCGATGGCGCGCAGCCCATCAGCGATGCCTGGCACAAGGCGCCTGGCGAGATGCTGCAAGGCGATGGGCTGACCATGATCGTCGAGGACGGCTCGGTGTTCGAGCGCGCCGGATGCGGGTTTTCGCATGTGCAGGGGCCCAAATTGCCGCCGTCGGCCACGCAGCATCGGCCCGAGCTGGCCGGGGCGCCCTTTGAGGCCATGGGCGTGTCCCTGGTTTTTCATCCGCGCAATCCCTATGTGCCCACCGTGCACATGAACGTGCGCATGATCATGGCCAAACCGGCCGCAGGTGAGCCGGTGGCCTGGTTCGGCGGTGGCATGGACCTGACCCCCTACTACGCCTTCGAGGAGGACGCGGTCCATTTCCACAGCCAGTGCAAGCAGTCGCTGGCGCCCTTTGGGGACGACAAGTACCCGCGTTTCAAAAAGTGGTGCGACGAGTATTTCTTTCTCAAGCACCGTGGTGAGCCGCGCGGCATCGGCGGGGTGTTTTTTGACGACTTCAACGAGTTGGGCATGCAGCGCAGTTTTGAGATGCTGCAGTCGGTAGCCGGACACTTCTTGCCCGCCTATGTGCCCATCGTCGAGCGCCGCCTTGGCATGCCCTGGGGTGAGCGCGAGCGCGCATTTCAGCTCTACCGGCGGGGCCGCTACGTCGAGTTCAACCTGGTGTGGGACCGCGGCACGCATTTTGGCCTGCAGTCGGGCGGCCGCACCGAGTCCATCTTGCTGTCCATG
>CANHDQ010000059.1 GCA_947459405.1 Comamonadaceae bacterium
ATCGCGAACCGCGCTGCGGGCCCGGTAGCGAATGACGGTGGCCGCAATGGCCGCGCGCTCGTGGCCGTACTTGCCGTAGATGTAGGCGATGACCTCCTCGCGCCGCTGGTGCTCAAAGTCCACGTCGATATCCGGCGGCTCGAGCCGTTCACGGCTGATGAAACGCTCGAACAGCAACTGGCTTTCGGCCGGGTCGATCGCGGTGATGCCAAGGGCGTAGCAGACCGCCGAATTGGCGGCCGAGCCGCGGCCTTGGCACAAGATGCCGCGCGAGCGGGCGAATCGCACGATGTCGTAGACGGTGATGAAGTACATCTCGTAGCGCAGCTCGGCAATCAGGTCCAACTCATGCGCCACCTGCTGCACCACCGCCGCCGGCGCGCCTTGCGGGTAGCGCTCGCGCAGGCCTTGCTGCGTGAGCCGCTGCAGCCACTGCAAAGGCGTGTGGCCAGCCGGCACGGTGTCTTGCTGCGGGTAGGCGTAATGCGCGCGGATTTCCCCGAGGCCAAAGCGGCATCGGCTTGCCACCACCTGCGTGGCTGCCAGCGCCGCAGGCGGGTAGATTTCGGCCAGGCGCACGCGGGCCCGCAAATGCGCCTGGGCATTGGTGCGCAGCGCGCGACCGGCCTGGCGCACGGTGCAGCCCAGACCGATGGCGGTCATGACATCGTGCAGCGGCTTGCGCGAGCGCACATGCATGAGCACGCCGCCAGCGGCCAGCAGCGCCACGCCGGTGCGCTCGGACAGGCGCTCGAGTTGCTCGAGGCGCAGCACATCGTCGAGCCCCTGGTGCAGCTCAAGCGCCAGCCACAGATGGCCACCCCAGAGGGCGCTGGCCCAGCGCAGCAGGGCCTCGAGCGCCGGCTCGTCCAGCGCCTGCTCGGGCAGCGGGCACAGCAGCACCTCACACGAGCGCAGGCGATCAAAAGCCGCCTCACCGAGTGCCACCCGGTAGCCCGCCGCACTGCCCTGCCCGGCCAGCCGCGCCGCGCTGATGAATTCGCACAAATCGCCCCAGCCCTGGGCATCGTGCGGCAAGACCACCAGGCGCAGCGGCTGCCCATGCAGCCGGAACTCGGCGCCGGGCACGAACTGCAAGCCGCAAGCCTGGGCCGCCACATGGGCCTGCACGACACCGGCAACCGAGCATTCGTCGGTCAGGGCCAGCGCGCTATAGCCCAGGGCATGGGCGCGCTCGACCAACTCCTGCGGCGCCGACGCGCCGCGCTGAAAACTGAAATGGCTCAGCGCGTGCAACTCGGCGTAGCCTGGCAATGTGGGCAATGCGGGCAGCATGGTCGGACCCTGCCCCTTAGGCAAAAATGCCGTGCAAAAACCAGGCCGCCTGCGAGGTGGGCAAGCGCTCGCGGTAAATCCACAGCAGGCCCGCCTGCGGGCTGCGCGCGATGAAGTAATCGCGCATCACGAAGTCCTCAGCAGCTGTCTGCGCCACGGGCGCCCAGCCGCTGGCTTCGAGTCGCTGCGGCCCCACCAGCAAAGCCAGCGGGCCCTCGTAGCAAGGGCGATCGGCACGCATGGACAGGCGCAGCGGCGGCTGCAGCAACCAGGTCGGCAGCAGCGCATCAAACGCCTTGGACGTTTGGGCGCAGCTTGGGTTGAGTGCGGTGGCCCCTACCCCGGCCACCGCCGCTGGCCCCCACCCTTGCCCTCCTCCAGGGGGGGACGGAAGAACACGCGCCCGGCTCGGTTTTACCGTCTGGCTTGGACCTACCGCCTGGCTTGACCCCTTCTGCCTCTGGGAGAGGGTTGGGGTGGTGGCATCGCGTGTCAGTTCGCGAGCGCTCCAGGCCCGCCACTGCTGCATCCTCTCGGGCACATGACTGGCTTGGGCCTGCCAGCGCAGCACCCGGGCCGGCCCCAGGCGAGCGCCCAGACGCTCAACCAACTGACCCAGGCTCTCGCCGCGGCGCCGCTCATCGGGCAAGAGGCTGCGGCTTTGCCCGTCCAGTGCGGCAGTCTCCAGGCTGTGCAGGCTCAGCCATTGCGCCGGCGCCGGCAGTTGCACGTGGGTCAGGTGCTCGGCCGCCAAACGGGCAATGTGGGCCATGTCCTGCGTGGGCTCGCCCAGGCGCAGCAACAATTCGCCCTCACGGTCGACCCCGCGGCGCGCGTCCATCTGCCAGACCAGGCGCACGCCGAGCACCCCCTGGCTGCGCGCCAGCAGCCAGGCCTTCAGACGCTGCAAAAGCCGCTGCAGTGCAAACAGCAGGCCCGTGCTGTGCTCCACCCCAAAGGGCAGCTCCAACCGGTCTTCAAACACATCGGGCAGTTGCAGCCAGTGCTGGCTTTCGGCTCGATCGCCCCAGGCCTCGTCAAGCGCATCGAGCAGCGCCGCACCCAGGCGCCGGGCCAGGCCATCGCGCGGCAGGCGTCGCACATCGCCCCAGACGCGGCAGCCCAGGCGGCCCAGCGCGTCCAGGTGAGGGCCGGCGGCATCGAGCACCGCCAACGGCAAATCGGATGCGGGCAGCCGGACCACCGCCTTCCAGGGCTGGGCCAGCCGCAGACGCCCCAGGGCCACCGGCGACGTGGGGCCGGGCGCAGCATGCAAGCGGCCTGGCTGCACCAGATCGTGCGTGCCCGAGTGCAGGCGCAGCAGCAGACCGCGCAGACCGCCAAACAAGCGCAAACTGGCCGAGACCTCCATCAGCGCGGCATCGCGCGCCAGGGCCACACGCGGCGTCAAGGCCAGGGCTTGCCAGGCCAAGGCCTGCGACAGCTCGGGCACGGGCTGCGCGTCTTCAGACCAGGCTTGCAGTGCGATCCACAGCATGCACAAGCTCCAGGGGTGCAGCCAGGTGACGGCGGCGGCGGGCCTGCACCCGGCTGGCAGTCAGCAGGGCTTGCAAGCCGGTCGAGACGGTGAGCAGCGGCAAGCGGGCCTCCAGCGGCGGGCCGCGGCGCTTGAGCACCCGCACCCACAAGGGCGGCACCACACCGCTGTGCACTCTTTGCGCATCTTGCCCGTCTGGAGGGTCTTGCCAGCTCAGCAGCAAGCGCAGTGGCGCGGGCGACGATTCGTGCTGCGCCCGCTCGGGCCGCAGCACAAAAAGCGGCTTGGCATGCTCTTGCGCAGCCAGGTGCAGGCGGCGCAGCGGGGCACTTTGCGCCTGCTCCAGCCACAGCAGCACACAGGCCACGTCGGCACAGCGCAAGGCCTGCTCGGCCACCCAGAGCCGCTCGGCCGCACTGATGGCCTGTACCCGCAGCAGATTCGATGGCGCCAAGCTCACCGCCGACAGCGCCGGCCCAAACGGCACATAAGGCGCCGCCACCAACACTGTGACCCGGTTAGAAGCGCCCAGCCGTGAGAGCGCGGGCCCGAGCAGACCCCACTCGCCGCAGCCTGGGTACGGCTGTAGCAGCTCGCTCAGCCCCGCCTGCGGCCAACCGGCACCCGGCAGGACCGCATTGAGCGCCGGATGCCCGGTGTCGAGTCCGGCCGCGTCCGAGCGCGCCAGTTCATGGGCGCGCCAGACGGAAGGCAGGGCAAGACAAGACAAGGACATGGCCAGACGCAGCCCCCTCCGCGGCGCTGCCGGCGGAACCAAGAGGGGCATAAAGACTGTATAAATGTACAGTACTTTGACGCGCAGTCAAGCTTGTTAACCATTGATGCACGCAAGCGTCTGACTCTGTTGCCGCGGTTTATAGTGCAGCTTTTAAAGTCATCGCTAAAAAATAAATCCAAAAATATCTATATAAATCATTGTCTTATAATAAATACTTCATCTTTTTTCTCCGTCGCAGGTGCACCACCTCCGAACTTGCTGGTCATGGTGAACTGAGCAAATTCCTGCGCATCGCGCGTTTTCGATGAAGACCTGGTTGGCGTTTTACTGGCTTTGCCCGCCCTGGGCATAAGGGGCCGGAAATTCGCGCACCTTGGCGCTGACGGTTGTGCCTTCTTGAGCGGCTCGCACCCGAGCCCCTGGCATGACAAGGTCCCCCATTGAAACGCTCAGCCTGAACATGGCAGGCCGCCCTTCTCAAGCGCACAAGCGCTGGCGGGCCTCTTCGTATTCGCGCTTGAGCTGCGCAATAAAGTCACCGGCTTTTTGCACCTTGTCGATGGCGCCGATGCCCTGACCGCAGCCCCAAATGTCCTTCCAGGCTTTGGCTGCCACGTCGCCGCCAAAGTTCATCTTGCTCGGATCGCTCTCGGGCAGCTTGGCTGGGTCCAGGCCGGCCATGCGGATCGAGGGGGCCAGGTAGTTGCCGTGCACGCCGGTAAACAAGTTGGTGTAGACGATGTCGTCGGAGTTGCAGTCGACGATGGCCTGCTTGTACTCCTGGCTCGCCCGGGCTTCTTCGGTGGCGATGAAGGCCGAGCCAATGTAGGCAAAGTCGGCGCCCATGGCCTGGGCGGCCAGCACGGCGCCGCCGCTGGCAATCGAGCCAGAGAGCGCCACCGGGCCGTCAAACCATTGGCGAATTTCCTGTATGAGCGCGAACGGGCTTTTCACGCCCGCATGGCCACCTGCGCCGGCGGCCACGGCAATCAGGCCGTCGGCGCCCTTGTCGATGGCTTTGCGCGCAAAGGCGTTGTTGATGATGTCGTGCAGCACCACACCGCCGTGGCTGTGCGCGGCGGCGTTGATGTCTTCACGCGCGCCCAGCGAGGTGATGTAGATCGGCACCTTGTACTTCACGCACAGGGCCATGTCCTGCTCGAGGCGGTCGTTGGACTTGTGCACGATCTGGTTGATCGCAAAGGGTGCGGCGGGCCGGTCGGGGTGGGCCCGATTGTGGGCGGCCAGGGTTTCGGTGATCTCGGCCAGCCATTCGTCGAGTTGCGAGGCCGGCCGTGCGTTGAGCGCCGGCATGGAGCCCACCACGCCGGCGATGCACTGCGCAATCACCAGCTTGGGGTTGCTCACGATGAACAGAGGCGAGCCGATGATGGGCAGCGGCAGGTGCGCCAGCGCGCCGGGCAGTTGCGACATGGGGGTCTCCTTTAAGGTGGGGGGATGGCGGGCAAGCGGCCCGCCCTGGGCGTCAGACGACGTCAGAAAGCCTCAGAAGGCCTCGAGCGCCATGTCGGTCACACTGTCCGCGCCTTCGACGATGGCATCGCGCTGGCCCGGGGCTTTGCTCAGGATGTGATCGGCATAAAAGCGTGCCGTCGTGATCTTGGCTTGCAAAAAGGGCGTGCCCCACTGAGCACCCTCGCCGCTTGCGAGCAAGTCTTGCGCCGCCAGCAGCGCGCGCGCCATCTGCCAGCCGGCCATCAGATTGCCCGCGAGCATGAGGTAGGGGACGCTGCCGGCAAACACCGCATTGGGCGAGCTCTTGCTGCCGGCGCAGACAAAACCGACCACATCAAGAAACGCTTGGCGCGCCGCAGCCAGGCGGCGGGCAACGGCCTGCGCGTGGGCATCGCCGGCCAGCAGCTGGGCCTCGGTGGCTTGAATCTGCGCGGCCAGCGCTTGGGCGGTGCGGCCGCCGTCGCGGGCGGTCTTGCGACCCACCAGGTCATTGGCCTGGATCGCGGTCGTGCCCTCGTAGATGGTCAGGATCTTGGCATCGCGGTAGTACTGCGCTGCGCCGGTTTCCTCGATAAAGCCCATGCCGCCGTGCACCTGCACGCCCAGGCTGGCCACATCGATGCTCATCTCGGTGCTGTAGCCCTTGACCAGCGGCACCATGAATTCGTAGAAGGCCTGGTTGTCCTGGCGCACCTGGGCGTCGGGGTGGTGATGCGCGGCGTCGTAAGCGGCGGCGGCCACGGTGGCCATGGCGCGGCAGCCCTCGGTATAGGCGCGCATGGTCATGAGCATGCGGCGCACATCCGGATGGTGAATGATCGGGCCGGCCTTGGGCAGGCTGCCGTCGACCGGGCGGCTCTGCACGCGGTCGCGGGCGTACTGCACCGCCTTTTGGTAGGCACGCTCGGCAATCGAGATGCCCTGCACACCGACCGCGTAGCGGGCCGCGTTCATCATGATGAACATGTACTCCAGACCGCGGTTTTCCTCACCGACCAGGTAGCCTACAGCGCCGGGTCCGGCGCTGTCTGCAATACTCGCCGCCGTGCCATCGCCATATTGCAGCACCGCCGTCGGGCTGGCCTTGATGCCCATCTTGTGCTCGATGCTCACGCAGTGCACGTCGTTGCGCGCACCGAGGCTGCCATCCGGATTGACCAAGAACTTGGGGCAAACAAACAGGCTGATGCCCTTGACGCCTTCAGGCGCGCCTTGCACACGGGCGAGCACCAGATGGACGATGTTCTCGGCCATGTCGTGCTCACCGTAAGTGATGTAGATCTTGGTGCCAAAGATCTTGTAGGTGCCATCGGCCTGCGGCTCGGCGCGGGTGCGCACCGCAGCCAAATCGGAGCCAGCCTGAGGCTCGGTCAGGTTCATGGTGCCGGTCCACTCACCCGAGATGAGCTTTTCCAGGTACTTGGCCTTCATGTCGTCGGAGCCGGCCGTCAGCAGCGCCTCGATGGCACCATCGGTGAGCATGGGGCACAGCGCAAAGCTCATATTGGCCGAGTTCAAAATCTCGCCGCAGGCCGCGCCAATCACCTTGGGCAGACCCTGGCCGCCATAGCCGGCCGGATGCTGCAGGCTTTGCCAGCCGCCTTGCGTGAACTGCGCATAGGCCTGCTTGAAGCCGGGCGTGGTGCTCACGCCGCTGCCGTTGTGAAACGAGGGGTTCTTGTCGCCTTCCCAATTGAGCGGCGCCACCACGTCTTGGTTGAATTTGGCGCACTCTTCAAGCACCGCCTGCGCGGTGTCGTAGCCGGCATCCTCAAACCCTGGAATCTTGCTGATCTCATCGATGCCGGCCAGGTGCCGGATGGAAAACAACATGTCCTTGACGGGGGCGGTGTAGCTCATGGTCAGGTCCTTTGGTGCAGCAAGTTGAGATGTTCAGGTCGAGTGAAAAAACACTTGGGTAAAAAAAAGGCACCCCACGGATGCCTTCAGGCTCGTGCAGAGCGATCAGAGCTTGGCCACCAACTCGGGCACGGCGGCAAACAAATCGGCCTCCAGGCCGTAGTCGGCGACGCTGAAGATCGGCGCTTCGGCGTCCTTGTTGATCGCCACAATCACCTTCGAATCCTTCATGCCCGCCAGGTGCTGGATCGCGCCGGATATGCCGGCGGCCACGTAAAGCTGCGGCGCCACGATCTTGCCCGTCTGACCCACCTGCCAGTCGTTGGGTGCGTAGCCCGCATCGACCGCCGCACGGCTGGCGCCCATGGCCGCGCCGAGCTTGTCGGCCAAGGGGGTCATGACCTCGTTGAACTTCTCGGCACTGCCCAGCGCCCGGCCGCCCGAGACGATGATCTTGGCCGCCGTCAGCTCGGGCCGGTCGCTCTTGGCGATCTCACTGCCCACATAGCGGCTTTTGCCGCCGCCATCGGCCACAGCAGCGCTCTCGATCGCGGCCGAGCCGCCCTGGGCCGCGGCTGCATCAAAGCCGGTGGTGCGCACCGTGATCACCTTGACCGCGTCCAGGCTTTGCACCGTGGCAATCGCGTTGCCAGCGTAGATCGGGCGCTCGAAGGTGTCGGCACTGATAACCTGGGTGATGTCGGAAATCTGGGCCACATCCAGGCTGGCCGCCACACGCGGGGCCACGTTCTTGCCCGAGGCGGTGGCGGCAAACAGAATGTGGCTGTAGGCAGGCGCAATGGCCAGCACCTGAGCGGCCATGTTCTCGGCCAAAGCGTGGGCCAGGCCCGCGTCGTCGGCGTGAATGACCTTGGAGACGCCGGCAATTTGCGCGGCCGCCTGGGCCGCGGCAGCGGCGTTGTGGCCCGCCACCAGCACATGCACCTGGCCGCCGCACTGGACGGCGGCGGTCACGGTGTTGAGCGTGGCCGGCTTGAGGCTGGCGTTGTCGTGTTCAGCGATGACGAGGGATGCCATGGGGACTCCTGGATTCTTTAGAGACTCGATTGCCACGCCGCTTCGCGGCTCGCAATAACAAATGATGGGGTTGGCCCTGTTTGCAATGACGAATGGGGGTTGGCGCGGCTCGCAATGACGGGCATGGTGACGTTCACGGCAATGGCCTCAGATGACCTTGGCTTCGTTCTTGAGCTTGTCGACCAAGGCGGCCACATCGGCCACTTTGACGCCAGCGCCGCGCTTGGGCGGCTCGCTGACCTTGAGCGTCTTGATGCGTGGCTTGGCATCGACACCCAAGTCTTCGGGCTTGAAGGTGTCGAGCTGCTTTTTCTTGGCCTTCATGATGTTGGGCAGCGTCACGTAACGCGGCTCATTGAGGCGCAGGTCGGTGGTGACAATGGCCGGCAGCGTCAGTGCCAGCGTCTCGATGCCGCCGTCGACCTCGCGGCTGACCGTGGCCTGGCCATCTGCAATCTCCACCTTGGAGGCAAAGGTCGCCTGCGGCCAGCCCAGCAAGGCGGCCAGCATTTGGCCGGTCTGGTTGCAGTCGTCGTCAATGGCCTGCTTGCCCAAAATCACCAGGCCCGGCTGCTCCTTGTCAACCAGGGCCTTGAGCAGCTTGGCCACCGCCAGGGGCTGCAGCTCCTCGGCCGTCTCGACCAAAATGCCGCGGTCGGCGCCAATGGCCATGGCCGTGCGCAGCGTCTCCTGGCACTGGGTCACGCCGCAAGACACCGCGATGACCTCGCTGGCAGCGCCCTTTTCCTTGAGCCGCGTGGCCTCTTCCACCGCGATCTCGTCAAACGGGTTCATGCTCATCTTGACATTGGCTGTGTCGACGCCGCTGCCGTCGGACTTGACGCGCACCTTGACGTTGTAGTCCACCACGCGCTTGACCGGAACCATTACCTTCATGGAGTCTCCAGAACTAGTTGAAACAGCTTGCAGGCCACCGGACTCAAGGCACGGGGCGCAATTGACGTAACGTCAACTCTCCCATTCTATGCCGCGATGCAGCAAAGCGGCGCCGCCGAGGGGCTTGCACCAGGCTTGGCCGCGAGCAACAAGACAAACGGGTGACAAAAAGCACGGTCGTTCTTTTTGGCGAATCATAGAAACACCAAATGCGTTCGTCAAGGCAGGAGCCCGATTGCCTTTGCAGGCGCGTGGCCCCGACCGACACCCCGCCCAAAAGCGGGGACCGCAAGGCGAGGAGCGCTCGAGCCCTATGGTTTACCCCCGCGATGCGACCGCTTGATCGAATGTACATTGACCGTGTCCTGCTAGGCTCGAGGCACACCCGGCCCGGCACCCACCGCAGCCGACCCAGAATACGACCGAGGAGTTCTCATGCGCGTGCATCGCCTTTTCCACTGGCTGGCTCTGGCGCTGGTTTGCACCAGCAGCATCGGCGTGCAGGCGCAGGCAGCGTACCCGCAAAAGCCGGTGCGCATCGTGGTGCCCTTTGCCCCTGGTGGGGCCTCGGACATCCTGGCGCGCGCACTGAGCACCAAGCTTGCCGAGAGCATGGGCCAGTCCTTCATTGTGGAAAACCGGCCGGGTGCAGGCGGCACATTGGGCGCCGAGGCAGTGGCCAAGTCAGCGCCCGATGGCTACACCCTGCTGCTGTCGGACGTCGCGGTTTTGACGATCGCGCCGCGCCTGTACCCCAAGCTCGGCTACACCACCGAACAGCTGGCACCGGTGGTCAACGTTGCCGCCTTTGCCCATATTTTGATTGCCTCGCCCAACAGCACACTCAAGTCGTTTGCTGACGTGCTGTCGCAGGAGAAAGCCAAACCGGGGCGCTTTAACGCCGCGTCATCGGGCAACGGCACCAGTACGCACCTAACCATCGAGATGGTCAACGTCGCCGCATCCACCCAACTCAAGCACGTGCCCTACAAGGGCGGCGGCGCCGCCTTGACCGACGTGATGAGCGGCCAGGTGGACCTGATGTTCATTGGTGCGCCGCCGGCCATGCCCTTGATTCGCTCGGGCAAACTCAAGGCCCTGGCCGTGACCACGTCAAACCGCATGTCCACGCTGCCGCAGGTGCCGACGCTGGCCGAGTCGGGTTTGCCCAAGTTCGAGTCCATTGCTGCGCAGGGCATCTTTGCGCCCGCAGGAACGCCCAGGGAGATCATCAACAAGATCAATGCCGAGGTGATCCGCATCATCCGCATGCCCGATGTCAGAGCCCGATGGGATGCGATCGGCGCCGAGCCGGTCGACGACACGCCGCAGCAGTTTTCGAGCTGGGTCGCCTCAGAGCTCGACAAATGGGGCAAGGTGATCCAGTCTTCCGGCGCCAAGCCGGATTGATGGCAAACGACTGACCATGATCGACCATGACTGACTTGGCCTGGCAGGGCTTTCCCCGCGCTGATGGCTCAGTGGGCGTGCGCAACGATCTGCTGGTGCTGTCCATAGCGGGCCTGACCGGTCCAACCGCCAGGCGTGTGGCCGCCGCCCTGCCCCACGCCAAGTGCGTCACCATGCCTTTTGGCGGGGGTCTGCTCGGCGCCGATGCACAAGCCCATATGCGCTCGCTCATCGGCTTCGGGCTCAATCCCAATGTTGGTGCCGTGCTGCTGATCGGCAGCGACAAGCCCAAGCTGCAAGAAATCGCGCAGGCCATCGCCGCCAGTTCAAAGCCACTGGCCGCCATCTGCCTCGACGACTGCGACCACGATGCCCTGACGCTGACCGATCGGGCGATTCGGGCCGGGGCGCAATTGCAACTGGACATCTCACGGCTGCGGCGACAGCGTGCCGCCCTGTCCGACCTGTGCATCGGCCTTGAATGCGGGCGCTCGGACCCGAGCTCGGGCATGGTGGCCAACCCGCTGATCGGCCTGGTGGCCGACCGACTCGAGCAAGCCGGCGCCCAGGTGATGTTTGGCGAAACGCTGGAGTGGCTGGGCGCCGAGCACCTGCTGGCCAAACGTGCGGCGAGCCCGCAGATTGCCGAGGAGTTGCGCGCTGCGGTGCAGCGGCGCGAGCAGTTGGCCAGATCCCACGGCCAGGATTTGTTGGGCCACAACCCGGGGCCCACCAATATCGCCGCGGGGCTGAGCACCATCGAAGAAAAGTCGCTTGGCGCGATTGCCAAGTCAGGCAGCGGCTGCATCCGCGGCGTGTTGTCGCTGGCGCAGCGCCCCGCTGGCCCTGGACTCTATGCCATGGACGCGAGCGCCTATTCGCCCGAGTCGTTGTCGGGCTTCGTCGCAGCCGGCGCTCAGATGCTGCTTTTTTCCACTGGCGTAGGCAACAGCTACGTCAGCTTGCTGGCACCGACGATCAAATTGAGCGCCAATCCCAGAGCCGGTCGCACGCTGGCGCAGCAACTGGACTTTGACGCCAGCCCGGTTTTCGAGGGACGGCAAAGTGCCAGCGATGCGGCAGATGCGTTGCTGCATCGCTTGCTCGACGTGGCCAGCGGCACCATGACCTGGGGTGAGATTTTGGGCGAAGGCGACGAGGTGGTGGCTCGCATGGGAGAGGCCCTGTGAAAGACCCGGCATCCAAACCGGCGGCTGCAAGCGAAGCGGCCGGCGCGCTGGTCCTGCACCCCCATGACAACGTGGCCACGGCCTTGCGCGATTTGGCGCCGGGCGAGACCATCGGCTTGCAGGGGCCCTCGCACGTGCTCACACTCAAGGTGATCGAGCCCGTCGCCCTGTGTCACAAAATCGCCTTGCAGGCGCTCGAGCCAGGCCAAAGCGCACGCAAGTACGGCGAGGTCATCGGCACCGTGTCACAAGCCATAGGCATGGGCTGCCATGTCCATGTCCACAACCTCAAAAGCGATCGCGCCCAGATCCAGCCCCCGGCCCATCCCAGCAGGTCGGGCTGAAGGCGTCACAACGACAACGGCAGGATCAGGACGCCTCGTCATCGCGGCGCCCCCGCCATCGCGACAAACGAGGCGACTTATGGGCTACTTACCGACGACCTGGATTGCCACGTCGCTGCGCGACTCGCAATGACGAGTCAGGGCGTCATTGCCCCCCACCCTCTCATTGCGCGCCCGCCGGGTCATTACGCCCCTGCCCTGTCATTGCGCCTCTGCCCAGTCATTGCGAGGAACGAAGCAATCCATGGGCGGTCACGCGAGCGCGTGAATGACTACAGCGCTGCGGCCCGAAAATGACCCGTCAGGCAGACCTGTCAATGGCGGGCCGCAGGCGCCATCTAAACGCCGCTCTTGACCGCATGCACCACCCGCTGCGGGTAGGGAATTTCGATACGGTGCTCGCGCAGGGCGCGCAAGATGGCCAGGTTGATGTCCGATCGCAGATTGCCCTGACCGTTTTCGGGATCAATGATCCAGTAATTGAGCGTGAACTCCAGGCCGTCGGGGCCAAAGTTGCTCAGATGGGCCGCCGGTGCCGGCTCCTGCAGCACGCGCGACTGTTGCCGCGCGGCAGTCTCAAGCAACTGCATGACCTGGTCGACGTCGCTGCCGTAGCCCACCGAGATCACGGTGGTCTGCACGACTTTCGGATCGGTGAGCGAGAGGTTTTCGATCCGGTTGCCAATGAACATCTCGTTGGGCACGACCGACTCGCGACCCGAGAGCGCCCGCACGATGGTGTAGCGGGCCTTAATGTCGGTAATGCGGCCCTCAAAGCCGTCGATGCGCACGTTGTCACCAATGCGCACGCTGCGCTCGGCCAGCATGACAAAGCCGCTGACATAGCTGGCGGCCAGTTTCTGCAAGCCCAGGCCCACGCCCACGCCGATGGCGCCGCCCAGGACCGACAGCGCGGTCAGGTCGATTCCTACGGCCGTCAGGCCCAGCAACAGGCCAATGCCTACCAGCAGGGCGCGCACGGCATTGCTGACGGCCTTGCGCAGGGACAGATCGCCGCCGGTGGCCGAGCGCAGCAGCCTGTCTTCAAGGGCCGATGAAATCCACAGGGAGACGATGAGCACGCCGCCTGCCGTCAAGGCCCCGCCGAGCAAGTCCAGTGCGGTCAGGCGCGAGCCACCCACGCGCCAAGAAATACTGTCGAGCTCGCCCAACAGCAGCGGCAACAGCCCGGTGATCCAGAGCACCACCGTCAGCCAGGCCAGCCAGGAAATCCAGCGCTCGAGCAAACGCACCAGCGGGGCCTGCTTGAAAGCCGCCTGCAGCACCTTCACCCCCACACGAATCAGGGCCAGCGAGATCAGGACCGGCAAGGCCAGCCGCAGCAGAACCTGCGGTATGCCCGCAGCCTTGAGTGCACCGAAGGCGGCATAGACCAGCAGCAGCAGCAACACGGGAAAGAGCACGCCATCGAGCAGGCGCCGACCGAACAGCACCGGCATCTGGCCCTCGCCGGTCAGCGCGCGGCGCGCCGACCAGGCCAGCAGCCACGCCAGCACCACGCACGCCACCACGGCGGCAAATTCGGTCAGCACCTTCGGCCTGCCCAGCAGGTTCAGCCAGTGGTCCTACCCCTGAAAACGCACCGGCGTCCATGCGCCGGTGATGCCCTCTGCCGCCATGACAAAACTCCCCGAAAACAACCCGCCCATCACTTCAAAGGTCGGCCAGCACCCGCACGTGGGCTTCGACACTGCGCGCCAGCGCAGGCAGATGGTAGCCGCCCTCAAGGGCCGAGACGATGCGCCCGCCGGCGTGGCGCCCGGCGAGCTCTTTCAGGCGCCGGGTGATCCAGGCGTAGTCCTCCTCCATCAAGCCGAGCTGGCCCAAGCCGTCATCGCGGTGCGCGTCGAAGCCGGCGCTGATCAGGATCAACTGCGGTGCAAAGGCCTCGAGCCGAGGCATCCAATGGGCCTCGATCAAATCGCGAATCACAGGCCCTCGGGTGTAGGCGGGCACGGGCAGATTGAGCAAATTGGCCGCTGCCGGCTCCGTGCCGCAGTAAGGATAAAGCGGATGCTGAAAAAAACTGACCATCAAGATGCGATCGTCCCCGGCCACGATGTCCTGCGTGCCGTTGCCGTGGTGCACGTCAAAATCGACGATCGCCACCCGCTCGAGCCCGCGCACCTCAAGCGCGTGCAGCGCCGCCACTGCGACGTTGTTGATGACGCAAAAGCCCATGGCTTGCGA
>CANHDQ010000060.1 GCA_947459405.1 Comamonadaceae bacterium
CTCTCGAGTTCACCTCATTCGCGGTGCACAGCCGCGGATACCCCGTGCGGGTTCAGCACGTCTTCTTGCAAGGAGAAACCCATGTCTGATCACGACAAGGTAGGGCCTACGGGATTGACCGTAGGCGAGTCGGAAGAGATTCACCGCAATCTCATCCAGGGCACGCAGATCTTCGGCATGATTGCCGCTCTCGCCCATCTGCTGGCCTTTATCTATTCACCCTGGCTCAAGTGAGGAAGTTGCCATGATCTACGGAAAAATGTGGACGGTTGTCCGGCCCCAAGTGGGCATCCCGATGTTCATCGCAGCTGTGGCCATTGCATCGTTCAGCGTGCATCTGGCTCTGACCCTGAACACTTCCTGGGTGAAGAACTTCCTCAACGGTGGCGCCTCCAAGGCAGCCGTGTCCGCTCCGGCGGCCGCGGATCCACCGGCCAAGAAGTAAGCGGGCCTTGCTCGCAGCCCGGACCGGTCACGCAAGTGGCCGGTCCTTTTGCAGCACATGAATTCTTCTCCTCGCCGCTGGGTGACTGCGTGGTCCAGTCTGGGATCGCGCTTTCTGCCCTTTGCCGACGCCGCCAGCGCCGATCTGCCGCTGTCGCGCCTGCTGCGGCTGTCGCTGTTTCAGGTCTCCTTCGGCATGGCCGTGGTGATGCTGGTGGGCACGCTCAACCGGGTCATGATCGTCGAGCTCAAGGTGCCCGCGGCGCTGGTGGCCCTGATGGTGGCCCTGCCCCTGCTGGCGGCGCCCTTTCGCGCCCTGATCGGCTTTCGCTCCGACCGACACCGCAGCGAGCTCGGCTGGCGCCGCGTGCCCTACATTTGGATGGGCACCTTGATGCAGTTCGGTGGCTTTGCCATCATGCCTTTTGCCCTGCTGGTTCTGGCCGGCGCAGGCCAGTCGAGCCAGGCGCCCGTGTGGGTGGGGCAGCTGGCCGCGGCCCTGGCCTTTTTGCTGGTGGGCGCGGGCATGCACACCACGCAGACCGTGGGCCTGGCGCTGGCCACCGACTTGGCGCCGGTGCACACACAGCCCAAGGTGGTGGGGCTGATGTACGTGATGCAGCTGGTGGGCATGATGGGCAGCGCTGTGATTTTTGGCGACCTGCTGTCCGACTACAGCCCCGGCCGGCTGATCCGGGTGATCCAGGCGGCGGCCATCCTCACCCTAGTGCTCAATGTCGTGGCGCTTTGGAAACAAGAGGCGCGCAGCCGCTCCAGAAAACCCGGTCAGGCCAGCGGGGACGAGCCCTCGTTTGGCGATGCCTGGCGGCACTTTTGCAGTGGACCGCACACGGTGCGCCGGCTTGTGGGCGTGGGCCTGGGCACCATGGCCTTCACGATGCAGGACGTCTTGCTGGAGCCCTACGGCGGCGAAATCCTGAACCTCAGCGTCTCGCACACCACCTATTTGACGGCCACGCTGGCGCTGGGCGGACTGATCGGCTTTGGCAGCGCATCGCGCATACTCAGCCGCGGCGCCGACCCGTATCGGATGGCCTGCTGGGGCGCCTGGCTGGGCCTGCCCGCCTTTTTGTGCGTGATCGCCGCCGCCCCCATGGGCTCGATCGCCGTGTTCATTGCCGGGGTCTTCCTGATCGGCCTGGGCGCAGGCCTGTTCGCACATGGCACATTGACCGCGACCATGCAGATGGCCACGCCGGAGCAAACCGGTCTGGCGCTGGGTGCCTGGGGCGCCGTACAGGCCACAGCCGCCGGTCTGGCCATGGCCGCAGGCGGCCTGCTGCGCCAGGTGCTTGACGGCCCGCTGAGCACCACAGCCGCCTATGCCAGCGTTTATGGGCTCGAGGCCCTGATGCTGGTGCTCACGCTGTTGGCCATGGCTCCGCTGGCGCGTAGCCGAGTGCCGGCACCGGATTTGCCACTGCCCGACAATCAGGGTTGATTCATCCACGCGCCTAACCTTGCGAAAGAAGCACCATGCAAACCCATCACGTCCTGATCATCATGTTTGTGGTCTTTGGCCTGTTCGCACTGGCCAACTGGTTCAACAGACCCAAAAAGTAAACCCACAGGCGCGCTGACGCGCTCACCGAGTCACTGCGAAGTCGGCCAACAGGCCGTCTTTGCGAAACGATGCAGCGCGGAGGCAATCCACTTTTTCGTGCAATCGCCCATGGATCGCTTCGTTCCTCGCGATGACGCAACAGGGGTACGATGACGGCGTTAGTGTGCGATGGCGGCGCTGGGGCACGAACAAGAGACGCAGTGCGATCACGCACCCTCCGTCATTGCGAGGCGCGCAGCGCCGTGGCAATCCATCTCTTCGTGCGACCGCCCATGGATCGCTTCGTTCCCCGCGATGACGCAACAGGGGTGCGATGACGGCGTTAGTATGCGATGGCGGCGCTGGGGTACGAACAACGCGTAGCACCGCAATGAACCAGCGGCGCTTTTTTATCGCGACCTGAGGGTGCGGCTGAGCAAGACGACCGGCAGCAGGCCGACCAGAACCAGGGCCAGCGCGGGCAGCGCCGCCTCGCCCAGGCGCTCGTCACGCGCAAGCTGATAGGTCACCACCGCCAGAGTGTCGCTGTTGAAGGGGCGCAGCACCAGCGTCGCGGGCAGCTCCTTCATGACGTCCACGAACACCAACAGCGCAGCAGCGGCAGCCGAGCGTTTGAGCAGGGGCCAGTGCACACGGGCCAGCAGGCCAGCGCCGGTGACACCCAACATGCGGGCACTGTCGTCCAGGCTGGCGGGAATGCGCGCATAGCCGCTTTCGACGGATTGCAGCGCCACAGAGCAAAAGCGCACCAGATAGGCCCAGATCAAACCGGCAGCGGTCGCCGTGACGAGGCCGCCCAGGGCCGTGTCGGGCAGCCAGGCCTGTAGCCAGCCCACGGGCAGCAGCAGGCCCACCACCACCACCGCGCCCGGAATGGCATAGCCCAGGCTGACCACGCGGGCCGCCCAAGCCTGGGGGCCACCAGGCTCGCGCCGCTGTCCATAAGCCAACAACACGGCAATCGCGGTGGCCAACAAGGCCGTTACCGCAGCGAGCCAGACGCTGTTGAGCGACCACCGGGCAAAAGCGGCCCAGGGCAGCTCGGTCCAGCTGGCCATCAGCGGGCGGGTCATGAACAGCACCGGCAGCACAAAGCCCAGCGCGATCGGCGCGGCGCACAACGACCAAGCCAGGGCGGCGCGAGCGCCGGTCAGGCCGGTGGGCTGCGCCTCGCGCGAGCCCGGTCGCACGCCAGCGCTTGCAAAGCGCATGCGCCGCTGCGTGGCGCGCTCGGTGGCCAGCAAGGCCGCCACAATCAGCAGCAGCACCGTGGCCAACTGAGCGGCCGCCAGCCGGTTGTCCATGACCAGCCAGGCCTTGTAGATGCCGGCGGTGAAGGTCTGGATCCCGAAATAGCTCGACACGCCGAAATCGGCCAGCGTCTCCATCAGGGCCAGACCCACGCCGGCGGCCACCGCCGGTCGGGCCATGGGCAGGGCCACCTCACGCAGGCGTCTGGCCCCACCGGCTCCAAGCAGCCGCGCCGCCTCCATCAGGTGCACAGCACGCTCGGCCAGCGCGGCGCGCACGAGCAGGTAAACGTAGGGGTAGAGCGAGACGGTAAAGACCAGCATCGCGCCCCACAGGCTCTGGATGTCAGGCAACAGCCGCCCCTCAAGACCCAACCCCTGGCGCAAGGCGGTTTGCAGCGGCCCGGAGAACTGCAAAAAGTCGGTGTAGGCAAAGGCCACCACATAGGCCGGCATGGCCAGGGGCAGCAGCAGCGCCCATTCGAACACGCGCCGCCCAGGAAAATCAAACAGGCTGACGGCGCAAGCGGTCACCGAGCCCAGAACCGCCACGCCCAGCGCCACCACCAGGCAAAGCGCGGCGGTGGTCAGGGCGTAATCGGGCAGCACGGTCGATGCCATCTCGACCAGCAGCTGCCAGCCTTGGCGATCGAGCGCGGCCCAGGAGGCCAGCACCGCCACCACCGGCAGGCACAACAGGGCCAGCACCAGCCCCATGAGCAGACCCGGCAGACCGGAAGGCAAAAACCGCTTGAGCATTGCGTTCATTCAAATTGGCCAACCCTTTGCATGGGCCGCCGCGCACCTTCTTATTGCAAATGAGAATTGTACGCATTTGATCGCGGCTTGGCCTAAAATACAGGCATGTTTCTCGAGATCAGCCAGTTGAGCGTGCACTACCCAGGCGGTCGCGGGGCGGCCGTGGATGCGGTCAGCCTGGGCTTGGGTGCGGGCGAGATTGGCGTGCTGATCGGGCCCTCGGGCTGCGGCAAGACCAGCTTGCTGCGCGCCATTGCCGGTTTGGAGCCGGCCGCGGCGGGCCAGGTCCGGCTGGCTGGCGAGCTGGTGAGCGATGCCGGCCTGCATGTAGAGCCGCAGGAGCGGCGCATCGGCATGGTGTTTCAGGACTATGCGCTGTTTCCGCATCTGAGCGTGGGCGCCAATGTGGCTTTTGGCCTGCAGGCTCTGCCCAAGGCGCGCCGACAAGAGCGGGTGGCTCGCATGCTCGAACTGGTGGGCCTGGCGCCCTCGGCCGAGCAGTACCCGCACCAGCTCTCGGGCGGGCAGCAGCAGCGCGTGGCGCTGGCGCGTGCGCTGGCACCCGAGCCGCGCCTGCTGCTGCTCGACGAGCCGTTTTCCAATCTGGATGTGGAGTTGCGCGAGCGGCTGGCGCACGAGTTGCGCACCATCCTCAAGGCAGCCGGTGCCACCGCCTTGTTTGTCACCCACGACCAGCTCGAGGCCTTCGCAATCGGCGACGTGATCGGCGTCATGCACGAAGGTCGGCTGCACCAATGGGACGATGCCTACAGCCTCTACCACCGGCCGGCCACGCGATTTGTGGCCGACTTCATCGGCCACGGCGTATTCACACCGGCCACGCTGCACGAAGAAGGCGGGCAGATCGTGCTCGACACCCCGGTGGGGCGCCTGAGCGATGTATCCGAATGCCCGCTGCCGGGCGCATTCGAGGGCGGCCAGTGCGATGTGCTGCTGCGCGCCGACGACATCGTGCATGACGACGATGCGCCCGTCAAAGCCGAGATCGTGCGCAAGGCCTTTCGGGGCTCGGAGTTTCTCTACACGCTGCGCCTGGCCAGCGGCCACCCGCTGATGGCCCATGTGCCCAGCCACCACGACCACAAGATCGGCGAATGGATCGGCATCCGCGCCCAGGTCGACCACGTGGTCACGTTCAACCGGGTGTGCCAGCCGCAGCAGCGCGAGCTGTGCCAGCTGCCCTGCGCGCAAGCCGGCCAGTGCGCGGCTGAGGCGGGCGGCTTCAGCCCGGTTCGCGCAGCGCGTTGACGCGCTCACGCAGCTCGGTCGCCCAACGGCGCCGGTCTCGCCCCTCATGATGCTCGGGCTGGCCAAGCCGGACATGGGCCTGCAAGCCGCGCGCGGCCAAGGTGCGCAGCACCGAGCCCACCAAGGTGTCGTCGTCGACAAAGCGTGGCGCGTGGCTCAGTTGCCCGCTGCGGGCGTCAACAAAGCGCAGGGCCACTGGCTGCACCGGCGCACCGGCCAAAATGGCCGCCTGGATCAAGTTGGCATGAAAGGGGCGCAGCTCCAGCCCGTCGCCGGTGGTGCCTTCGGGAAACACCGCCAGCACGTCGCCGCCTTGCAAGCGCTCGGCCATGTGCTGCACCACCCGGTGCGCATCGCGGCGTGACTCCCGCTCGATAAACAAGGTGCCCGCACCGTGGGCCATGAAGCCAATCAGCGGCCAGCGGCGCACATCGGACTTGGAGATGAAGCGGCAGTACCCACTGGCGTGCAGGACCAAGATGTCGAGCCAAGAAATATGGTTGGCCACCAGCAGCAAGGGGCCTTGGATCTGGCGCTGGCCGTGATGCACCAGCTCCACTCCCATGGCCTTGAGCATCTGATGCGCCCATCGCTGCACATGGCGCTGCCTGGCCGCCGGCTCGAGCCTCGGAAAATGCAGGCCGATGATGCAAAAGCCGCGTACCACCTGCAGCACGGTCAGCAGCAGGCGCAGCGCCACATGGGGCCGCCAAAGGTGGCGCACGGCCCTTTAGCCCTCGTAGGCGATCTGACCGCCCACCAGTGTCCAGCGCACCCGGGCCGGCAGGCTGTGGCCCTCAAAGGGCGTGTGACGACCGCGGCTGCGCAAGGCCGCCGGCTCGACCGAGCCCATGGCCTCGGGGTCAAAAATGCAGACATCGGCCAGCGCGCCAACGGTCAGCTTGCCGCAGCCGTCTTGCATGGGGCCGAGCGAGCCGGCCAGCACCCGGGCCGGACCGCTGCTCACCCGCTCGAGCGCCTGCATCAAACCCAGGCCGCTTTCTGTGGCCCATTTGCAGGTCAGCCCCAGCAACAACTCCAGCCCGGTAGCGCCCGGCTCGGCTTCGGCAAACGGCAGGGCTTTGGCGTCTTCCTTGACCGGCGTGTGGTCCGACACCAGGGCATCGATCAGCCCCTCGGCCAGCCCCCGGCGCAGGGCCTCGCGGTCGCGCTGCTGGCGCAGCGGCGGCTCCAGCCGCATACGGCTGTCAAAGTAGCCCATATCCGTGTCGGTCAAAAACAGGCTGTTGATGCTGACGTCGCAGCTCACCGGCAAGCCCTCGGCCTTGGCCGCAGCCACCAGCTGCAAGCCGGCGGCGCTGCTGATGCGGCACAGATGCAGGCGCACGCCGGTGGAGCGCGCGAGCTCGAACAGGGTGTGCAGGGCCACGGTTTCGGCCAGCACCGGCACGCCGCTCAGACCCAGCCGCGTGGCCAGCGCGCCGCTGGCCGCCACGCCCTTGCCCAACCAGGGGTCGTTGGGGCGCAGCCACACCGTCAGGCCGAAACTGGCGGCGTACTGCATGGCGCGCTGCAAAACCTGGGTGTCCTTGAGCGCATGCTCGGCCTGGCCAAAACCCACGCATCCCGAATCGGTCAGCTCGACCATCTCGGTGATGGCCAGCCCCTCAAGCCCCCGCGTCAGCGCGCCCAGCGGCAAGACCCGGGCGGCGCCCAGGCGTTCGGCGCGCGAGCGCAGCATCTGCACCAGCCCCGGCTCGTCGAGCACCGGGTCGGTGTCGGGCGGGCACACCAGACTGGTCACCCCGCCGGCTACTGCGGCGGCCAGTTCGCTCTCGAGCATGCCCTCGTGTTCATGGCCGGGCTCGCCCAGGCGGGCCGACAGATCCACCAGGCCTGGTGCGACCACCAGGCCGTGGGCATCGAGAACCCGGTCACTTGCAAAGTCGGTTACGGCCCCGATGCCGACGATGCGCCCGCCCGAAATGGCCACATCGGCGCGGCCGTCAAAGCCGCTGGCCGGATCGATCACGCGCCCGCCCTGGATGAGGATGTTCATGCTTCGTTCCCCGCCACCATGCTCATGACCGCCATACGCACCGCGATACCAAAGGTGACCTGCGGCAAGATCACGCTTTGACGGCCGTCGACCACCGCCGAGTCGATCTCCACGCCCCGGTTGATCGGCCCGGGATGCATCACGATGGCATCGCTCTTGGCCAACTGCAGCTTTTGAGGGCTCAGGCCGAAGCTCTTGAAAAACTCCTGGCTCGAGGGCAGCAACGCACCACTCATGCGCTCGTTTTGCAGGCGCAGCATGATGATCACGTCGACATCCCTGATGCCTTCCTCCAGGCTGTGGCACACCCGCACGCCCATCTGCGCCAGATCGGCCGGCACCAGGGTCTTGGGGCCCACCACGCGCACATCGGGGCAGCCCAGCGTGGTCAGGGCGTGGATGTCCGAGCGCGCCACACGCGAGTGCAGCACATCGCCCACGATGGCCACCGACAGGGCGCTGAAATCTTTCTTGTAGTGCCGGATGGTGTACATGTCCAGCAGGCCCTGGGTCGGATGGGCATGGCGGCCGTCGCCGGCATTGATCACGTGCACATGCGGGGCCACATGCTGGGCAATCAGGTAAGGCGCGCCCGACTCGCTGTGGCGCACCACAAAAATGTCGGCCGCCATGGCCGACAGGTTGGCAATGGTGTCGAGCAGCGACTCGCCCTTGCTGGCCGAGGAGCGCGCGATGTCCAGGGTGTAGACATCGGCCGACAGGCGCGTGGCCGCAATGTCGAAGGTGGTGCGGGTGCGGGTGGAGTTCTCGAAAAAGAGGTTGAAGACGCTCTTGCCACGCAACAGCGGCACCTTCTTGACCTCGCGGTCGCTGACGCTGACGAAGCTCGCGGCGGTGTCAAGAATTTGCGTCAGCAGATCCTTGGGCAAGCCTTCGATGGACAGAAGATGAATCAGCTCGCCATGCCGGTTGAGCTGTGGATTGCGCTTGTAAAGCATGTTCTCAGGCCCCCTGCACTTCCAGGCTCAGCCGCCCGCTTGCATCGCGCGCGAGCTGCAGCGACTGCTCGGGTGGCAAGCTCACGCGGGCCACCGCCAGATCGGCCTGCACCGGCAGCTGCCGCCCGCCCCGATCGACCAACACGGCCAGCCTGACACTGGCCGGGCGGCCGTAGTCAAACAGTTCGTTGAGCACCGCGCGCACGGTGCGCCCGGTGTAGAGCACATCGTCGAGCACGATCAGATGGGCGCCATTGACCTCAAAGGGCAAATGCGTCTTGGCCCCAGTGGCAAGCCCGCGCTGGGCGAAGTCATCGCGGTGCATCGACGACGACAGCACCCCGATCGGGGCCGGCAGGTTCAGGTCTTGCTGTAAACGCTCGGCCAGCCAGACCCCGCCCGAGGCCACGCCCACCAGGCGGGGATGGGTTGGGGGGTTGTCGTTTTGCAGCAGTTGCTGCAGGCCGCGCCGCAGGTCGGCGTACAGCGCCTCGGCATCGAGGATCAAGCTGCTCATGAGGGCTGCCCTCGGGTGCAAACAGACAAAGACGATCGGTCGCTCATGGCAGGCTCCGCAAAAATTGCTCGAGGATTATGCAGGCAGCGGCTGCATCGGCGTCACGCGCGCCCTCGCTGAGCGCTTGCGTGGTGCTGTAGCGCTCATCGACCTCGAACACCGGCAGACCGAAGCGGCCGCGCAGCTGACGGGCAAAACGCTGGGCGCGCACCGTGTTGTCGTGGGGGGCGCCGTCGGGGTGAAAGGGGATGCCGACCACCAGGGCATCGGGCTGCCACTGCTCGATGCGCTCGCGCAAGCCGCTCCAGCGGGCCGCTCCGGCAGCCACCACGGTGCCACGCGGCGTGGCGCTTCGGGTCAGGCGGTTGCCTGTGGCCACGCCCGTGCGCACCAAGCCGAAATCAAACGCCAAAAAGATTTGCAGCTGGACCGGGCAAGGTCCGCCGGCCGCGCTCATGCGTGCCCGACCCCCGATGCCAGCATCCAGCTTTGCAAGCCCAGCAGGGCCAGCGCCCTGTCATAGCGCTGCTCGATCGGCGTGTCGAAAATCACCGCCGGGTCTGCCTGCACGGTCAACCAGCTGTTTTCCGAAATTTCAGATTCGAGTTGGCCTTCGGCCCAGGCCGAATAGCCCAGGGAGACAAACACCTTGCGCGGCCCGGCACCGGTGGACAGCGCCTCCAGGATGTCTTTGGAGGTGGTCATCTCCAGCCCACCGGGGATGCTCATGGTCGAGCCGTAAGCCGACTCATCGGTGCCCGTTTCCATGATCTCGTGCAAGACAAAGCCCCGCTCGATTTGCACCGGCCCGCCCTGAAAAACCGGCGAGTCGGTCAGATCGTGCCGACGCAGCGGCATGTCGACCTTGTCGAACAGGTTCTTGAGGTTGATCTCGCTGGGCTTGTTGATCACCAGGCCCAGCGCGCCGCGCTGGCTGTGCTCGCACATATAGACCACGCTGCGTACAAAGGGCTCGTCGCTGACCCCGGGCATGGCAATAAGGAAGTGGTGCGTCAGGTTGGTGGCGGCAAACGCATCGGGCATGGCCTCATTCTAGTGCGGTCGGCCCTGGCGCTACAGCCCGGCACACCCTCCGTACCCCCCCACCACCCACCAGCATCACCACCCCCCACGAACACACCCCCCACAACACCCCCGCAGCGCAGTCGAGCGTCGGGCTCCCATCATGCGGCCGGGGTCTTGGCCGCCTAACATGCGGACATGAATACCCGATACGAACGCGGCCTGGTCTGGTTTCGGCGCGACTTGCGCGCACACGATCAGCAGGCGCTGCACCAGGCCCTGACCCACTGCCGCCAGGTGCTGTGCCTGTTCGTGCTCGACCGCGAGATCCTCGATCCCTTGCCACGCGCGGACCGCCGGGTGGAATTCATCGTCGGCAGCCTGGTCGAGCTAGACGACAACTTGCGCGAGCTCGGCCGTCGGGCCGGGCGCCAGGGCGCCGGACTGATGGTCGAGCACGGCTGGGCGCGCGAGGCCCTGCCGCGCCTGGCGACCCAGTGGCAGGTGCAAGCGGTCTTTGCCAACCACGACGACGAGCCGCAATCGATTGCCCGCGATGCCGAAGTGGCCGCCGCGCTGGCACAAGGCGGCATCGCCTTTCACAGCTTCAAGGACCATGTGGTGTTCGAGCGCCAGGAGGTGCTGACGCAGGCGGGCCGGCCCTACGGCGTGTTCACGCCCTACAAGAACGCCTGGCTCAAAGCCCTGAGCGACCGTCAGCTCAGCGCCTGGCCGATCGAGCCGTATGCAGGCGCCCTGGCCGATCGACCCGAGAGCGCGCTCGCACGCGTGCCCTCACTGACCGAGATCGGATTTGAGCCCACCAATTTGCGCGAACTGGGCATCACCCCGGGCGAGCGGGCCGGCCGCGCGCTGTTCGATTCGTTTCTCAGCCGCATCGATGCCTACGATGAGCAGCGCAATTTCCCGGCGGTCAAAGGCCCGAGCTACCTGGGCGTGCACCTGCGCTTTGGCACCGTGTCGGTCCGCGCCTTGGCCAAGGAGGGCTGGTTGCGCCAGGCCCAAGGCAGCGCGGGCGCCGCCACCTGGCTCAGCGAGCTGATCTGGCGCGACTTTTACGCGCAGATCCTGGCCAATTTCCCGCATGTGGCCCAGCGCGCCTTCAAACCCGAGTACGACGCGATCGAGTGGGAAAGCGGGCCGCAGGCGCAAGCGCTGTTCGAGGCCTGGTGCCAGGGGCGCACAGGCTATCCGCTGGTCGATGCGGCGATGGCCCAACTCAACGCCAGCGGCTACATGCACAACCGCCTGCGCATGGTCGCGGCCTGCTTCTTGATCAAGGATCTGGGCATCGACTGGCGCTGGGGTGAGCGCTATTTTGCGCAGCAGCTCAACGACTTCGACCTGGCCTCCAACAACGGCGGCTGGCAGTGGGCATCGAGCTCGGGCTGCGATGCGCAGCCCTACTTTCGCATCTTCAACCCGGTCAGCCAGAGCGAAAAGTTCGATGCACAAGGCAAGTTCATCCGGCGCTACCTGCCCCAGCTTGCGCAGCTTTCGCAGCAGGCCATCCACGCGCCCTGGCAAGCCGCACCGCTCGAATTGGCCGCTGCCGGTGTGACCCTGGGCCAGAACTATCCTCAGCCCCTGGTGGCCCACGACCAAGCACGCGCGCGTACGCTGGCGCGCTATGCCGTGGTCAAGAAATCGGGTTCAGGCGCCGCCGCCTGATCGGGCTGGCCGCCGGGGGGCAGGCTTCAGATCGCCACCATCTCAAAGTCTTCCTTGCGCGCGCCGCATTCGGGGCAGGTCCAGTTCATCGGCACATCGGCCCAGCGGGTGCCTGGCGCAATGCCATCGTCGGGCACGCCAGTGGCCTCGTCATAGATCCAGCCGCAAATCAGGCACATCCAGGTGGTCGCAGGGGAGGAAGAAGTCACGATGGTTCGGATCGTTCTAATAGAATGTTTCGATTGTATCGGCCAGGCTCAGCCGTTTGGCACTCTCACCCCCCATGGCCCTATCCAGAACCCCGAAAGACGCAGACGCTGCGGCGACCGACACCGAAGGCAGTCCGGTGTGCGTGATGAGCTTTAACGCCAACGACCCAAGCGGCGCCAGTGGGCTGGCAGCCGATGTGGCAGCGATCGGGTCGGCCGGCGCCCATGCGCTGCCGGTGGTCACCGGCGCCTACAGCCGCGACACCGCCGAGATCTTTGATCACTTCGCCTTCGACGAAGAAGCAGTGGCTGAGCAGGCCCGCACCGCGCTGCAGGACATGAGCGTGGCGGCCATCAAGGTGGGCTTTGTCGGCTCACCCGAGGTCATCAGCACCCTGGCTGAAATCGCCAGCGACTATGCCGAAGTGCCGCTGATTGCCTTCATGCCCAACCTGTCGTGGTGGGACGAGTCGCAGCTCGACAGCTACCAGGACGCCTTTCGCGAGTTGCTGCTGCCCCAGACCACCGTGCTGGTGGGCAATCACAGCACACTGTGGCGCTGGCTGCTGCCCGACTGGATCGGCGACAAATCGCCCAGCGCGCGCGACATTGCCAAGGCGGCGGCCCAATCGGGTGTGGCCTACACCTTGGTCACCGGCATGCCGCTGCACGAGAAGTACCTCGACAACGTGTTGGCCAGCCCGCAAGCGGTGCTGCTGAGCGAGAAGTTCGAGCACTTCGATGCCAACTTCACCGGCACCGGCGACACCCTTTCGGCTGCGCTGGCGGCGTTGCTGGCCGGCGGGCTGGACCTGCAAAGCGCGACCAGCGAGGCGCTGAATTACCTGGACCAATGCCTGGACGCAGCCTTCGCACCCGGCATGGGTCACCTGGTGCCCGATCGTCTGTTTTGGGCCCAGCCCCAAGAGCCAGACGAAGACGACGAAGGCGACGGAGGCGAGCCGAGCCGCAAAATCTCGACCGCCGCATCGCCCCTGACCACGACCTCCGACTACTTCGAACTTCCACCCCATGGCACCAAGCAATAACACCTCTCTCAACGATGTGCTCTTCAACCGCGCCAAGGCGGTCATTCCCGGTGGCGTCAACTCCCCGGTGCGGGCCTTTCGCGCCGTCGGCGGCACACCCCGGTTTGTCAAGCGAGCCGAGGGCGCTTACTTCTGGGACGCCGACGGCAAGCAATACATCGACTACATCGGCTCCTGGGGCCCCATGATCCTGGGCCACGGCCACCCGGCCGTGCTCGATGCAGTGCAAAAGGCCGCGCTCGACGGCTTTTCCTTCGGCGCGCCCACCGAGCGCGAGGTGGAACTGGCCGAAGCCATCATTGCCTGCGTGCCCTCCCTGGAGATGGTGCGCCTGGTCAGCTCGGGCACCGAGGCCGGCATGAGCGCGCTGCGCCTGGCGCGCGGGGCCACCGGCCGCAGCAAGATCATTAAATTCGAAGGCTGCTACCACGGCCATGCCGACGCGCTGCTGGTCAAGGCCGGCTCGGGCCTGGCCACCTTTGGCAACCCGACGAGTGCGGGCGTACCGCCCGAGGTGGTGGCGCAGACCCTGGTGCTCGAATACAACAACCTCGAGCAACTTGAGGAGGCCTTCAAGCTCCATGGGGCCGAGCTGGCCTGCCTGATGATCGAGCCCATCGCCGGCAACATGAACTTCGTGCGCGCGAGCGTGCCCTTCATGAAACGCTGCCGCGAGCTGTGCAGCCAGTACGGCGCGCTGCTGGTGTTTGACGAGGTGATGAGTGGTTTTCGGGTGGCGCTGGGCAGCGCGCAGAGCATTTACGCCCAGCTGATCCCGGGCTTTGAGCCTGACATGACGGTGCTGGGCAAGGTCATTGGCGGCGGCATGCCGCTGGCGGCCTTTGGCGGCAAACGCGCCGTCATGGAAAAGCTCGCCCCCCTGGGGCCTGTGTACCAAGCCGGCACCTTGAGCGGCAATCCGGTGGCCACCGCATGCGGCCTGGCCACGCTGCGCGAGATCAGCAAGCCGGGCTTTTACGAAGCGCTGGGCGCCAAGACCCAGCGCCTGGTGCAAGGGCTGACACAAGCCGCACGCGAGGCCGGTCAGCCCTTTTGCGGCGACAGCCAAGGCGGCATGTTCGGCTTTTTCCTGATGGAGACGCTGCCGCAAAACTACGCCACCGTCATGACCACCGACGGCC
>CANHDQ010000061.1 GCA_947459405.1 Comamonadaceae bacterium
AACCAGGTCACCCACATCGACCAGGCCGCCTGGCGCAAGGAACTCGAACTGCACGCCGAGCTCTTCGGGCAACTGCGCCATCGTCTGCCCAAGGAGCTCGAGGAGACCAAGGGCGCCATCGAAAAACGGCTGGCCGCCTGATTTTTCCGGATTCGCAACGCAAGAGGGCGCTAACTCATAAAGCTTGCGGCCCGAAAAAAAGCCACCCGAGGGTGGCTTTTTTCATGCCGGCTCAAGGGCCGCGTTCAGCGCGCCGCCTCGCCGGTGGCGCGCTGAGCGCCCGGACGCGTCAGCTGCCGCAGGACTGCGGCCAGCTGGCGCGCGGGCTGAGCCAGCGCCGCCAAAGCGGCAAAGCCGACCAACCAGGCGCCGATCCAGATGGCCAGCAGATGGCCCTCGGCCAGGCTGTCCATCACCTGGTGGGCAACGACCAGCACGGCGGCGACCATGCCGGCCAGCAAGGCGCTGGCCAGCGCCTGGGCGCCCGAAAGATGCTGACCCAGGTCGCGAAGGCGCTCAAAGGCCACTTCCAGACGGGCCAGACCCGGGTGCTCGGTGGGGTAGGCAGAAACAACAAAACGGGTCATGTTCAAACTCCTTGCAAAACAGCAGCACAGCGGCTGCAATGGCTGGTATCCTAGGGTATTCACCAGTGTGTGTCGACTTTATATTTGTGATTCCATTCATTCACTTGAGTGATTTTTTGACCGAATCTCTACCATGACCCCCAACTTCCGCACCCTGGACCTGAACCTGCTGCGCGTCTTTGACGAGGTCATGGCCGAGCGCAGCCTGACGCGCGCCGCCCGCAACCTCAACCTGACGCAACCGGCGGTCAGCAACGCGCTGCGCCGCTTGCGCGAGACGTTGGGCGACGAGTTGGTCCAGCGCAGCGGGCAGGGCATGGCGCCCACCGCACGCGCCCTGACCATCTGGCCCACGGTGCGCGAGGCGCTGGCCCAGCTCGAGCAGTCGCTGGTGCCCAGCGAGTTCATCGCGGCCCAGGCCAAAACCAGCTTTGTGCTGGCCATGGCCGACGCCACCGCTGCCGAGCTCATGCCCGGCCTGGTCGACATGCTGGAGACCGACGCGCCCGGCGTGACGCTGCGGGTGGTGCCGCTGACCACGCGCGACCCGCGCAGCCTGCTCGACCAGGAAAAATGCGACCTGGCCGTCGGCTTTTTCCCCTCGGTGCTCGCCGACCTGACCGCCCACAGCCAAAGCGAGCAGCCCCTGCCCTTTGCCCACGAGCGCCTCTACGACGGCCAATATGTGTGCGTGATGCGCAAAGACCATCCGCTGGCCCGCCAGAGCCTGAGCCTGGAAGACTTCTGCCAGGCGCGCCACATGCTGGTGAGCTTTTCGGGGCGGCCCTATGGCTTTATCGATGAGGCGCTGGCTGCGCTGGGCCGGCGCCGGCACATCGTGCTGACGGTCAACCAGTTCTTCACCGCCGGCCGGGTGGTGGCGCGGTCGAACCTGCTGACCGTGCTGCCGCGCCATTTCATCAGCGTCACCGGCATCGCCGACCAGCTCGCGCTGCAGCCGCTGCCGTTTGAGGTGCCGTCTGTACATGTCGACGCGCTTTGGCACCGGCGATCGCAGCTGCGCGCCAGCCACCAGTGGCTGCGCGCGGCGGTACAACGGGCGGCGGCGCGTGCCGAAGGCATGCAGCAGGGCTGATCAGGACGCGAGCAGCCCCTCGGGCAGATTGGCCACAAAGTCCGTAATCGAGCCGCCGCCGCGGTCAGGCCGCATGTGGCCGATCATGGCGGCGTAGGCCGCTGCTGCATCGGCCTGCTCGAAGGCCTTGAGCAGCTCGGCGTGCTGCTCAAAAGAGGCGCGCAGCCGGCCGAGCGCGCCAAAGGCATGGCGGCGGTAAAAGCCGGTGCGCGCACGCAGACGCAGCACCTCCTGGCGCAAATAGGGGTTCCGGGTGGCGTGGTAAATCAGCTCGTGAAACCGCAGGTTGTGATCCTGCCAGCCCGCCGTGTCCTCGGCATTGACCACCGCCTCGCTGTCCCGGTGGCACTGCAACAGCGCCTTGAGCTCCGGCGGCGTGATGCGCTGGCAGGCCAGGCGGGCGGCCAGGCCCTCGAGCTCGGCGAGCAACTCCCACAGCGCCAGCAACTGGCGCAAATCCATCTTGGCCACCACCATGCCGCCGCGCGGCAAGCTGCTGACCAGGCCCTCGGCCTGCAACTGGATCAGGGCCTCGCGCACCGGCGTGCGTGAGACGCGGTGGCGGCTGGCCCAGTCGGCCTCGTCAATCGCCTCGCCCGGCGGCAAGCTGCCATCGCGTATGGCCGCCTCCAGCGCATCGCGCACCTGGTCGCTGGCTTTGACAAAGGTCGGTTTGGCTTTTTCCATGGATATCCCCGAGATTGTTGATTATGCAGAAAACCGCTACATTTATATTTATAAGTCTCCCAGTTATTCAGCACCCATGAGCGCCACCCCCAGCCCAGCCAGCCCACCCGATCCGCTGATCGGCGGGATCGAGCGCGGCCTGGCCTTGCGGGCCCGGTCTGAGGGCGCGGCCGATCCGGCCGAGGTGCAGCGGCTGCTCAAGCACCTCAAGCGGCTCGAGCCGGCGGCCTTGCAGGCCCTGGCCGAGGCGGCCGAACACACCGAGACGCAAGACTTTGACGCCTGTCTGCGGTCGCTGGCATGACGCAGCTGCCCGCCACGCTGACCGGGCTGCAGCAGGCCATAGGCCGCGGCGAGCTGACGGCGCGCCAGGCCTGGCAGATGCAGCTCGATCGCCGTGACGCGGTCGATGCGCAGTGGCACTGCCTGAGCAGCCACACGCTGGGACCCAAGGCCACTGCCGGCGAAACCGGGCCGCTGGCGGGCATCGGCCTGGCCCATAAGGACAACTTTGACACCTGGGACCGCCGCCCGGGCTGTGGCGTCGACTCGGGCTCGCCCCAGCCTGGCCTGGCACCGGCCTGGGCAATCGAGCGGCTCAGCCGGGCCGGCGCCGGCCACCTCGGCGCGCTGGTGATGGCCGAATACGCTTGCGGCGCGACCTCGGCCAACCCGAACTTTGCCCGCTGCATCAACCCCCTGCACCCCGATGCGGTGGTGGGCGGCTCCTCAAGCGGCAGCGCGGTGGCGGTCGCCAGTGGCCTGGCTTACGGCGCACTGGGCACCGACACCGCCGGCTCGGTGCGCATACCCGCGGCCACCTGCGGCCTGGTTGGACTCAAGACCACCCACGGCCTGATACCCAGCACCGGCCTGTTTCCGCTGGCGCCCTCGCTCGACAGCATCGGCATGCTGGCCCGCACCGCGTCCGACGCCCGCCAAATTTTGCTGCCGCTGCTGACCCACCCGCCTGGCCCGGTCAGCGCAGCGTCCAAGCCGCGCGTGCGCATCTGGCTGCCGCGTGAGGGCCTGCATTCGGAGGTGGAGGCCGCGCTGGCGCCACTGGCACAGTCGCTGCAGGCGCAGCCTGTAGAGCTCGAACGCGAGCACCTGTACCTGAGCCAGCTGGCCGACATCGTGCTGCACAGCGAGGTGGCGCAGCAGCAGCGCAGTGCGCTGCTCGAAGACCGGCTCAGCGCGGCCGTGCTGCCGCTGGCCTTGCCGGGCCTGGTCATGCCGCCGGCCTGGTGCGAGGCAGCGCGCACGATACGCAGCGCGCAGCTGCGCCGCTTTTGCCACCACTTCCTCAGCGAGCCCGACAGCGTGCTCATGCTGCCCGCCCTGCCCAAGCCAGTGCCCGACTGGCAGGCGGTGCATGTGGGCCAAAGTGGCTTTGCCCCGCGCGAGCTGCTGGCCTTGCACCGCTTCATGGGTTTCATCAATTACCTGGGACTGCCCTGCCTGGTGCTGCCGATCGGCCGCGACAGCCGGGGCCTGCCCATCAGCGTGCAATGCGTCGGTCGACCCTTTCAGGAGCTCGGTCTACTGAGCCTGGCAGAACACTTACAAAACAAACGCGGCGATGCTGGCCCAGGCCTGCCCGCCACGGAGAACTAAATGCCAAAAATCCAAGCCTCACAGGCCCTCTCACGCTTTCGCGTACTCGATCTCTCGCGCGTGCGCGCCGGCCCCAACTGTGTGCGCATGCTCACCGACTTCGGCGCCGATGTGATCCGCATCGAGCCGCCGCCTGGCGTGGACCCGAACGAGGCCATGTTCGCAGCCAACCGCAAGGGCGGTGACTTTCAGAACATCAACCGCAACAAGCGTTCGATGACGCTCAACCTCAAAAAGCCGGGCGCCTACGAGGTGCTGATGCGTCTGGTCAAAGAGGCCGACGTGCTCATCGAAAACTGGCGCCCGGACGTCAAGAAAAAACTGGGTCTGGACTATGACACCTTGTCAAAGGTCAATCCGCGCCTGGTGCTGGCGAGCATCTCGGGCTTTGGACAAGATGGGCCCTACGCCAAGCGGCCGGGCTTCGACCAGATCATCCAGGGCATGGGCGGCCTGATGTCGGTCACCGGCCACCCCGGCGGTGGGCCGGTGCGCGCCGGACTGGCCGTGGCCGACATGAGCGCGGGCCTGTATTGCGCTTTGGGCATCCTGACCGCGCTGCTCGAGCGCGAGGTCTCGGGCAAGGGCCAGTGGGTGCACGCCTCGCTGCTGCACTCGCAAATTGCGATGATGGACTTTCAGGTGGCGCGCTATCTCAACGACGACGACGAGCCAGTGCAGGTGGGCAACGACCACCCGACCAGCAGCCCCATGGGCCTGTTCGAAGCCAGCGACGGCTGCTTCAACCTGGGCGCCTCGGGCGAGGGCAGCTGGACGCGCATGTGCGAGCTGCTGGGCAAGACCGACTGGCTGAGCGATCCCGACTACCAGGGCGAGCCGCTGCGCGTGAAAAACCGCGCCCGCCTCAACGCCGACCTGGCCGAGATCTTTCGCCACCAGCCGCTGGCGCACTGGATCAGCAGCCTCAACGACGCGGGCGTGCCAGCCGGTCCGGTCTACACCGTGCCGCAAATGATGCAAGACCCGCAGGTGCAGCACCTGAACGTCACGGCGCCCATGACCACCAGCTTTGGCAAGGAGATGCTCTACATCACCCAGCCCGTCACGCTCGAGCGCACGCCGGCCCAGGTGGTGGCGCCCGCGCCCAACTGGGGCGAGCACACCGACGAGGTGCTGCGCGAGGCCGGCTACGCGCAGGCCGACATCGACGCCTTTCACGCGCAAGGGGTGGTCTGAGCCATGGCACAGGTGCTGCACAGCGTCGAGGGCGGGGTCGCCACCATCGTGCTGGCCAATGAGGCCAAGTACAACGCCATGACCTTGGGCATGTGGCGCCAGCTCGGTGCGCTGCTCGAACAATTGGGCCAGGACGAGTCGGTGCGCGCTGTGGTGCTGCGCGGGCAGGGCGACAAGGCCTTTGTCTCAGGCGCCGACATTTCCGAATTCGAGCAGCAGCGCAGCAACCCCGACGGCGTGGCCGCCTACGACCGTGCGGTCGACCAGGTACAGACCGCGCTGGCACAGTTTCCACGGCCGGTGATCGCGGCCATCAGCGGCATCTGCTTTGGCGGCGGCCTGGGCATGGCGCTGAGCTGCGACCTGCGCTATTGCAGCGCCGGCTCGCGCTTTCGCATGCCGGCGGCCCGGCTCGGGCTGGGCTATGCCTGGCGCGGCATGCGCTCGCTGGTGGGCGCGCTCGGGGCCATGAATGCGGCCGAGGCCTTCTTTACCGCACGCACCTACAGCGCCGAGCAAGCGCTCAAACTGGGCATCGTGCAATCGGTGCACGAGGACGTGTTCGCGCACGCACAGCAGACCGCCGCGCTGATTGCCGAGAATGCGCCGCTGACGATTGCCGCGGCCAAGCAGGCCATGGTCGCCATGCGCCAGGCCGATGCGAGCCATGCGGCCGACGTGGCCAGCGTCGATGCGGCGGTGGCCCGCTGCTTTGCCAGCCAGGACTACATCGAGGGCCGCAAGGCCTTCGCCGAAAAACGCCCGCCCCAGTTCCGGGGGCAATGAACGCCAGGAGAGTGCGCATGAGTCTGCAAGGAAAAACCATCCTCATCACCGGCGCCTCGGCCGGCATCGGCCGCGCCTGCGCGCTGCAACTGGCGCAGCAAGGCGCGCACATCATCGCGCTGGGCCGCCGGCAAGAGGCGCTCGATGCCCTGGCCGCAGCGCTACCAGCCGGCCAGGTTCGCACCCTGGCGGGCGATCTCAATGACGAGTCCTTTGTGCAAAAGATCGACGCGCTCGCGCCCGAGCTCGACGCCTTCGTCAACAACGCCGGCGTGCTGCGCTATGCGCCCATCCTCGACCTGACGCCGGCAGACAACCAGTGGATGTTTCAGACCAATGTGCTTGCCGCGCTGCGCGTGACCCAAGGCGTGGCACGGGGCATGGTGCACAGCAAGAAGCGCGGCCACATCGTCTTCATGTCCTCGATTGCCGCGCGCGAGGTCTACCGCCTGGCCTCGGTGTATTGCGCCACCAAGCACGCGCTGTCGGCCCTGGCGCGCTCGTTTCGCATCGAGCTCCAAGGCCACGGCATCAAGGTCACCGAGGTGGCACCGGGCATGGTCGACACCGAGATCCGCGCGGGCAGCACCCACCCCGACGTGCTCGCCTCCGTGGCCACCCGCAAGTTCAAGGCCTTGACGGCCGACGAAGTGGCCCAGGCCGTGGTCTACGCGCTGTCGGCCGAGCCCAACTGCTGCCCTGACCTTATTGAGCTGCGCCCGCAAGGCTCGGCCTGATCGCTTGTTTGCAACTGACGGAGAACCCCGCCATGGCCACCCGCAAAACCACCCCCGCTACTGCCCGCACCAGAGCTGCGCCCAAGGCTGCTGCAAAAAAAATCGCGCCCGCTAAAAAGCCTGCGCCCGCCAAAAAAGCAGCCGCCCCCAAAGCACCCGCCCGCGCCAAAGCTGCGGCCAAACCGGCCAAGTCACCCAAACCCGGCAAGCCGCCCAAGATCGTGTGGAAGCCGCAGACCTTCATGGCCAGCCACCTCAAGGACGCCCTGTTCAAGACCGGTCTGCGCAGCTACGCCGCCTACCGCGATCTGGGCGTGGAAAAAGCCACTGGTGGCGCGGTGCAGGCCCATGTGATCCGCTTGCTCGGCAAGTGCGACCCCAAGGTGGTGAGCATTCCGCACTACCACGGTGTGCAGTTTCAGATGCTCTACATGCTCAAGGGCTGGATGATCGGCGAATACGAGGGCGCCGGTCGCGTCAAGATGACCGCCGGCTCCTGCTGGATCCAGCCACCGGGCATACGCCACCAGGTGATCGACTACTCCGACGGCTGCGAGATGGTCGAGATCATCTTGCCCGCAAAGTTCGCCACGGTCGAACTGTGATGTCCAACCTTCCCCAAACCCTGCACGGGAGTCACCTGTGAAAAAACCGCAAAACCTCAGCCTGCTCAGCCTGATCATTCCGGCCATCGTGATTGCCGTCTGGCAAGTCATCGGCAGCCGCCCGGGCATGCAGGCCATGCTGCCCAGCCCCACCCTGGTGCTCGATGCCTGGTACGACTGGATCTTTGGCAAACCCGGCGCCATGAGCCTGAACCCCTATCTGGGCACCTGGTGGTCCAACGTCGAATACTCCGGCGTGCGGGTCATCCAGGGCTTTGCACTGGCCATGGTGGTCGGCATTCCCCTGGGCCTGATGATCGGCTGGAACCGGCTGGTGGCCACCATGGCCGACCCCATGGTGCAGGTGCTGCGCCCCATTCCCATCACCGCCTGGTTGCCGTTCTCCATCGCGGTGTTTGGCATCCGCGACCTCGGATCGATCTCGCTGATTTTTGTCGGTGGCTTTTTTGCCATCGTGGTCAACACCACGCAAGGCGCGCGCGATGTCGACAAAAACCTGATGCGCGCAGCGCGCATGATGGGCGCGAGCTCCTGGACGCTGCTGCGCCGCGTGGTGCTGCCGGCAGCGCTGCCCAATATCTTTACCGGCATCCGCATCGGCATGGGCATCGCCTGGACGGCGGTGGTCGCTGCCGAGATGGTGGCGGTCAAGTCGGGCCTGGGCTATGTGCTGTGGGACGCCTACTACGTCGGGCGCATGGACATCGTGCTGGCCGATATGGCCTCCATCGGCATGATGGGCTATCTCAGCGACCGTCTGATCGTGCTGACCGAGCGCCGCATGCTGCGCTGGCGCCTGCTGCAAAACCACTGAACCGCCTTACAGGACCCCAAGCCATGTCGCACATTCACATCAAAGAGGTCTACAAGACCTATCCGGGCAACCCGCCGGTTGAAGCCCTCAAGGACATCCACCTGGACATTGCGCCCGGTGAATTCGTCGCCCTGCTCGGCCCCTCGGGCTGCGGCAAGTCCACCTTGCTCAACCTGGTGGCCAGCTTCGAGCCGCTGAGCTCGGGCACGCTCACCGTGGGCGGCCAGCCGGTGGAAGCACCCGGGCCCGACCGGGGTGTCGTGTTTCAGGAAGCGGCCCTGTTTCCCTGGCTCAGCGTCTGGGAAAACGTGGTCTTTGGCCCCAAGGCCCAGGGCCAGAGCCCGAGCCAGTACAAGGAGCGGGCCGAGCAGATGATTGAATTGGTAGGGCTGAGCGACTTTAAAAACCACCTGCCCATCCAACTGTCGGGCGGCATGCGCCAGCGCGTGGGCATTGCCCGCGTGCTCACGCTGGGCTCCAAAGTGCTGCTCATGGACGAGCCCTTTGGCGCGCTCGATGCGCAAACCCGGCTGTCGATGCAAGAGCTGCTGCTGTCGGTGTGGGATCGGCTCAAGCCCACCGTGATCTTCGTGACCCACGACATCGACGAGGCGCTGTTTCTGGCCGACACGGTGCACGTGATGTCAGCGCGGCCGGGCCGCATCGAGACCACGATCAAGGTCGATCTGGCCCGCCCGCGCAACATCGACGTGACAGCCACCCCCGCCTTCAACGCCATGAAGCTCTCGATCCTGCACACCATCCGTGGCCATTGAAATCAGGCGCCCACAAAAAAGCCGGCCCACAGGCCGGCTTTTGCTGCGCTCGCCCGCTTTAACGGCGACCGCGGATCTCGCGCGCCAGGCTGTCGTCAAACAGCTCGGCAGCCACCTTGGTCACGTCGGTCTGGATCACGCCTTGCTTGAAGGACGCCTCAGCCAGACGGGCCACCTGCTCGCGGTCCAGGATACCGCCGAGCTTGATGAGCTTGTGCGACTCGCGGGTGACTTCCAGCGGCAAGCCGGTATAGGCCGAGTAGGTGTTGATAAAGAGGTTGGAATCCTTGGCCATGCGCTCTTCGGCGCTCAGGTAAGCCCACAGGAAGCGGCGAATGACTTCGCGGCGCTTGTTGTAAGCCTCGCCCGAAGCGGCCAGCAGACCGAGCTCGGAGCCCACAGCGCGCGACTTGCTGTAGTCGACCAAGTTGGTGGCAAAGTAGGCGGCGCCTTCGGCGACCACGCCCGACTCAAAGGGCTCCCAGCTCAAGATGGCGTCCACGTCGCCGCGCTTGAGCGCTTGCACGAAAGCCGTACCGCCGCCTTGCACATTGATGGCCTGGAAGGTGTTGTAGGGAATGTTGTTTTCCACCAGGGTCATGGCCCAGGCAAACCACACGGCAGAGCCCGGGGCCACGGCCACGCGCTTGCCTTTGAGGTCGTTCCAGTTGTTGATGGTCACGCCCTTGCGCACCACCAGGTACTTGGGCGAGGTGGCCACGCCGGTCAGACCGATGATGTTGCGCGAACCCTGGCTCGCAGCAATGGCCAGATCGGCCGGGCCGACGGCGCTGACGTCCACCGAGTTCGACAGCAAGGCGGTGCGTGCGTCGGCGTAACGCACGAACTCGGCGCGCTTAACGTCGATGTTCATCTTCTTGAGTTCTTCTTCGACCAGGTGCAGCGGCGACACGTGGCCGACCTTGACGTAGCCGATGGTGATGGTTTCGCGGGTGGGCATGGGCGCAGGCATCGGGCCGATGGCCATCGCCGATTGAACCAGCCCGACCAGGCCGAGCACGGCGGCGGTCAGGGTACGTGCAGCAAACATGAAAAGCTCCTTGCAAGGTTGATAAAAACAGATCGGCGCATCAGCCCGATACCGGCACCCGGTGCGCGTGTCCGGGGCGTAGTCTGCGCCGCAGCGACGCCTTTGTCGCAGGCCCATCCCAATACCCCTAGGCCACACTCCAGCCCTGGCCGTATTGGCCCGGCCTGATGGAGCGCCGCTCTAAGATCGATTGTGTACAAATTAAATTCTCCTCTGACCTATGGCTAACCCGCGCATCCCCTATCTGTTCTCCAACGACGGCCCGGCGCTGGCACCGGCCAATGGCAAATCCATCCTGGTGCATCTGGTGGTCAATGTGGAGCACTGGCAGTTCGAAGCGAGCATGCCGCGCACCATCATCACGCCGCCGCATGGCAAGGAGACCATTCCCGATGTGCCCAACTTCAGCTGGGCCGACTACGGCATGCGCGCCGGGTTGCCGCGCATCATCGAGGCGATCGCCTCACGCGGCTTGCCAGCCTCCACCAGCTTCAACGCCGGCGTAATCCAGGCCTACCCGCGCGCTGCGCAGGCCATGCACTCGGCCGGCTGGGAGTTCATCGGCCACGGCGTGCATCAAAAAGCCCTCAACCATGCCGAGGGGGAAGAGGCGCTGATCGTCACCGCGCTAGAGATGATCGAGTCCTTCACGGGCACCCGCCCGCGCGGCTGGCTGAGCCCGGGCCTGCGCGAATCGTTTGACACGCCTGAAATCCTCAAGCGCCAGGGCGTCGACTACGTGTGCGACTGGGTGGTCGACGACGTGCCGCGCTGGATGCACACCAAGGCCGGGCCGCTGCTGTCGGTGCCCTACAACGTGGAGGTCAACGACTCCATCATCTACGCCGTCGAAAAACACAGCTCGCCCGAGATGTACCTGCGCCTTGAAAACACCTTGCGGCTTTTTGAGCGCGAAGCCAAGACCCACCCACGCGTGCTGGCCATCGGCCTGCATCCCCACCTCATCGGCGTGCCGCACCGATTCGAGTACCTCGAACGCATGCTCGACCTCTTGATGAAGTCACCCCAGGTGGGCTTCATGACCGGCAGCCAGATCGCCGACTGGTACGCCGCCCAGGTGCCCGCTGCGAGCGCCTGAGACCAACCGACCCCCAACTGCCTATAACAAGCACAACACCATGGATCTCAAACTCAAAGACCAACGCGTCTTGGTCACCGGCGCCTCACGCGGCATCGGCCTGACGATCGCGCTCGCATTTGCCCGCGAGGGCGCAAAACCCATTTTGGTGGCGCGCAACCAAGCCAACCTGGACAAGGCCTTGGCCCGGTTTGCGCAAGCCGGCCACGCGGCGCCGCAAACCGTGCTGCTCGACCTGGGGGTCTCGGGCTCCTCGGAGGCGCTGGGCGCGCAGGTGGGTGAAGTCGACATCCTGGTCAACAACGCCGGCGCGATCCCGGGCGGCGACATCGAGGCCGTGGGCGAGGCCCGCTGGCGCGAGGCCTGGGAGCTCAAGGTGCTGGGCTACATCAACATGACCCGGGTGTTCTTGCCAGCGATGCAAAAGCGCGGCCGCGGCGTGATTTGCAACATCATCGGCTTGGCCGGCGCCATGCCGCGGGCCGACTACATTTGCGGCTCGACCGGCAACGCGGCCCTGATGGCCTTTACCCATGCCATCGGCGGCGACAGCCTCAAGCAGGGTGTGCGCGTCTTCGGCATCAACCCCGCGCCCACCCGCAGCGACCGCATGCAGGGGCTGCTCGAGCAGCAGGCGACCAAGTTGCTCGGCGATGCCCAGCGCTGGCGCGAGCTCACCGGCCGCTACCCCATGGGCCGGCTGGCCGAACCCGACGAGATCGCCGAGCTGGCCGTGTTTTGTTCATCGCCGCTGTGCAGCTACCTCAGCGGCTCGGTGATCAACGTCGAAGGAGGGCAGATGTACGCCACATCTGCAAAATGACCAAATGACCATGAACACTTATGATTTTCCCGAGCTGCGCGAAGGTGTGCGGCAAGTCGTCAGCCAATTTGACTCGCGCTACTGGCAAGAAGTGGACGAGGCGCGCGCCTTCCCCGAAAAATTCGTCACCGCACTGACCGAGGCCGGCTGGCTTTCGGGCCTCATTCCCGAGGAGTACGGCGGCTCGGGCCTGTCGCTGATCGAAGCGAGCGTGGTGATGGAAGAGATCAACCGCGCAGGGGGCAACTCCGGTGCCTGCCACGGCCAGATGTACGTGATGGGCTGCGTGGTGCGCCACGGCTCCAAGAAGCAAAAGGACGACCTGTTGCCGCGCATCGCCAGCGGGCAAATCCGCATGCAGTCGATGGCCGTGACCGAGCCGACCACCGGCAGCGACACCACCAAACTCAAAACCACCGCCACGCTCAAGGGCGACCGCTACGTGGTCAATGGCCAAAAGGTCTGGACCTCGCGGCTGCAGCATTCGGACTACATGCTGCTGCTGGCGCGCACCACGCCGCTGGCCGAGGTGCAGAAGAAAAGCGAAGGCCTGTCGGTCTTTTTGGTCGATCTGCGCGAAGCGGTGGGCAAGAGCATCACAGTGCGCCCGATCCGCAACATGGTCAACCACGAAACCAACGAGATCTTCATCGACAACCTCGAAATTCCGGTGGAAAACCGCATCGGCGAAGAAGGCAAGGGCCTGAAATACATCCTTGACGGACTCAACGCCGAGCGCATCTTGATTGCAGCCGAATGCATTGGCGATGGCTACTGGTTCGTCGAGCGCGCCAAAAGCTATGCGCAAGAGCGCGTGGTGTTCGACCGGCCCATCGGCAAGAACCAGGGCATCCAGTTCCCGATCGCACGCGCCTACGTCAACGTGGAGGCGGCCAGCTTGATGCGCTACCGCGCCTGCGAGCTGTTCGATGCGGGCAAGCCCTGCGGCGCCGAGGCCAATATGTCCAAGCTGCTGGCGGCCGATGCGTCCTGGGAAGCGGCCAACGTCTGCCTGCAAACGCATGGCGGCTTTGGCTTTGCGGCCGAGTACGACATCGAGCGCAAATTCCGCGAGACCCGGCTCTACCAGGTCGCGCCGATTTCGACCAACATGATCTTGTCTTACGTTGGCGAGCACGTGCTGGGCATGCCCCGCTCCTACTGAAGGCCTGGCCACCCGCACACCATGACACAGCCCCCCACCCCAGTGAACCTGCAAGACTGGGTCGGCCGCACACAGACCACCCAGGACATCCTGAGTCCGGTGCAGGCGCGTCAAATGGCCGCGCTCATGAGCGATGCCCAGCGCATGCGCGAGCCGGCGGCTGGCGCGCTGCCGGCGGGCTGGCATTGGCTCTACTTTGCGCCGCTGCAAGTGCAGTCCCGCCTGGGCCGCGACGGCCATCCGCAGCTCGGTGACTTTTTGCCGCCGGTCGAGCTGCCGCGGCGCATGTGGGCCGGCAGCCGCCTGCAATGGAGCGGCGACTTTGCCGTGGGCATGGCGGTTACGCAGACCTCGCAGATCCTCAAGATCGAAGAAAAAACCGGCCGCAGCGGGCGCATGGTGTTCGTGACCGTGCAGCACCGCTATGCCAGCGGCGGCGACGCGTTGCTTGTGGAAGAGCAGGACATCGTCTACCGCGATGCGGCCAGCGATGCTGAAAAGCAGGCCCTGCGCGAGCTTGGCCAGCGGGCCCGCGCGGGCGAGCACGCTTTTGAGCGCGAAGGCCAAAGCGTGATGGCCTGGCAAGCCGATCCGGTGATGCTGTTTCGCTATTCGGCCAGCACCTTCAACGGCCACCGCATCCACTACGACGTGGACTTTTGCCGCCAGGTCGAGGGCTATCCCGGCTTGGTGGTGCACGGCCCGCTGCGGGCCACGCTGATGCTCCATCTGGTGCAGACCCAGGTGGCGCCCGGGCGCGCGCGGGCCAGCTTCGAGTTTCGCGCCCTCAAGCCGACGTTTGACATCGGCGGCTTTCATG
>CANHDQ010000062.1 GCA_947459405.1 Comamonadaceae bacterium
CCTTGCTCAACATCTTGTCGGGCTTCATCCCGCGCGACGAGCGGGTGGTGACGATCGAAGATGCGGCCGAGCTCCAGTTGCAGCAGCCCCTTGTGGTGCGGCTGGAGACGCGGCCGCCCAATATTGAAGGGCATGGCGAGATCACGCAGCGCGCCCTGGTGCGCAATGCGCTGCGCATGCGGCCCGATCGCATCGTCATCGGCGAGGTGCGCGGCGGCGAGGCGCTCGACATGCTGCAGGCGATGAACACAGGCCATGAAGGCTCGATGACCACCGTTCACGCCAACACGCCGCGCGACGCGCTGTCGCGGCTGGAGAACATGATGGCGATGGCCGGCCTGCAGTTGCCGGCGCGCATTGCGCGCCAGCAAATGGCCGCGGCGATCTCGGTCGTGGTGCAGACCCTGCGCCTGATCGACGGGCGGCGCAAGATCACCAGCATCCAGGAGATCACCGGCATGGAGGGCGATGTCATCAGCCTGCAGCCCATTTTTGGCTTTCGCCAGGTGGGGGTGGCACCCGACGGCACGGTGCTGGGCCATTTCTCCGCCAGCGGCGTCAGGCCACGCTTGATGGAGCGCCTGCAAGCCTACGGGCTGCAGCTGCCCGATTCGATGTTTGACCCAACCCATGTGGACGGCCCGCTATGAACCTGTGGCCTGAACGCTGGCTTGGCGCGCCGTCCCTGGTGCTGGCCCTGCTGGTCCTGGTGTCTCTTTTGCTGCTGCTCGAGGGCTTGTACCTGCTGTGGCGCTCGGCCTATGGAGGGCCCGCGCGCCAGCGCAGGCAACGCCTGCTGGCTTTGCGCCGTCGCACGCAAGCGCCCTCGCCGCTGGCCGCCCGGCCGGCGCCGTCGGGCCCTCTGGGCTCTTGGCTGCAGCGCTTGCCCATGCTCGAGCGCACCCAGAGCGCCCTGCTGCAGGCCAACTTGCGCTGGCAGGCCGGACCGCTCCTGGCCATGAGCGTCCTGGCAGGCCTGGCCAGCTTGGGGCTGCTGCGCTTGCTGCACGTACCGCCGGGACCGGCCGCCTTGGCGGGCCTGGCCACGGGCCTGGCGCCCTGGGCGTATGTGTGGCTGCGGCGCCAACGGCGGCTGCACACCCTGCAAAGGCAGTTGCCCGAAGCACTGGACCTGATGGCGCGGGCCATGCGCGCCGGCCATGCGTTTGCGTCGGCCTTGCACATGGCGGGGCAGGAAATGAGCGAGCCCATGGCGGCCGAGCTGCGCGCGGTCCATGAAGAGGTCAACTTCGGCTTGAGCCTGCCGCAGGCGTTGGCGCACCTGCTCGAGCGGGCGCCGCTGACCGATCTGCGCTACTTCGTGGTGGCCGTCTCGATCCAGCGCGAATCGGGCGGCAACTTGACCGAGGTGCTGGGCAAGCTCGCGCAGCTCATTCGCGCCCGCTTGCGCCTGCTCGACCGGGTGCGGGTGCTCTCGAGCGAGGGGCGCCTGTCGGCCTGGATTTTGGTGCTCATGCCCTTTGCGCTGGCCGGGCTGCTGGCATTGTTCAACCCAACTTTCATGCGTCCGCTGTGGACCGACCCGATGGGCATCACGCTGCTGCAAGCCATGCTGGCGGTGATGCTGCTGGGCATTGTGCTGATCGCGCGCATTGTGCGCATCCGGGTCTGACGCGGCCATGGACCGGCCCGGCGCCCGCACGGTGCGTTGTCGGCGGGCATCGGCCGTCAGTCCCGCTACTTTCTGGAGGCTTTGATGATGGTGTTTGCCCTGCTGATTTTCCTGGCCGTGAGCGCGGCGGCGATGGGCTTGTTGCTGCTGCTGTGGCCCAGCGCCGTGCAGCGGCGGGTGCAGCAGCTGGCCCCGCCCGTGCCAGGCGCTGCCATCGCGTGGAGCCGCCATGCGGCACGCGTGGCCCGGCCGCTGGCGCGACTGTCGGCGCCGCAAGGGCCGTGGGAGCAGTCCCCCTTGCGTCTGATGTTCTTGCAGGCGGGCATCGCCCGGCAAGACGCGCGCCTGTACTACTTTGCAGCCAAGACGGTGCTGCCCTTGGCCGCAGCAGCAGCCGTCTTCGCAGGCCTGCCGGGCCGCGAGAGCTTGTTGCAGCAGCTGCTGGCCATGGGTGTGGCGGCCTTGTGCGGTTTGTACGCGCCCAACTGGGTGGTGCAGGCCTTGCGCCAGCGGCGCCAGCGCGAGATCTTTGAGAACTTTCCCGACGCGACCGACCTGCTGCTCGTGTGCATGGAGGCGGGTCTGGGGCTGGACTCGGCGCTCAACCGTGTGGCGCAGGAAATCGGCCTGAGCAGTCGGGCTCTGGCGCACGAGTTGCACCTGACCAATCTGGAGCTGCGCGCCGGTGCCTCGCGCGAGCAGGCGCTGCGCCACCTGGCGCTGCGCACGGGCGTGCCGGAAATCGCCAGCTTCGCGCTCATGCTCAAGCAGGCCGACCGCTTGGGCACCAGCATTGGCGACTCGCTGCGGGTGTACTCCGACGAGCTGCGCCACAAGCGCATGGTGCGCGCCGAAGAGCTGGCGGCGCGGGTGCCCACCAAGATGCTGCTGCCGCTGGTGCTGTGCATCTTCCCGTCCATCATCCTGGTGGTGATGGGGCCGGCGGCCATCCAGATCGTGCGCACCCTCATGCCCATGCTCGGGCGCGGTGCCTGAAGCTCAGCCCATGGACGCAGGCTCACCGAGCCGGTGCTCGCTGGCATACACATAGAGCCCCAGGCGGTTGCTCACGCCGAGCTTGTGGTAAATGGCGCTGAGGTGGTTGCGCAGCGTGTGCTCGGAGATGAACAGGCGTGCGGCCAGCGCCTTGTTGGCCGCGCCGTGGCCGCTGAGCACGGCTTCGATGATCTTGCGCTCACGCTGGGTGAGCGTGGCCTGACGGGCGTGTTCGGGATCCATCGAATGGTGCATCGCGCCGAGCATGCGCGCCATGCTGGCACGATCGAGCCAGATCTGACCGTCATGGACCTTCTCGATCGCCTTGATCAAGGTTGGGGCGCTCGCGTCCTTGCGCAGCACGCCACGCGCGCCCAGACGCACCGCCTGATCGAGCACTTCGCTCTTGCGCTCGCCAGTGAGCACCAGCACCCGGCATGCGTGCTGGCTGCTGAGCACCGGCACGATGTCCAGGCCGCTGCGGCCGTCCAGGTCGAGGTCGAGCAAGACCACATCGGGCCGGTGGGCGCTGGCCTTGTGCACGGCGTCTTGGGCCGTCTGGGCCGTGGCCACCACCTGCATGCGCGGACTTTGCGAGCCGATGAGCTGCTCGAGCCCCCACACCAGGGTGGGGTGGTCGTCGACGATCATGACGCGCATGGGATTACAGCGGAATGGTCACATGCACCGCGGTGCGCTGGCCCGCTTCGGTGCGCACCTCACTCCAGCCGCCCAGGGCCTGCGCCCGCTGGCTGATGGAGCGGGGTGCGAAATCGCAGCGCCCCGAACCCGCCTCGTTGCTGATGCGCAAGCCCAGCGATCGGCCATCGCAGCGCAGCTCGATCTCGCCAGTGCGGGCCCGGGTGTGGCGACGGATGTTGCTCAGGCCCTCGCGGATCAACTCTGAGACCTCATGGCGCAGGCGTTGACTCAGGGCCTCGGGCACGGGTCCGCGCACCGCGATGCGCACGCCATGGAGCCGGTGCATGAGTTGGGCCTGCTCGGCCAGGTCATCGGCAAGCCGGCCGGCCTGGTCATCGCTTGGAAGAGTGGCCAAGTCGGCGGCCCCTGCGCTGGCGTCGGCAGCCGGCGGGGCGAGGCGGCGCAAGTCGCCGCGCAGACTGTCGATGACCTGCCCGGTCATGGCCACGATGGACTGCAGGCCCGCTGCCAGGCACTTGCCCCGGCGGGTCTGCAAGGCCTCGAGCGCGAGCTTCAGGCCAATGTAGGGCTGCATCACGCGGTCATGCAGGTCGAGCCCGAGACGCTGACGCTCGCGCTCGGCGGTCTGCGCGCTCAGCTGTTCGAGCTGGCCCAGGCGCTCGAGCGGGGCGTAGGCGAGCTGAGCAATGCGCTCGAGCAAGCGCTGGTCGCACCGGCTCCAGGCGCGCCGGCGGCCAAGCTGCAAGTGCGCGTGGCTGTGCTGCCAGGGCAGGGCCACGCTGATGCGCTTGAGGCTCTCGCACTGCTCGTGAAGCGCCACGGCTCGCTCGCGCGCCGTCTGGCCCGGCAGGTCCAAGCGGCAGAAGCTGGCACCAAAAAACTGCTGCGTCAGCTCGAGCATGCGCGCGGCACTGTGCTGCAGCCCGAGATGGGGATTGACGCAGCGCAGCAGCTGGCCGATCAGCTCAAGCTCGCTGCGCTGACGCTGTAGACGATGTGCTTGCCAGGCCACCAAGCCGCTGGCGGCCAGCAGCCCGGCCAGCGCAGCAACAGGCGCGAGCAGGTCCAGGGCAGCGCCCAGGATCAAGCAGGCAAGAGTCAAGCAGGCAAGGGGTGCCGCCGGCCAGCCGCAACGCAGGCTTTGAAGCCACCGCTGGGCTGCGGCAAAGCTCGGGGGGAAGGTGCTGATGGGATCGGCATGGACGGTCATGGGCTGCAAGCAATCAGACTGGGCAATATGGCGCCGGCGCCATTGGCACTGGCGGCACTGGCGCAGGCGCACCATTGGCACGCCCGGCTTGACTGTGGCCCATCATTGAAGCGCCCGCTGTCACCGGCCCTCGCCTGTTGGCGTAGGACGGCGGCCATGGCAGCCGTGCCGATGGGCTGCGGGCCCACTTGCGCTGACCACACGCGCCCCACCCCTGCCCGCCGTGCGGCGGCGGGGTGCCCCCGGCCCACACCCTGGCTTAGTAGGTTTCCAGGTGCAGCCGGCCTTCGCTCTTGAGGCGCGCACCCAAGGCGTCCCAGTCCAGACCGGCGCTCTGGGCCACATCGCGCAAGGCCAGCACCACACCCTCTTCCATGGCCTTGAGGCCGCAGACGTAAAAGCAGCAGTCCGGGTCCTGCAATGCTTGCACCAGATCGGCCGCGCGCTCTCGCATCGCATCTTGAACGTAGCGGCGGGGCTGGCCGGGGGTGCGCGAGAAGGCGAAATGGATGTCGATGAAGTCCTTGGGCAGGTTCTGCAGCGGCCCGAAATAAGGCAGCTCTTCCTGAGTGCGCGCGCCAAAAAAGAGCATGAGCCGGCCGCCCTCGAACTTGCCGGTACTGCGCAAGCGCCGACGCCATTCGGTCATGGCCCGCATGGGCGCTGAGCCCGTGCCGGTGCAGATCATCACGATGCTCGAGCGCGGGTGGTTGGGCATCAGAAAGCTGCTGCCAAACGGCCCCGTCACCTGCACCGTCTGGCCCACTTGCAAATCGCACAGGAAATTGGAGGCCACACCGCGCACCGGCTTGCCCTGGTGGTCTTCAAGCACCCGCTTGACCGTCAGCGACAGGTTGCTGTGACCAGGCCGCTCGCCATTGCGGGGGCTGGCCACCGAATACTGGCGCGGGTGGTGAGGCCGACCGCTGGCATCGAGACCCGGTGGGATGATGCCGATCGACTGGCCTTCAAGCACCGGAAAGGGCATGGCGCCAAAGTCCAGCACGATGTGGTGGGTGTCGTAATCCTGCTGGCCGGGCCGCTTGCCCACCTCGGTCACGCGCAGGTTGCCGGCCACCGTGGCCGCCACGCTCTTGACTGCAGCCTTGGGGCCGTAGAGGTTGGTGTAGGCATGGGCCGCCGACCAAGGCGGCACGGTCGCGCCGTACTGCGCCGACTGAAAAACACTGCCCTGCTCTGCAGGCGCGGCCGCCGGCTGCGGGCCGGCTTCGACAGGGGCCGATGTCTGCCCGCCATGCTCGGCCAGCTCCTGTGCAGGCAGCTCGGCCGGCAGGCTGTCCCAGCCCAGTTGCTCGTCGAGCGAGTAAGCGCGCACCCGCGGCATCTGCCGCCAGTTGTCGATCGAGCCGGTGGGGCACGGCGGCACACAGGCCATGCACAGATTGCACTTGTCGGCATCGACCACGTAGTTGCGCGAGTCATGGGTGATCGCACCGACGGGGCAAGTGGCCTCGCAGGTGTTGCAACGGATGCAGATCTCAGGGTCGATCAGATGCTGCCTGATCAAGGCGGCCTCGGTGGGGGCGTTCATCTCGGTCTCCGTTGTTTTGATTGGGTCGCTCTATTGTGGGGTCTGCGGGCCCGCCTCCCACACAGGCAATCGGCCGGCCCGCATCGGGCCCGTTCAATTGAAGCGCACGTACTCGAAGTTGGCCGGCTGACGGTTGATGCCCACAACGGGCGGGGCGATCCAGTTGGCAAACTGGCCCGGCTCCACGCAGCGGCCCATCAGGCTGGCCACGTAGGCACGGTCGGCGCCCGAGGGCAGCCAGTCGTCCACCTTGGCGTTCCATTCGGCTTGGCTGATCACCTGGCCGTCCGGGCTGACCTTGATGCCGGCCAGCGCGCCGATGTTGCGGTGAAAGGCCTTGTGCGGGGCCTTGAAGCGGTAGTTGATGCCAGCTTTCTCAAGGATCTTGTTCCAGCGCTCGACACCGGCAATCGAATCTTTGATGTAGTCATCGCGCAGCACTTCGTTGAGCGCGTTGAGCATGGGCACTTCTTTTTCGGCCAGTTGGCCGTTCCTGACTTCGAGCACGCGGTAGGTCTGCCCCTTGAGCACATGGTCGTCCACGCGCTTGCCCTCTTCGTAACGGCCTTTGAGGCCGGTGGAGTAGAACGTTGCAGCGTTGCTGGACTCGTCGGCGCCAAACAGGTCGATGGTCACCGAGAAATGGAAGTTGATGTAGCGCTGGATGGTCGGCAGATCGATCACGCCGGCGGCGCGCAGCTTGGCCACGTCATCGGTCTTGAGCTCGTTCATCATCTGTGCGGTGCGCGAGATCACGCGCCCGACGCCAGACTCGCCCACGAACATGTGGTGCGCTTCCTCGGTCAGCATGAACTTGGTGGTGCGCGCCAGCGGATCGAAGGACGATTCGGCCAGGGCGCACAGCTGGAACTTGCCGTCGCGGTCGGTGAAGTAGGTGAACATGAAGAAGCTCAGCCAGTCGGGCGTGGCTTCATTGAAGGCCTGCAAGATGCGCGGGTTGTCTTCCTGGCCCGAGCGGCGCTCGAGCAGGGCCTCGGCCTCCTCGCGGCCATCGCGGCCGAAGTACTTGTGCAGCAGGTAGACCATGGCCCACAGATGGCGGCCCTCTTCCACATTGACCTGAAACAGGTTGCGCAGGTCGTACTGGCTCGGGGCGGTCAAGCCGAGGTGGCGCTGCTGCTCGACCGAGGCCGGCTCGGTGTCGCCTTGCGTGACGATGATGCGGCGCAGGTTGGCGCGGTACTCGCCAGGCACGTCCTGCCAAGCGTTCTCGCCCTTGTGGTCACCGAAGTGGATCTTGCGGTCCTGCTCGGCGGGATTGAGGAAGATGCCCCAACGGTAATCGGGCATCTTGACGTGGCCGAACTGGGCCCAGCCTTGCGGATCGACGCTGACGGCGGTGCGCAGGTAGACGTCGAAGTTCTGCGAGCCCTCTGGCCCCATGTCTTGCCACCACGACAGGTAGTTGGGCTGCCAGTGCTCGAGCGCGCGCTGCAACGTGCGGTCCTCGTTGAGGTTGACGTTGTTGGGAATCTTTTCGCTGTAGTTGATGGACATCTCAATCTCCTTGTGAAAACTTCAAATCAGTCGGTCAAACCCGCAGGTCAAACCCGGTTCCAATCAAAGGCCGCTTTGTCGCCTTTGCCATAGACCTTGAGCGCGCCCTTGTCGCCCACCGCGTTGGGGCGCTGGAAGATCCAGTTTTGCCAAGCGGTCAGGCGACCGAACACGCGGGTGACCATATTTTCCTTGCCGTTGAAACGCAGATTGGCTTCCAGGCCGGTCAGCGAATCGGGCGACATGGTGACGCGCTCTTCAATGGCCAGGCGCGTTTCGTCGGCCCAGTCGATGTCGTCGGGGTTGGCGGTCACCAGGCCAAGGGCGAAGGCGGCGTCGGCATCGAGGGGCTGCCCGGCTTTGGCGCGCACCGCATCGAGGGCAGGCTGCTCGTCGTAGAAGCGCCGGCCCAGGCGGCTTTGGCCGGTGGCCATGGGGTAAAGCCCGAAGTTGGCCTCGTCGACCGTGACGGTGGGCGCTTGCGCCTCGTCATCAGGCAGGGCCAGCATATAGCTGCGGTCGCAGGCCAGGGCCAGCTCCAGATAGGTGCCCGCAAAGCATGAGCCCGGCTCGATCAGGGCAAACAAGCTGCGCGAAGACACGTCCAGGCGGCTGAGCGTGCGGCGCAGATAGCCCAGGGTCTGGCGCACCAGCCAGTGCTGCGAGTGCGCGCTCAAGAAGGCGTCCATCGCGAGGACGGCCCGTGGGTCGCCTGAGGTCTTGATCAGCCACAGGCCGATGTCGAGCTCGTTGGTGCGCATGTGCAAGATCGCGTCTTCGAGTTCGCGCACCATGGCCAGCGGAAACCACTGGTCGCCCAGGGCCTGCGCGGCGGCCATGTCAGCCGGCTGCGCGCCGCTGGGGGCCTTGACCACGAAGGTGGCCAGGCGCTTGGCGCGGTCGATCTCCACCGTGACATGTCGATAACGGATGGCGTCGGCCTCGACGCTGCGCTCAAGCGGACTGAGGGCCACGCCCTTTGCGCCATCGGGACGCTGGCTCTTGGCGGCCAGGGCCAGGGCGCGCTCCTTGACCTTCTCGCCAAAGACGGCCGGCTTGGCGACCGCGTCGACCAGGCGCCAGTCGACCGCCTTCTGGCCGCGCACGCCCTCGACGCTGGTGCAGAAAATGTCGGCCAGGTCGTGGCGGACCTTGCGCTTGTCGGTCACGCGGGTCAGGCCGCCCGTGCCCGGCAGCACGCCCAGCAGCGGCACCTCGGGCAGGCTCACGGCGCTGGAGCGGTCATCGATCAGCAAAATTTCGTCGCAGGCCAGGGCCAGCTCGTAGCCGCCGCCGGCGCAGGCGCCATTGACCGCGGCCAGGAATTTCAGGCCCTCGTGCTGCGATGAGTCTTCCAGGCCGTTGCGGGTCTCGTTGGTGAACTTGCAGAAGTTGACCTTCCAGGCATGGCTGGAGACGCCGAGCATGAAGATGTTGGCGCCCGAGCAAAACACCTTGTCCTTGGCGCTGGTCACGACCACGGTCTTGACCTCGGGATGCTCGAAGCGGATGCGATTGACCGCGTCGTTGAGCTCCACGTCCACGCCCAGGTCATACGAGTTGAGCTTGAGCTTGTAGCCCGGACGCAGGCCGGCGTTTTCATCGATGTCGATCTTGAGCGTGGCCACCGGGCCGTCATAGCCGAGCTTGACGTGACGGTACTGTTCGGGCGCTGTGCGGTAGTCGACGATAGGTTGGCTGGCGTTCATGTTTGTCTCTCCTGAAGGTCGTTGTGGCTGTGAGGGCTGGGCGTTTGCTCAATGCATCAAGCTGCATTTTCAAACCAATTGCTGCATGATATTGCATCATTTTTGGCCCGTCAAGCACTTTTTTGCATGTTTTGGAATTTCGGAGTCTTTCAAACCGACAGCTGCAGGAGTTGGCGCACCTGCTGGCGCAGCAACTCAAAGGTTTCGGGCAGAGGCTGGGCGCTGGTGTTGATACGCAGCTGGGCCTTGGAGTAAAACGCGGCGCGTCCAGCCAGAATGCCCCTCAAGTCGTCCATCGCCTCCTTGCTTGCGGCCATCGGGCGCATGTCGCCTTGCGCGATCACGCGCTTCATGTGGTCTTCGGGCTCTGCCTGCAACCACACCGTGGTGCAGTGGGTGAGCATGTCGTTGAAAGCTGCAAGATCGGACACCAGCCCGCCCGGGGTGGCAATGACGGCCTGAGGGTGCGCCTCGATCGCGTCCTCCAGCGCCCGGCGCTCGTAGCGGCGGTAGGCGTTTTGTCCATACAAGGCCTGGATCTCGGAGACGCTGCAGCCGGCCAACTTCTCGATCTCGCGGCTCAGTTCAACAAAGGGGCAAGCCAGGTCCTCGGCCAGCATCTGGCCCAGGGTGCTTTTGCCCGCACCGCGCAAGCCCACCAGGGCGATACGCGGGCTCACCGAGCCAGGGCCGCTGCGGCCAAGCATTTGCGCAATGGCCAGGCGCACCGGCCGCAGGTCGGCCTCGCTGCGCTCACCGAGCAACTGGCGAATCAGCAGCCACTCGGGGTTGGAGGTGGTGACATCGCCCATCATCTCGGCCAAGCTGCACTGCAAGGCGCCTGCGACCTGCAACAGCACCAAGATGGAGGCATTGCCCTCGCCGTATTCGAGGTTGGCCAGATGCCGCTCGGACACATGGGCCGACAGCGACAAGGCCTTGCGCGTCATGCCGCGGCGCGCGCGCAGGCTGCGCACCCGCTCGCCCAATGCCACCAAGAAGGCATGCTTGTCCGGCCCCGCCTGCCCATCTGCTGGCATCGGCATCGGATCCGAACCAAGGGTTAACCCCGATTTTTGCAATATAGTGCTTGACATGGTCGGGCAACGGTTCTATCGTTCAAACACGCACAATAATTCATATCGCTGGCTTTGGCAAGCGATGGCACCCCAAACCCTGACGGCCCGACCATGAACCCAGACCCGACCCCCGAGCGCTTTCGCCAGCAGATTGCCGACCTCACGGCCGAGCTGGCCGGCCGCCCCCTCGATGCCGACCTCGACGCGTGGCTCAACGCGCAGCACGGCAGCAGCAGCCCCCGCTACCAGCAGCTCAGAGCCAGCTGCGAGGCCGGCGTGGCCGCAGGCTGGCTGGCCAACCGGGAAGGCGGCGGCCTGAAATACGGCCGCATCTTCAAGCCGGCCGAGGACCTGCATGGTTTTTCGGTCGACGTGGTCGACATGCAGGACATCGCCGGCCCCCACCATGTCCACCCCGAAGGCGAGATCGACCTGATCATGCCCCTCGATGAGGGTGCCACCTTTGACGGCAGGCCGGCCGGCTGGCTGGTTTGCCCACCGGGCAGCGCCCACCGCCCCACGGTACGCCAAGGTCGCGCCCTGGTGCTTTACCTGCTGCCACAAGGCCGCATCGAATTCACCCAGAGCGCCTGAGCGGCTCCCTTCAGAAAGACCTCCCATGACCGAACTGCTTTCCAACTACGTCGCCGGCCGCTGGCAGGCGGGCACTGGCGCAGGCTCTGCGCTATTCGACCCGGTGCTGGGCACCGAGCTTGTGCGCGTGGACGCCACCGGCCTGGACCTGGCGGCGGCCTTTGCCTTTGCCCGTGACAGCGGCGGCAGCGCCCTGCGCGCCCTGAGCTACAAGCAGCGCGGCGACATGCTGGCCGCGGTGGGCCAGGTGCTGCAGGCCCAGCGCGAGGCCTACTACGAGATCGCCACCGCCAACAGCGGCACGGTCAAGAACGACTCGGCCGTCGATATCGACGGTGGCCTCTTCACCCTGGGCCACTACGCGCGGCTGGGCCAAGGCCTGGGCGAGCAGCGTCATCTGCTCGACGGCGAGAGCGCCCGCCTGGGCAAAGACCCGCTGTTCCAGAGCCAGCATGTGCAGGTGCCCACGCGCGGCGTGGCGCTGTTCATCAACGCCTTCAATTTCCCCTCGTGGGGCCTTTGGGAAAAAGCGGCCCCGGCCTTGCTCTCAGGCGTGCCGGTGATCGTCAAGCCGGCCACGGCCACCGCCTGGCTGACGCAGCGCATGGTGCAGGACGTGGTCAACGCCGGCGTGCTGCCGGCGGGCAGCCTGTCGGTGATCTGCGGCTCCTCGAACGGCCTGCTTGACCAACTGCAGCCCTTTGACGTGCTGTCCTTTACCGGCTCGGCCGAAACGGCCGAGCTCATCCGCTCGCACCCGGCGATCACGCGCCGCTCGGTGCGCGTGAACATCGAGGCCGACAGCCTCAACAGTGCCCTGCTCCTGCCGGGCGCCGGCGCCGATGCGGTGGACCTGCTGGTCAAGGAAGTGGCGCGCGAGATGACGGTCAAGTCGGGCCAGAAATGCACCGCGATCCGCCGCGTGCTGGTGCCCGAGGCACAGGCCCAGCAGATCGCTGCAGCCATCGGCGCGCGCCTGGCCAAAACCACCGTGGGCAATCCACGCAACGAATCGGTGCGCATGGGCGCGCTGGTCAGCCGCGCCCAACTGCAATCGGTGCAAGAAGGCCTGGCCCTGCTCAGGTCGCAAGCGCAGGTGCTGCACGACGGCGCCAGCCATGCACTCGTCGACGCCGACCCTTCAGTGGCCTGCTGTGTCGGCCCCACGCTTCTGGGCCTCAAGGACGCGGCGGCCAGTGACGCTGCCGGCGTGGTGCACGCGCACGAGGTGTTCGGCCCGGTGGCCACGCTCGTGCCCTACCGCGACGGCGCCCATGCCTTGGATCTGGCCCGCCGCGGCCAGGGCTCGCTGGTCGCTTCGCTCTACGGCAGCGAGCCGGGCGAGCTGGCACGCGCGGCGCTGGAGCTGGCCGACAGCCACGGCCGCGTGCACATCATCAGCCCCGACGTGGGCGCGCTGCACACCGGCCACGGCAACGTCATGCCGCAGTCGCTGCACGGCGGGCCCGGCCGCGCCGGCGGCGGCGAAGAGCTGGGCGGCCTGCGCGCGCTGGGCTTTTACCACCGGCGCGCCGCCATCCAGGCCAGCACGGCGGTGCTCGATCCGCTCAAACCGGCATCGGCCTGAAGGCTTGCACCGCGGCAGCATTTTCACAACAACAAGCGCGGCCGCTGCCCCGCGATCACTTTGAAGCCACGAGGAAGGAGACCCGCCATGCCCGATACCCCGCTGCCGCCCGCACCGCCGGCGCAGTTCAATTTCGCGCAGCATCTGATCGCACTGAACACGCAGCGCGCGCACAAAACCGCCTACATCGATGACGCCGGCACACTCAGCTACGGCGAGCTGGCCGAGCGCCAGCGGCGCCTGGCCGCCGGCCTGCTGGCCCTGGGCCTGCGCCGCGAAGAGCGGGTGCTGCTGCTCATGCACGACAGCAGCGACTGGGCGGTGAGCTTTCTGGGCGCGCTGTATGCGGGCATCGTGCCGGTGGCGGTCAACACCCTGCTGACCGCCGACGACTACGCCTACATGCTGCGGCACAGCCGCGCACAAGCGGTGCTGGTGTCGGGAGCGCTGCTGCCCACGCTGCGCCAGGCCCTGGCCCAGAGCGGGCACGAGGTGCGCCAGGTGATCGTCTCGCGCCCGGCAGGGGAAAAGAGCGATCAGGACCTGGGCATCGAAGCCCTGAACATCGAGACCCTGATCGCCCAGCACGCGCCCTTGGGCTCATGCGCGCCCACCGCGGGCGACGACCCGGCCTTCTGGCTTTACTCCTCCGGCTCAACAGGACGGCCCAAGGGCACGGCGCACACCCACGCCAACCCCTACTGGACCGCCGAGCTTTATGGCAAAGCCATCTTGGGCCTGACCGAAAACGATATTTGCTTTTCAGCGGCCAAGCTGTTTTTTGCCTACGGCCTGGGCAATGCGCTGTCCTTCCCCTTGAGCGTAGGCGCCACCGTGGTGCTGATGGCCGAGCGGCCCACACCTGATGCCGTCTTCAAGCGCTGGACCGAGCAAAAGCCCACCGTGTTTTTTGGCGCGCCCACCGGCTTTGCGGGCATGCTGGCCTCGCCCAAGCTGCCCGCCCGAGGCGAGGTGGCGCTGCGCCTGTGCTCGTCGGCCGGCGAGGCGCTGCCGGCCGAACTGGGCGAGCGCTTTACCCGCCACTTTGGGGTGGAGATCATCGATGGCATCGGCTCGACCGAAATGCTGCACATCTACCTGTCCAACCGGCCCGGACAGGTGCGCTACGGCACCACCGGCTGGCCGGTGCCGGGCTACGAGATCGAGCTGCGCGGCGAATGCCGAAGCCTTGCTGCAAGAGCGGCTGGACGATCGCGCCAACCCGTTGACGATCCCAGAGCTAAACCGGCTGCGTGCGGCGCGGCGCATCAACGACCAGCAGTATGC
>CANHDQ010000063.1 GCA_947459405.1 Comamonadaceae bacterium
AAGTCGTCCGACAAACCCTGACCCAGCAGGGCCCGCAACGACCCGCTTCAGCGGCTGGCGTCGACTTGCAGGTCGGCGGTGAAGGCGTAGCCGACCTTGCGCACGGTCTCCAGGGGCAATTCGCAGCCTAGGTCGGCCTTGACTTTGTTCCTACGGAATCCGCACTCTCCAGCCGAGTTAAGAAGTAGCTTGCTTGGCCTGCGCATCCCATTGCGGAGCGCCGCGCCGCGGCCACGACGCGGCAGCTGGCTCAATCGCCAGGACGCAGCTGGTATTTCTGGATCTTTTCGATCAGGGTGGTGCGCTGCAGGCTCAGCAGGCGGGCGGTTTGTGAGACGTTGCCTTCTGTGCGCTCAAGGGCTTGCTGGATCAGGTCGCGCTCGATGTCGGCCAGGCGTTCTTTCAGGCTCAGGCCTTCGGCGGGCAGCACCGGGGTGGGCACGCCGCCTTGGGCAAGCATGATGATGCTCTCAACGTCACTGACCGGGGCGTCTTGCGCCTCGGCCGGGGCCGGCTCTGCGGGCGCTGGCTGCATGGCCAGCAGGCTGGTCACCGGGTTGGCGCAGCGCTCGGCTTGCAGGCTGGCCAGACCCTTGGGCAGCAGATGGGCCGGCACGGTTCCCAGCGCCAGATGCTCGCCGGTGAAGAGGGTGCTGAAGCGGTCGACCAGGTTGGACAGCTCGCGCACATTGCCTGGCCACCGGTAGGCCTGCAAGGCCAGCATGAAGTCGTCGGTGAAGCTGATCGGCGCCTGCCCTCGGGGTGCAAAGCGCTTGGCAAAAAAGCCAAGCAGCTCGGGCAGGTCTTCAGGGCGTTCGCGCAGCGGGCAGGTGTGCAGGGGCAGCACATTGAGCCGGTAATACAGATCTTCGCGAAAACGGCCGGCGGCGATCTCGGCCTCTAGGTCGCGGTGGGTGGCGGCGACCACCCGCACGTCGATGGCGACCGGCTTGCTGCTGCCAACCGGATCGACCTGGCGCTCTTGCAGCACGCGCAGCAGCTTGACCTGCATGTCCAGCGGCAGGTCGCCGATTTCGTCGAGGAAGATCGTGCCGCCGTGGGCCAGTTCGAAGCGCCCGACCCGGTCGGCCATGGCCCCGGTGAATGCGCCCTTGCGGTGACCGAAGAGCTCGCTTTCGATCAGGTCCTTGGGGATCGCTGCACAATTGATTGGGACGAAATTGCCGCCATGGCGCTGCGACTGCTCGTGCAACGCGCGCGCCACCAACTCCTTGCCGGTGCCGCTTTCCCCGGTGATCAGCACGGTCGCCTGCGAATTGGCCACCCGGTCGATCAGGGTCCGAACCGCTTGGGCGGCTGGACTCTTTCCAATGAAGGGATGGGGGACGGTCATGGCGCAGGGGGGTAGAAAATTGACTACCAGCACTTTGCCACAAAATGTTAAAAATGCAATAGATTTGTTAAATTATGCAGACGAATCTGGCATTAATTCAGAGTTTTTGGGGGTTTGCAGAAGGCAGGCGGGCGATCCAGTGCTCAAGCTTGGCGCGCTGGTGCCGATTCTGCTGGCGTCAGAACCTGGCGCCCTGGCGCGACCGCATTGAGGTAAGAACATGAAATTGAACGCTCATCTTTCTGTCGGCTTGACGCGGGCACTTGCCGCTGCGGCCTTGCTCGCGTTATCGGGCTGCCAGACGATGCAGCCCTGGGGCCTGGTGGGCGCCAAGGAGCCGGTCAAGGCCGAGGCTGCGGCCCCGGCTGCCGCAGAGGCGCCGGTATCGCGCGCAGCCCCGGCCAGAGCGGCGGCTGCCGAGCCCGCTGCGCCAGTGGCGGCTGCGCCCCAACGTGCCGAACCTGTGGCGCGCGCCGAGTCGGCCGGCATGATCGCGCCCCTGATTGAAAAGCGCGAGACCCTGACGGCCACTGGCTATGCCGTGATCAGTGTGCAAAATCACCGCAATCCGGCGCAGCAGCGTTTGATGGCCATCCGGGCCTCCAAACTCGACGCATACCGCTCACTGACGGAGCAGGTCTACGGTCAGCAACTTGACGCCACCACCACCGTGGCCGACATGATGGTGCAAAGCGACACCTTCAGGGCCAGGGTCGAGGGCGTGATTTACGGTGCGGTGCTGGTGAGCATTACGCCGGCCGGTGACGACACCTACGAGACCACGCTGAGCCTGGACAGGGCGGTGGTGCAGGATCTGCGCGCGCTCTACCTGGGTCAGGTCCAGTCGCGGGTGCGCTAAGCCATGGACCGCCTGCTGCCGGCCGCTGGCCAGACCGTCTTGCCAGCCTGGCGCTGTGCGGTCACGGCTGTGCTGGCCTGTGCCCTGTGGGCCGTGACCTCGGCCGCCCACGCAGCTGAGCTCAGCCCCGAGGAGAAGTTGCAGGCGGTGCGCCATGCGCTGGCGCAGGAGGCGCTGCGCGGCGCCACCCAGGTGCGCACCACGGCCTGGATCGATGCCCAGGGTGCTTTGCGCGAGTCCAGCAGTTTTCGCTCGGGCATGCAGGTGCGAGGCGTGCGCGTGATGGCCTATTCGCGCGACGCGCAGGGTCAGCCGCAGGCGCGGCTGCAGGTGCAGGGTGCCCAAGACCTTGTCAAGTCAGAGGCGGCGACGCCGGCGCCGGCGGCCGCAGCTTGCCGCAAAACCGATGCGCTGCGCCATGTGCTGGGCCTGGAGGTTCAGCAGCGCGGCCGCTGGTCGCTCGACGACGAGCATCTGCAGCGAGAGGCGGTGCAATTGATGGGCGCAGCCTGGCGCAGCGCCCCGGCGGCCGATCCGCGCTGGCATTTGGTGGATGTGCCCTCGGCGGCGCTGCAGGCACAAACCGGCAGCGCCGCCACCTACGAGAGGCTTTTGACCGGAGGCGCCGCCGCATCGGCTGCGCTGAACTGGCGTGTACGGCTGAGCCTGGAGACGGTGCCGGCGGCGCAAGCGCGCATTTGGCTGCCCTGGCCCTCGAGCGAGCCGACCTGGGTGCGTCTGACTTTGACGCTGCAATCGGCCCGTGAGCCGACCCCTGCCTTGGAGCGCACCGTCGAGCTTGCGCTGCTGATGCAAGAGCGCGGCTGGACGGCGCCACGCTTGCAGGCCGTCACCCGCAGCCAATTGCAGGCCCTGGTGCAAGACTGGTCCAAGGCCATCGGCGATCGGCTCGCTTGCGAGCCGGTGGGCGTGCAGGTTCTTCAGGTCGCCGCAGCAGAAGTGCAGATCGACCAGGGCAGCCTGGCTGGCGTGCAAGCAGGCGACGAATGGCTGGTGTCAGACCGCCGCCGCTGGCCGGCCCAGGTGCTCGATTCAGACGCGCCCCTGGCGCTGGTGCTCGCCCGGGTCGAGCAGGTGTCGGCGCACCAGGCGCAGCTGCGGGTGCTGGCCGGTCCTTCGGCTGCGGTCAAGCCGCAGTGGCAGGCTTGGCCCTTGCAGTCGCGCTAAGGTCAGGCCGCCCCGGCGCACGATTAATTGAAATTCAAGGAGTTCCGCATGAACCGTTACCGCCTTTGCCTTGGCCTGCCCCGTGTGCGCGTCGCCTTGGGCGTGGCCCTGCTCGGTGCGCTGGCTCATGCGGCACCGGTGCTGGCTGCCGGACCCTCACAAGCCCCCTCACATGCCTCCTCGTCGGCCCCGCCACAGGCTCAGCCCCGTTCGGCGGCCCAGGCGGGTGCGGCTGCACCTGCCCATGCCGGGCGGGTGTATGTGACCGTGGCTGGCGATACGATCGATCGGGTGATCAGGAAGACCATGGCCGACAGTCCGCTCAAGGATGAGCTGCTGCGCCAAGCCCTGATCGATGCCAACCCCACGGCCTTTAAGGCCGGGCGCAACAGCCGACTCAGGCCCGGGACCGAGCTCAAGCTGCCTGAGATGCACGGGCTGCTGCGCGAGATCTTGCTGCCGCTGCTCTCGCCCACCGAGGTCGGGTCCTACTTCCCGCCGCCCCCGAGCACGGCCGACGAGCGCCGGCGATGGGTGCGTTACCCTTGAGGCGGCCGCCGCAGCGCCCGGCTCTCTTGTGATCGCGCCGGCCGACCTCACGCAGCTGCCCGGTCGGTCCAATCCGATCTACCTGGAGGGCAGGATCCTGCCGCTGACGGTGGCGCAGGCGCGGGCGCTCGACCTGCGCGACGGACAAATCGTGCAGGCCACGGTGCAATCGCGCGCCGGTGACGACCTGGCCCTGCTCATGCGCGGCAAGCAGCTCGATCTGCCGCAAATGCCGGCAACCGCTGGCTGGCTGCCCGGTCAGATGGTGCGCTTGCAGGTGCACATGGGCCCGTCCGGGATGGGCCTTCAGCCTATGGCCGATAAGGCTCTGATGCTGGCCAGTGCGCCTTTTTTTTCGCGCGTCGGCAACCTGCTGTTTCGCCCGCCCGGACTCGAGCAGGTGGGCCGGCTGTTCAAGCCTGGCGTGCTCGATGCCTTGCTGCAGGCCACCGGTCGCAGCGACCTGATGGCCCAGTGGCGCGGCATGCAATTGAACATGGCCCAGCTCAATCCGCAGGCACTGGCACAGGCGATGAGCCGCGCCATGGTCGGCGCCATGGGCTCAGAGCCCTGGCTGACCCGCGGCCTGCCGCCACCAGCCGACGACCCCAAGCAACTGCTGCGCAAATTGATCGCCGCCCTGTCACGCGATGACGACGGCGATATGCCGGAGTCGATCGAAAAGCTTTCGCAGGCGCTCGACGATCTGGAGTCCTCTCAGGTACAAGCGGTGCTGGCGCAGGCTCAAGAGGAGATGTTCATCAGCTTCATGCTGCCTTTTGCCGACGCCGATCCGATCGAGCTGCAGTTTCGGCGTGCGCCGCACAAGCCAGGCCAGGAGCGGCCTCCGCTGACGGTCAATGTGCACTCGAAGAGCGACGACCTCGGCGAGGTTTGGCTCAAGACCCAGCTGCACGGACTGGAGCGGGTCGAGCTGACCATGTGGGCCTTGCGAGAGGGCGTGGTGGAGCAGGCTCGGCAGCGCTCGGGCGAGTTGGGTGCGCAGCTGTCGCAGGCGGGCCTTGCGATGCATTCGTTGCAGGTCATTCATGGCGCGCGTCCGCAGGGCAGTGCCGACTGGGTGCCCTCAGGCCGCGGCCTGGTGATCGATATTCGCGCTTAAGGCTGCCGAGATGACGCCGCGCAAACAAGCCGTTGCACTCGAATACGGCATGAACGATGTGCCGGTGCTCACCGCCAAGGCCGACGCCCATCTGGCCGAGCGGCTGATCGAGGAGGCGCGCCGGCAGGGCGTCTATGTCACCCAAGACCCGCAACTGCTGGCCCTGCTCAGCCGGCTCAATGTGGACGATGAAATCCCGCCCGAGCTCTACACCGCGGTGGCCGTGATCCTGTCTTGGGTCTACTGGCTCAAAGGCATGCGCCCGGGCGATGAAAAGCGCGGCGGGGCAGGGCAGGTGGACGAGGAGGCCTGATCTGATTTGGCCGATCGCCCGGCCTGACGAGGCCAGTGGTTTGGCCAGTGGCCGCGAAGGTGCAGCCTGGTTTGGCTCGGGCCGCCCGCGCTCAGGCGTCGTGGTAGCCCCGGCCCTTGTTGAAGCGTGAGACTTTGCCGAGCCGGTCGTAGACCTCGACCGAGGCGGTGGGGTTGCCGGTTTGGAGGCTGCTCAGGGCGCCGCGGATGGCCTCGAGCTTGCGGTCAATGAGCACCGAATTGCGGCGGTGGGCGTCGCGGCCGCGCAGCAGACTGTCGTGAAGGCCGGCCCATTGCGGCTGGTTTTGCAAATCTTGTGCGGGCGGGCAAAGACGGGAGAGTTCGGCCAGCAGCTCCGATTTTCCGGGCTGCAGCTGTTCAAAGGCGTCAAGGTTTTGGTCTTGCAGGGCCCGAAATTCCTGTTCGAGCACCTGCTCGAGCTCATGCGCGAGCGTCAAAAGGCGTGTGGCGGCCGTGCTGTCACTCACGGATCATGCGTTCGATGGCGACAAAGCTTTCGGCGATGCGCCTCGAATCGAGCGGGTACTGACCCTCGGAGATCGCCTGCTTGATGGCCTCGACCTTGGCGCGGTCAAAGTCCGGCTCCGCCATGGCCCTTTGCGCCACACTGCTCAGCGCCACCGTGTCTTCTCCGCGACTGGCCGGCGCAGAACGCTCGCTGCTGCCGGTCGAGCCGGTCGAGCTGGCGCTTTGCGAAGTCGACGATTTCTTGACCTTGTCGGCACTGCTGCGCACAGTGTTGTCCGACAGGTTTTGTCTTCCATACTGTGAAATTGCATCGGTCATGGGAGGATCTCTTTCTGGTGGAGGGTCTGATTTGACCCTTTGACGCCTGTGATATCGGAAGCGCCGACCAAAACTTGAGGCCATTGTCTCAAAAATTGGCCTACAAACCCTTCAAAGTGTTCGGTCCCGTCACCACACCCGAGATAAGTCGACCCGACTCGGGGTTTTTTAAGCGGATTTGCTCACCCAGATGCCCATCTTGCTGGGCTTCGACCCGCACCGTGATCTGAAAACTGCCGTTTTGGCCGACCGTCAGCGTGGCCGACTGCCCTTTTCGGACCATCAAGCTGCGTTTGATGTCGTAACTGCGCAACACTGTGCCGGCGGGAAGGTCACGCACGGTCTCGGCTCGCGCCACATCCTTGATAGAGCCGATCGCCAGTTGGTCGAGTCCCATGGCCGGTTTTTGCACCTCCTCGAGCATGCTGGCGTCGAGCTCGGTGCCGCGCTGGAGCAACCGCTTGGCGATCACGACCGTCCTCATGGGCGGCTGCAGCGTGACCGGGGCGCTGGCGCGCATCGCGACGGCGGCCGGGGCTCCTGCCGGCTGGCCCGAAGGGGCTCCGGCGACTGGCGGCCGCACGGTCAGGCGCAGGAAAAGCTGCCAGGCTGTGGGCCCGGCGCAGCGCACCCGAACGGTCTCGCGCGAGCCGCTAAATGGGTAGTCGAACTGCAGCGGCTCCTGGCAAGGCGCGATGCGCACCCGGCTGTCGAGCGCCGCAAACCGGACCTGATCGGCCGGCAGTTGTTCCTGGCCCATCACCCATCGCCTGGCTTGGGTAAACAGCGCCTCGTGATCGGGCGTTGCCGAGGCCGCAGGCAGCGGCGTGACCGGGGTCGGCCCCGCAGGCGGGATGTTGTGGGAGGGTGTCCCCGCGGCAAAAGCCGTCGGGGTGACGGTCGGCAGGGCCGCGGGCAGCGCAGCAGGTCGGCTTACCGTTGCACCTGGCCCAGGTGAGCCGGCGATCTGGGCCAGAGCCAAGCCGGGCAAGGCGCCGAGCAAGGCCCACAGGCCCAGCCACAGAGGGGCACACGCTGCTTTGCGGGCAGATCGCGGCCGGGCTGGTTGGGTCTGTCGTGTCGGTTGATTCGGTTGGGGCAGGGCCATGGCAATCGAAGTAGGGCGAGGGTGTGGGAAGGCCGACACCTCGTGTTTGGGGTGCACCGTCACCGCAAGATTGAGGCCAGCCCACGGCTGCTCTGATGGCTTGGGGCTCAATGACGCCACGACTGCGTCATTGCGAGGCCGCAGGCCGCGGCAATCCAGGGTTTCTTGGCGCAGCAGATGGATCGCTTCGTTCCTCGCGACGACGGCGGGGGCGCGACGACGGCGGGGGCGCGACGACGGAGCAGTCCCGCCTTGCCGGGCGGCAAGGTCTTGCCGGTGTTTGCCGGCGGCAAGGGCCTGCCTTGCCGCTCCAAGGGGCTGCAGGCTGGGTTTCGCGGCGGAAAACAGATGGCACGGGTTTTGCGGTCTAGCGCCTGAAGCCGCATTTTGGTCGGCTGGGTTGTCGGGAAACCGGCAAGTGTTGAACGCGGTGATCCCCACCATCGAAGGACCATGAAGATATGAACTTCATCGACAAAGCCCTCGACATTCATGCTCGGGCGCTTGATGTGCGCAGCCGCCGCATGGAGGTGCTCGCGCGCAACATTGCCAATGCCGATACCCCGGAATTCAAGGCCCGGGACATTGATTTTCGTTCGGTGCTCACCAACGTCCGCCAAGAGCCGATGGTGGCCACGCGCAAGGGGCACGTCGACAGCGCCATCCAGGACAACCCCAATGGCCTGCGCTACCGGGTTCCATTCAACGTGGCTTTCGACGGCAACACGGTCGAGCTCAATATTGAGCAGGCGCAATACGGTAAGGCAGCCGCCGATTACCAGGCGACGCTGCAGTTTTTAGAACAGCGCGTGAGCTCCATCCGCCGCGCCTTGAAGGGGGAGTAATCCATGCCCATTGACAACATATTTGGGATTGCCGGCTCTGCGCTCAACGCCCAGATGGCCCGCATGAACGCGACAGCGTCCAACTTGGCCAATGCCAGCACGGTTGCCGGCAACGAGCAGGAGGCCTTTCGAGCCAAGCGCACCGTGTTCAAGGCGGTGCTCGATGAGCAAAAGCAGGCCCCGCGCGACCAGACCTATCAAGGTGGCGTGCGCATCGAGGCGCTGATCGACGATCCCGCGCCGATCAAGCGCATGTCCGATCCAGGCAATCCGCTGGCCGACAAGGACGGTTACGTCTACATGTCCAACGTCAACGAGATGACCGAGATGGTCGAGATGATGGCCGCCTCGCGCTCTTACCAGAACAACGTCGAAGTGATTAACACGACGCGCCAGCTGATGATGCGCACGATCGATATCACCCGCAGTTAAACCCAGGCACCACCATGGCCACCACCGCCCTGTACACCAACGCCGCGAGCATCAATCCCTCGGCTGCTGCGTCGCGCGCCTTGCCAGCTGGCATCAAAAGCTACGAGCAAGAGCTGGCCAAACCCAAGGCCAATGGCACCACCGCCAACCAGCAGGACTTTCTCAAGCTGTTCACCACACAGCTGCAGAACCAGAACCCGCTCGACCCCACCAAGAACGAGGCGTTTGTGGCGCAGCTGGCCCAGTTCTCGCAGCTTGAGGCGACAACCAATATGGCCACGCAACTGGCGGCGCTGACCGCTTCGCTGCAGGGCGATCGCATGATGGCTGGTGCCGCGCTGATCGGCAAGAGCGTAGTGGTCCCTGGCAACACTTTCACCTACACCAAGGACCAGCCGGTGCAGGCCAGCATCGAGCTGCCCAATGGCGCCGATGGCGTGCAGATCGATGTGCTCAATGCCGCAGGTCAGACCGTCTTTCAGCAGATTCTGGGCTCGCAGCAGGCCGGCAGCCTCGCGCTGTCCTGGAGCGGACAGAGCAGCAACGGCTCGGCGGTGCCCGAGGGCATCTACCGCTTTCGGGTGGCGGCTGTGGCACAGGGCAAGAACGTTGTGCCCACCGTCAGCACCTTGTCGGAGATCCGCAGCATCAGCCAGGACGCCAGCGGCCAGATGCTGGTCCAGGTTCAAGGTGGCCAGACGCTCAAGATGGCCGACATCAAGCGCATTGGTGGTTGATTTTTAAGGTTCGGCGACTGCACGCGGTCGCCTCATCGGTTTACAGGAGTAGCTCATGTCTTTCTATACATCGCTCACGGGTTTGAATTCGGCCACCGCCCAGCTGGCTGTGACCAGCAACAACATCGCCAACGTGGGCACCACCGGCTTTAAGCGATCGCGCGCCGACTTCGGTGACATCTTCGCGACCTCCCCGCTGCAGAAGGCCTCCTCGACCGTCGGTCAGGGCGTGGCGCTCAAGCAGGTGAGCCAGGAGTTCAGCCAGGGCAATGTGTCCTTCTCCTCCAATGCGCTCGATCTGGCCATTACCGGCGACGGCTTTTTCCCGCTCAAGTCAGCCGACGGCTTGCAGGACATCTACACCCGCAACGGCTCCTTCATGCTCAACGAGCAGTTCAACGTGGTCAACTCGGCCGGCCAGCGTCTGATGGCGGCAACGGTGGACTCGACCGGCAGCGCCAACGTCAACGAGCGGGTGGTGCTGACCATTCCTCAAAAAACCTCGGGCGAGGCGCGTCAGACCTCGCTGGTGGAGCTGGGCCTGAACTTTCCTGCCGATGCCCAGGTGATCAGCGAGACGTTCAACCGCTCCAACCCGGCCACTTACAACAAGAGCACCGCGATGACGGTGTACGACAACGGGGGCAATGGCTATCTGGCCACGGTCTACTATGTCAAGACCGCCAACGCCAACCAGAGCAGCCCCTTTAACAAGTGGCAAACCTTTGTGTTTGTGGGCGACGACCAGGTCAATGCCTCGCTGGTGCAGGCCACCGATTCGACCGGCGAGCGTCTCTACGTCAACCAGTACGGCCAGATCAAGCCCTTCGGCGAGGTCAAGGACGAGATCACCACGGCCAAGACACAGCTGATCTCGCTGGACGAGCTGACCGACGTGCGCCCCTCGCAGCCAGCCACTGTCTCGAGCACTGAGCCGATCGACACCCAGCAATTTGACCTGACCAATGGCATCAATTTCAAGGACTGGGCGGCGCAGTCGGCTGCCAACAAGGCCTTGCTGTCCCAGGTTTTCACCCTGGATGTCGATGGCTCGAACAACCCAATCAAGGTCGACCTGGGCTACCTGGCCGACCTCAATCAAAAGCTCACCGGCAACCAGGTGGCTGCCGAGATGACCAGCTACCTCAACCGGGCATTTGGCGACGAGGCCTATTTCAACCTCAGTGTCGCGGCCAACCAGCAGTTGACCGTGCGCACCAGCCGCGTGCTCGACAGCGCCAGCGCGCCCAAGGCCATCAACCTGCAGCTGGTGCAAGGCGACTTCACCCTGCCTGCCGGCACCACATTTGACTGGAGCAAGCTGACCATCGAGCAGGTGACGGCAGCGCTGCAAAAGAACATGGACAACAACACCGACCTCAAGGCCGGTGGCACCAACTCCGTCAAGGTTTCCTACGACTACAACCTGCGCACCTTCAAGTTCACCGATGGCACCAACAGTGTGAGCATTGCCCAAGGTACGGCGGGCCGAAACGAAGTGTTCGGTCTGGGCAGCACGCCGGTGGAAATGGCCGAGGATGGCTCCAACAGCCTGCAGATCATCCCCAACGGAAGCATGATCCGGCCGGTCAACGAGCAGCGCTACGGCATCAAGGTCTCTTTTGATGCCAGCAACAAGACGTTTGCGGTCAAGTCCGGCACCACCGGCGACGAAGCCAGCATCAAGCTCACGCTCGATCGTGTGGCCACAGGTGACAAAGCTTCGTTGGGTGAAAAGCTTTTTGGTTTCAAGGACTCGGAGGTCACCACTTCGGCCGTGGCCGTGCGCGGCATTGCATCTTCGTCTGCGATGGCCTACGGCGGGACCCCGACGATCAACGTGACCAACAACTTCGCGGTGGACAACACCAACAACCGCTTTGTGGTCACGGTCGATGGCGTTAAAGGCACCGTGGTCATCCCCACGGGCAACGACTATTCGGTCGAGTCCTTCGCAGCGGCCTTGCAAAAAGGCATCAACTCGATGGCCAACAACACCAACGGCGCGCCCGAGACGGTCAACGGTGTGCGGGTGAGCTACGACTACGGGCGCAACCGCTTTGTGTTTACCACCGGCACCACCTCTTCGGATTCGTTCATCAAGATTTCGGGTCAGCCCACCTGGGGCCTAGAGCAAGTCGAGGCCGGCCGCGGCCAGACCTCCACCTGGATCAAGCCGACTCAGCACGCCGACTTGGTGGGCGCGCAGATGGTGCCCAAGTACATCGACAGCGACGGCCGCGAAACCACCAACGGCGACGGTTTTACCGTGCTGCCGGCCTGGTCGCCAATCTTCCTTGACAAGGGCGAGCTGACTTTTGACACCGGTGGCAAACTGGTCTCGCCTATGGGGGGCACGCAGTTGGAGACGGTGTATCTGGCAGGCGGTAAGGGCGCTTTGACGATCAACATCGATTACTCGGCCTCGACCCAGTTTTCGTCGCCGTTTGCGGTGCTGTCGCAGTCGCAAGACGGCGCGCCTGAGGGCGATCTGGTGGGCGTGACCATCGCCAACGACGGTCTGGTCAGCGCCTCGTATTCCAATGGCACGCAAAAGTCGCTGGCCAAGATCCTGCTGGTCAACTTCTCGAGCCCGGCTGGCTTGCGCCAGGCAGGTGACTCGAGCTTCCTGGCATCGGCCGCCTCCGGCAGTCCGATTCTGGGCACCGCCGGAACCGCCGGCTTCGGCACGATACGCGCCGGTGCCACCGAGCGCTCGAACGTGGACCTGACGCAGGAGCTGGTGGACCTGATCACCGCCCAGCGTAACTTCCAGGCCAATGCCAAGGCGATCGAGACATCGACCACGATGACTCAGGCCATCATCAATATCCGCGGCTGATCCAGGCTTGATCGGTAAATCGGACGCACTACAAGGAACTTGAGACATGGATCGTCTTGCATTTAACGCGGTGGCCGCCATCAACGAGAACCGGGTGGCGCGTCAGGTCACGGCCAACGAGCTGGCCAACGTGTCCACGCCGGGCTTCAAGCGCAGCTACGAGGTGGCCATGCGGGCCATCAAGGTCGAAGGCCCCGGCCTGGAGACGCGTCTGCAGCCGCAGGCGGTCAGCACTGACATTGTTTCCATGCGACCCGGCGCCATCATGGCCACCGGCCGCGATCTGGATGTGGCGATCAACGACAAAGCGGTGCTGGGTGTGAGCGCCCGGGACGGCCAGCTGGCCTTTACCCGCCGCGGAGACTTGCAGGTGTCGCCCAACGGCGTGCTGCAAAACGGCTCGGGTTTCGTCGTGCGTGGGGACAACGGTCAGCCGATCACTCTGCCGGCGGGCAGCAAGATCAATATCAACCCTGATGGCAGTATTTATGCCACCAGCGATGCACAGATGGCCGATCCGGGGGTGCTGGTCGGGCGGCTCATGCTGCGCGACTCCAGCCAGGCCAAGCTGGTGCGGCGCGAGGACGGCTTGTTTCAAGTTGAGGGCACGCCGGGCGCTGACATCACCAATGGCACGCTGCGCCCCTCGGTCACGCCAAAGGCACTCGAGGGCAGCAATGTCAACGCGATGGAGATCATGATCAAGCTGATCGATCAGTCGCGCAGTTTCGAGCAGCAGATTCGCATCATCAAGGAAAGCAAGACTGGGGATGAGGCTGGCGCCTCGATGCTCAAGTCCAGCGGTTGAACCCGCGTCCTGCCTTAACTGAATACCAAACAAGGAGCTGAATATGGATGCATCGATGTGGGTGGCCAAGACAGGCCTGGATGCCCAGCAGACCCGGATGAACGTCATCTCGAACAACCTGGCCAACGTCAACACGACGGGCTTCAAGCGCGACCGCGCGGTGTTCGAGGACATGCTCTACCAAAACCTGCGCCAGCCTGGCGGCCAGACCGACGCCAACTCGCAAGCGCCCACCGGGCTGATGCTGGGTACCGGCGTGCGCATTGTGGCGACCGAAAAGATCCATGCGCAGGGGAACATGATGACCACGCAAAATCCGCTGGATCTGGCCATTGCCGGCGGAGGCTTTTTTCAGATCGCCCAAACCGACGGCACGCTGGCTTACACCCGGGACGGCGGCTTCAAGCTGTCCAACACCGGCCAGCTCGTGACCTCCAGCGGCGCACTGCTTCAGCCGGCGATCACGGTGCCGCAAAACGCCTCATCGGTGACGGTGGGCCGCGACGGCACCGTCTCGGTGGAGTTGACCGGCGGCGGCAACCAGGTGCTCGGGCAGATTCAGATCTCGCGTTTCGTCAACCCCAGCGGCCTGCAGTCCATGGGCCAGAACCTGGTCAAGGAAACGCCGGCCTCAGGCGCGCCGCAGGTGCTGGTTCCTGGCCAGGGCGGAGCCGGCTCGATCGTGCAGGGGGCGCTGGAGGCGTCCAACGTCAACGTGGTCGAAGAGATGGTCAGCATGATCGAGACGCAACGCGCCTACGAGATCAACTCCAAAGCCATCCAGGCCGTCGACGGCATGCTCAAGTTCATCAACAACAACCTCTGATCGAGA
>CANHDQ010000064.1 GCA_947459405.1 Comamonadaceae bacterium
CACGCCCGTTACGCGTCGAGCCGCCGCCTTTTTTCTGTGCCATGTTTGGGACTCCTCTTAGGCTTTAGCCGGCGATCGCGCCGATCTGCAGTTCGGTGTAGTTCTGGCGATGCCCTTGGCGCTTTTGATAGTGCTTGCGACGGCGCAGCTTGAAGATGCGCACTTTGTCGTGCCTGCCATGGGCCAGCACGGTGGCTGTAACGGTTGCACCGGACACCAAGGGCGTGCCCACCTTGATCTGGCTGCCGTCGCCGACGGCCAGAACTTGGTCGATCACAATCTCTTGGCCTACGTCCGCAGCAATCTGTTCTACTTTAATTTTTTCGCCAGCGGCAACTTTGTATTGCTTGCCACCGGTTTTTATGACCGCGTACATGTAAGACCTCTTCGAAAGAAAGCTCCCCGAAAGCCCATTTGCCGCCGGGAAAAGCCCTCCATTATAGCGACCCTCGCAGGGGCCTGTCCAGGCCTGGGCTGCTGGCCCAGCTTCTGAACCCGATGCTCAAGTCCTCGGGCCGGGAGATCGGGTTGCCAGGTCAGTCCGTGCTTTTGGGGGGCTGGGCTCGGTTGGCTTGGGGCCTGTCCCTATAATTCTGGTGATTTTCAGAATTTGTGACTACCAGGAGCTGGTACTTTGTCCGCTGTCCCTTCCAGCACCTCCACCGCCCTTGCTCTGGTTGCCCAGGACATGCGGGCCATGGACGCCGTGATCGAGCAACGACTGTCGTCCGAGGTGCCACTGGTCGGGCAGGTGTCGCGCTACATTGTGGCTGCCGGCGGCAAACGGCTGCGACCGGCCCTGCTCTTGCTGATGTGCGGCGCCCTGGGCTGCGGGCATGAGCAGCGCCTGAATCTGGCTGCCGTGGTCGAGTTCATCCACACGGCGACCTTGCTGCACGACGATGTGGTGGACGAGTCGACCCTCAGGCGTGGACGGCCGACGGCCAACGAGGCTTTTGGCAACCCGGCCAGCGTTCTGGTGGGGGACTTCCTCTACTCGCGCGCCTTTCAGATGATGGTGCTGGCCCAGAACATGCGCGTCATGCAGGTGCTCTCGGAGGCGACCAATGTGATCGCCGAGGGCGAGGTGCAGCAGCTGATGAACATGCACGACGCCTCCCTGACACAGGCCCAATACCTGCATGTGATCCGCTCCAAGACGGCCAAGCTGTTCGAGGCCAGCGCCCGGCTGGCGGCTATTTTGGCCGGCAGCGATGCCGCCACCGAGGCGTGCTGCGCCGAGTATGGGCAGGCCCTGGGCACCGCCTTTCAGGTCATCGACGACCTGCTTGACTACGACGGCGAAGTGGCTGAGATGGGCAAAAACCTGGGCGATGACCTGCGCGAGGGCAAGGCCACATTGCCGCTGATCATTGCCATGGCGCGCTCGGCGGCCGACGAGCGTGCGCTCATTGCCCATGCCATCGAGGAAGGCGGCACCGACCAGATCCAGGCCATCATGGACATCGTGCGGCGCACCGGTGCCATCGATACCACCCGATTGCTGGCCGCCAGCGAGGCCGAGCGGGCGATTGCGGCGCTGTCGGGCTTGCCCGACAACGTTTACCGGCAGGCCCTGATCGATCTGGCGGCCCAGTTGCTGGTGCGGCGCGCCTGAGCGCCATGCCCAAGCGTGTGAAGACCGGACCCCTGCGCGCAGCTGTCCTGGCTGCCGTGGTGTGGGCCTGGGGCCCCGCGCCCGCCGCCGCCGAGCGCTGGGAGGCGGTCCTGCTGAGCGAGCAGGGCATGTACTACATTGATGCGCAGTCTGTCAGCACGCAGGGCCCAGCCAAGGTCCTGTGGACCGTGCTTGACTACCGCAGCGCCCAAGAAAGCGTCGAAGGCGCAAACTACCGCTCGATGCGCGCCCAGGTGCAGATCAACTGCAAGGCGCGCCTGGCCCGTTTGGTCCACATGACCTACTACAGCGGCCCCATGATGACCGGGGCCGAGGTACAAAAGCGCGGCATGCTGCGCGACTGGCATGACATCGAGCCCGACTCTCCCATCGCACGGATCGCGCGGCGCGTCTGCTGAGCGGCCCCCCAAGCGCCCGCCGCCCGGCCGCACCCGGTTGCCGCGGCGATGCCCCTTGAGCGGATCGGGAAATCAGTGAAAACCTAGGCCTGCTGCCGTTGCGGCAGGTGTTCAAATCCCCCTTTTCATCATTTGATCTCAGCGCCTGCTGAGCCAGGAGTTCCTTCATATGACCACTCGCCGACAACTGATTCAAGGCGCTGCAGCCAGCTTGCTGGGTGTGGGCCACTTGCAAGCGCGCGCCCAAAGCCGCGTGGAGACCCTGCGCATCATCGTGGGATTTCCGCCGGGCGGCACCACCGACGCCTTTGCCCGCCGGGTGGGCGAAAAGCTGCGCGGCACTTATGCCAACAATGTCATCATCGACAACAAGCCCGGCGCGGGCGGCCAGATCGGCGTGATGACGCTCAAGAGCGCTGCGCCCGATGGCGCGCACATCTTGTATTCGCCCGCGTCTATGCTGACGATCTACCCGCACTCGTACTCCAAGCTCAACTACACGCAGTCCGATGTGGCCCCGATCGGCATCGGCCACTCCACTGACCATGCTTTTGTGGTCGGCCCGGCAGTGCCCGATTCGGTCAAGAATGTTCGCGATTTCGTCGAATGGGCCAAGGCCAATCCCGGCAAGGCCGGCATTGGCAACCCGGCCGCTGGCTCCATGCCGCACCTGCTGGCCGGCCGCCTGGCCATGCTGGGCAGCTTTCAGATCACCAACGTGCCCTTTCCGGGCTCTGGACCGGCCATCCCCCAGGTGCTCGGCGGCCAGCTGGCTGGCATGTCGTCACCCCTGGGCGACTGGGTGCAGCACCACAGGTCGGGCAAGGCCCGCATTTTGGCCACCTCGGGCCCTGACCGCTCCGTGTACACGCCCGACGTGGCCACCTACCGCGAGCAGGGTTTTGGCGAGCTGGTCGTGCGCGAGTGGTTTGGCTTTTTTGCGCCGGCCGCTGCCAGCGACGCCGTCAAGGAAAACCTCAACAGCGCGCTGCGCGCCGCCATGGGGCAGCAGGACATTCGCGACTTCGTCACGCCCCTGGCCGCCAACCTTGAGGCCAGCACCGCAGCCGACCATGTCCGTCGCCTGGCTGCCGATTCCGATATGGCGCGCCGCTTGGTGCAGGCCCTGGGCTTCAAGGCCGACTCCTGACCGCCTGCGGGCCTGCGCCCCTCGACTGCGCCCTCAAGCGCAGGGGCCGAGGCGGCGCAGCCGGCGAAAAACGCAGCAGACCAAGAGCTGCTGCCTGGTTTTTCGGTGCGGCCAGCTCAGACGGGCGAGCTTTCGGTCGCCTCTGAGTTGGCTCGCCAGGCTCAGTCGCCTCTGATGCCTTTTTCTTTGATGATGGCCGCATAGCGGCGCGTGTCAGCGGCATTGAGGGCCGTCAATTGGGCCGGTGTCATTGGGGTGGGCTCGGCGCCCAGGTTGCGAATGACCTGCGTGACCGCTGGCGTGACCAGGATGCGGTTGATTTCGCGGTTCAGCCGATCGATCACCGCTGCCGGTGTGCCAGCGGGAACATAAAAGCTGTGGGTGGAGCCGCCGTCATACCCTTTGAGGCCCAGTTCGGCCAGGGTAGGGGTGTCCGGGTAGAGGAAGGAGCGCTTGGTGCTGCCCACTGCCAGCAGGCGCAAGGCCCCGGAGCGGATGTGCGGCGCGGCGATGCCGGGATCGAGGAAGAAGTCCAGATTGCCGGCCAACAGATCCTGCAGAGCAGGCGCCGAGCCACGGTAGGGGATGTGCACCGCAAAGATGCCGGCCATGCTTTTGAGCATCTCGGCCCCGATGTGCGGCGTCGAGCCATTGCCCGGACTGCCGTAGCTCAGCTTTCCCGGGTTGGCTCGGGCAAATTTCTGCAGGTCTGCAAAGCTCTGGAAGGGGGAGTTTGAGCGCACCACCAGGAACAACTCCAACCGCGCGGTGGCGGCCACCGGAAGGAGGTCTTTGCCCGGGTCGTAGGGCATCTTGGCCGTCAACGTGGGCACCACCACCATGGTGCTGCCTGCGGCCATCAGCAGGGTGTAGCCATCGCCAGGGGATTTGGCCACCGCGTCGGCCCCGACGATGCCGCCCGCGCCCGTTCGGTTTTCCACCACCACGGGCACACCGAGCGCCTGCGACAGGGGCGTGGCCACGGCACGGCCCAGAACGTCGGGCGAGCTGCCAGGGGCGAAATTGATGACCATTCGGATGGGCTTGCTGGGCCAATCCTGGGCCTGCGAGCTCATGGGGGCCAGCATCATGCCCGACAGACAGGCGGCCAAGGCTTGTCGGCGTGTGGGTGTCAACATTTTTGGGGTCTCCTTGCTTTGTGTTTTCATAGGTCGCACGCGCTGGGGCGGGGCTAGGGCGCTCGCCTCTTGAGCGTATGCAAGCAACAATAAGGCGGCGAAATTCTAGGGATCGGGCGACCCGGGTGAGCGGGCACTTCGCAGGTGGCCTATTTTGTGAAGGGTCAAGTCGCTGGCCTGAGGTTTCAGGCCCTGCGCCGGTTACTGCGCCACCCACGTCACCCAAGCCACCGTCGTCACCCTTGTTACCCTCGTCATCCCGAGTAACGAAGCGAACCATTCGCCGTTGAACCACGACATTGATCGCCACGGCCTGTGGCCTCTCGCCAAGACCAGTAAAGGGCTGCCCCGCATGGCCCATCTGAAAGGGTACAAAGCATCCGCTGGCGGGCCTTACAACTGCGCGCCCAAGCCTGAAGGGTCGGGGCTTGCTCAGCGCCGCCGAGGGCCAGACCGAGTTGGGGTTTGCTACACTTGCGGGCTGCTTTCGGGGTGTAGCTTAGCCTGGTAGAGCGCTACGTTCGGGACGTAGAGGCCGGAGGTTCGAATCCTCTCACCCCGACCATTGAGGCATCATTGGTCACTCCTTCAACCCAGCAAGTCTTGTCGGCTTGCTGGGTTTTTTCATGCCTGGGCTCTCGTGTGCCTCTGGGCAGTGTGCTGCGGCCCAGGTCTGGTCGAAAATAGCCCACTGCATGACATCGCAAAACCAGGAATCTTCGATGAAGTCGCCTAGTGATTTTTCGCGGCTTGTGGCTCAAGCCGCGGCCCTGTTGACCTTTGTGCCCTGCCTCGCATGGGGGCAAGTCATTGCAAGCCGGGTCGACATTCCCGTTGTGGGCTCGAAATGCAATGAGCGCGTCAGAGAGGTCAGCAGCGTCTACGGGGAACTGCGCTTGCCCGGCAAGGCCACTGGGCCGGTGCCTGCCGTGGTTTTGCTGCACAGCAGTGCCGGCATCATCGGCGTTGGAGACTTCTATGCCAAGGCGCTGAACGCGGCGGGCATTGCCACGCTGGAGGTGGACTCCTACACGCCTCGGGGTGTGCGCAATGGCAATGACCGCAACGCCCCGGTGCTCTGTGATCGACTTCAGGATGCGTGGGGGGCGCTGGCCTTGCTGGCCAAGGATGGCCGGTTCAACCGGCAGCAAATTGGGGTTGCGGGTTTTTCCAGCGGCGGGGCTGTTGCGATCATGGCAGGCATGGGTGTGCGGCCCGCTCGATTGCCCCGTGACAGCGCGGCATTGCCCAAAGACTTGGTTTTCTCCGCCCACTTCGCGCTTTACCCCGCCTGCGCCAACATCCTGGACGACCATCAGCGGATCCGTTCATGGATCAATCCAGGACGGCCCCAGAACTGGGGCAGCACCGGCAAGCCCATCCATATTGTTTCTGGCACCAGCGACGATTTCGACTTCGACCCCAAAACAGATTGCCTGCGCATGGCCAAGGAGTTTCCTGATATTGCCGATCAGCTGACCGTGCGACTGGTGGAAGGCGCGACACACGCTTTTGACTGGCCCAATCCGCCTGCCCCGGCGCACAGCCCATTTGCCAAAGCCCAGACCGGCGGCATGGTGACGATGAGGTACTTGCCCAAAGAGGCCGCGATCGCACAGCAAGAGATGGTCGATTACTTCAGGGAGCGCGCGAAGTAGCAGCCTGGGTCAGAGGCCCGGCCTTTGTTAGGATCGAGCGTCCATGGAGTCGATGTATGCAACCCTTTCATCTCGCTTTTCCCGTCACTGATCTGCAGCAGGCCCGCGCGTTTTACGGCGGCATCCTCGGTTGCCCCGAGGGGCGCAGCAGCCCTGAATGGGTGGATTTCAATTTTCACGGCCATCAGATCGTGGCTCACCTGTGCCCCACGATGAACTCGGAGGTCTCGCGCAGCGAGGTCGACGGCCATGGCGTGCCGGTGCGGCATTTTGGTCTGGTGATGAACCTGCCCGAATGGCAAGCCTTGGCGGCCCGCCTCAAGGACATCGGCACCAAGTTCATCATCGAGCCCTACATCCGCTTCAAGGGCGAGCCTGGCGAGCAGGCGACGATGTTCTTTCTTGATCCGTTTGGCAACGCGATCGAGTTCAAGGCCTTCAAGTCGCTCGACTCCCTGTTCGCAAAATAAGCACGGCGATGGCGCTGGCGATCTCTTACGGCGACATCGAGGCGGCGCAACGGCGCTTGCAGGGCGTGGCGCATCGCACCCCAGTGATGCGCTCTGCGACGGTCGATGCCTTGACCGGCGCCCAAGTGTTTTTCAAGTGCGAGAACTTTCAGCGCATGGGCGCCTTCAAGTTCCGCGGTGCCTACAACGCGTTGGCGCAGTTGAGCACCGAGCAAAAGCAGCGCGGTGTGTGTGCCTTCAGCTCTGGCAACCATGCACAGGGCGTGGCACTGGCGGCCCGCTTGCTGGGCATCGGTGCCACCCTGGTCATGCCGCAGGACTCGCCGGCGGTCAAGATGGCGGCGACGCGGGGCTACGGCGCGCAGGTGATCAACTACGACCGCTACACCGAGGACCGCGAGGCCATTGCCAGCGAGCTGGCGCGCGAGCGGGGCATGACCCTCATCCCGCCATACGACCACGCCGACGTGATGGCCGGTCAGGGCACAGCGGCCCAAGAGCTGTTTGAGGAAACCGGTCCGCTCGACCTGCTGTTCGTTTGTCTGGGCGGCGGTGGGCTGATCTCGGGCTGCGCCGTGGCCGCCCAGCATTTGAGCCCCGCCTGCCGCGTGATCGGTGTCGAGCCCGAGGCCGGTAACGATGCGCAGCAAAGCAAGCGACTCGGGCGCATCGTGCGCATTGACACCCCGCGCACCATCGCCGACGGCGCGCAGACGCAGGCCCTGGGCCAGCTGACCTTTCCGGTCATCGAAGCGCTGGTGACCGAGATCGTGACGGTCAGCGACGCCGAACTGATCGAGGCCCTGCGATTTGCGGCAGCGCGCATGAAGATGGTGGTCGAGCCCACTGGCGCCCTGGCCATGGCTGCAGCCATGCAGGCCAAGGTTGAGGTGCGTGGCCTGCGGGTGGGCGTGATCATCTCGGGCGGCAACGTCGACATCACCCAGCTCGCCGGCTATCTGGCTTGAGCCCGGCCCCGTCTCCTACAGCCCGGCCCCTTTGAGGCGCCGGCGCTATGCCGATGGCCCTCAGTTCTTCGCAGGCCGGATCGCCGAGAGCACCAGCTCGCCACCGGTCAGGCTGCCGTACTCCCAGGGCTGCTGCTTGCCGCCCGTGGCGTTCATGACCTTCTCGCGCACTTTCCTGAGCACCACGGCAATGTCGGTGGGATCGGCAATGTGTTCGAGCAGCGCCTGGGTGAACGGCGAGTTCGTCTGCCCGGCGCCGTCTTCTGCCGTCTGCCCGTCCTTGGTGGCATAGGAGATGAGCGTGCCCTCGGACACATTGATTGGCGCCAAACCCCTGCTGATGCCGCGCACCGTCGAGGCCATCAGCGGGTTGTCGCGGCAGGCGTCCAAGAAGACCAGTTTGGCTCTGCCCGGAAGATAGGTCTCCACCACTTGGGTCAGGGACACCCCCTGCAGCGGTGCCTGAGCGGGGTCTCGCAGGGTCATGTCGACCGGAACCATGTAGTTTGTGCCCGAGAGTTGAACGCCGTGCCCGGCGTAAAACAGCACGCTCAGATCGGCCTTTGCCGCAGACTGGCTGAACTGCGACAAGCTCCTGACCATCTGCTCGCGGTTGACATCGCTGATTTCGGTGACCTTGAAGCCCAGACTTTTGAGCTTTTCTGCCATCGCCCTGGCATCGTTGACTGGGTTGGCGAGTCGGTTGTTTCCGGGGTAGGCCGAGATTCCGATCACCAGGGCATGGGCTTCATTGATCGTGGCTTGGCGCGACGGTTCAGGCGTTGGCGGCCGCTCTCGCAGCGCTTGCGCTTCGGCCCTGAGTTTGGCGATCTCGGCCGCTGCCCGCGCCTGCTCGGCGGCCAAGGCCTGTTCTTGCTGTCGGCGCTGCTCGTCAAGCCGGCGCCGCAGCAGCTCGTTTTCTTCGCGGTACAGGATCTGCTCGACTTGGTTGCGGTCGACGGTGAGCATCCCCTGCTGGACCATCGGCGGCGTCGAGACCTGTGCGAGGGTCACCGAAGACCCCTGGACCGCCGGCAGGGCCCCAGCGGCCGGCCCACCCGAGAAACTGCCGCCGCCGGCCTCGACGGTGATGGTTCTCAGGAAAATCTCGCCGTTGTCATTGATCTCGAAATCGGGCCGCGCGCGCAGGCTCTGGGGCGAGGTCAGCGCGGCTCGGCGAAACGCTTGCGTGGTGCGGGTAAAGGCAAACGTCTGCCGGCCCAGGCCCTCGATTTCTGCGGCCATGGTCAGGGCTCCGGACTGCTGGTCCAGTGCAAGCTCAGACAGGGCCACCGGAGGCGCCAGGGTGCGGATGGCAAACTCAATCAGGTCGCGGCGGCGCTCGTTGACCAGGCCTCGTCGCTCCGCTTGGGTCGTGTTGTACTGCTCCACCCGCCGGTTGCGCTCTTCCACCCTGTTTCGGTAGTCGGACTGCATTTTTTCAATGATCCCGCGACGCTCGAGCCTGGCCCTGTTGACGCGCTGCTCGAACTCATCGTTGGTTTCCCAGGGTTGTTGCTTGATGAACAGCGCTGCCGGGTAGACGGGTGCGGGAACTTCCTCGAGCCCCTCGCCCATTGGAGAGAGCCACTGCGTCAGCTCTTGCTGCACAAAACTGTCGAGCCGCATGCGCCACGGCATGGCGGCCAGACGGGGGGCGTTGAGCACCTGCGCCATGCGCCGCTCCTCGCGCCTGAAGGCCGCTTTGCGCTCCTGCTGCTGACGCTTGGCCTCGGCCTGGGCCGCTTGCTCTTCACGCTCCCGGGCCTCCTTGGCCAATTGTTCGCGCCTGGCCAACTCGCTCGCTCGCACGCGTCGGAAATCGGCCTGCAGCGTCATTTGTTGGCGCATCTCGCCGGCTTCGAGGCTGGCAGCGATCGGGGCCGGTCTGCAATTGAGACAGGTCACCGACAGCGTGGCGGTGCCGTCGCCCGGACCGTCCATGATGGCGTCCAGCAGATCGATCTTGACGGTGCGTCCAGACTGCGGCGCGTAACTGAAGTTCAACTCTCTGGCGCGTCCCAGGCCTTCCACCCTCAAAGTGAAATTGGCGGCCGTCTCCTTCCACTGCAGTTGGCCCGTGGGAGCGCTTTCGCGGCCATAGACCTCGCGCTTGAGCGGGCGGCGCGAAACGCAGCCAAACGCATGCTGTGCGCTGTTAACGGGGGTCAGGGCAAGAAGCACGCCGGCCGTCAAAGCGTGCGCAAACAGTGCCACGCCGGGCTGACCTTCGTAGCGGGTGACCTCCAGAACGTCGGTGATCGGCCCCTGGTATTGGGCAAAGCGCCCCTTGGCGGCGGTGGTGATCACCAGCGCGCTGCCTTCGACTCTCAGGGAATCGAGCCCGGTCGCAAGCTGCACCGGCAGCCGGTCGTAGAACTGGTAAGTGGCTTCGGATTTGACCGGCTCTGTGGTCGTCTTGCGCGCCGCAGACTTGAGCATCGGGTTGGTTGAGCAGTCTGAGCTGGTCACCGTGGGCAAGGCCCCGGGCACTTCCACAACTGCCACATCCGGGCGAAGCGGTATGGTCAGTCCGGCCTCTGTCGCGGGCGGGGGCTGCGCGCAACCGGCCAGGGCCAAGACCGCCACGCCGGCGATGGCCGTTCTCAACCATCCTGGTTCTGGCGATGCAAGATTGCGCCCAGGCATCAAGAGGTCAAAGCCTCGGTCCATCATCTACCTCGAAACCGGACAAGGGCGGCTTGCCCTGGCCCATCTTAAAAACATCAAGCGGGCCGCGATTCTGACTGATCTTGTCCGAATTGTCATCGAGAGACATTTGGCTGGCGGCCTGGGCAGCGCCAGGGCCATCGACGCCTTGGCCCTTAGCGGGCTGTCAATTCGCTCAGGTGGACCCACTGCTGGCGCCGTGCGCTCAAGGCCAATGCCTGCAGCGTGGCAGCAATGTCCAAGCTGGCCTGGCTCGCCCGTTCGATCGCAGCGTGGTCCTGGGCCCGGATCACGGTGGCAAAAGCCTCAGCGGCAAACTTAAAGCCGCTGCCTGTGCTGCAGCGCAGCTCCTCGAACGCGAGGCTGTTGGCTGTGCCGCGGCGCAGGCGCATTTGACTGCTCAGATAGCCCCGGGCATCGCCTGATGGGTTGGCCGATGTGTGGTTGAGAAACTCGGTCTCCAGCGTGCCGTGGGTGCCGGCGATCGTGGCGCGGCGATGATTGGCCGCATTGAGCGCGCACGACAGCTGCGCGCGCCGCCCTCCTGTAAAGCGCAAGGTGGCCGCCAGGCTCATGTCCACGCCTGTCTCGCCCCAGCTGGCATCGGCCATGACGCTCTCGGGCGCCTCCCCCATCACCAGGCGGATCAGGCTCAGCGGGTAAGAGCCGGCGTCAAGCAAGGCGCCGCCACCCAACTCGGGCTTGAGGCGGATGTTGTCTGCGTCATCGGCCAGGGTAAAGCCAAAACAGGCCTGAATCGACCGCACCTGGCCGATTGCGCCGTTGTGCAGCAGGGACAGCATCTGGCCCGTTTGGGGCTGGAAATAGTAGGGGTAGGCCTCCAACAGCATCACCCCATGGCGGCGTGCCGCGTCGAACATGCTGCGCGCATCGGCCAGATTCAGGGTCAGGGGCTTTTCGCACAAGATGTGCTTGCCCGCCTGCGCGGCCTTGATGGCCCATGGGGCGTGCAAGTTGTTGGGCAGGGGTATGTAGATGGCGTCGATCTGCGCATCGGCCAGCAAGGCCTGGTAACTGCCGTAGGCTCGCGGCAGCGCGAAGTCGGCGGCAAAACGTTGCGCTTTGGCCAGATCGCGGCTGGCCACGGCCACAATTTCGACGGCCGTGCAGTCGGCCACATCGCGCGCAAACTGCCGCGCGATCTTGGCGCAGCCCAAAATGCCCATTCTTAAGCGCTCAGGGCCCGTGGCAGCACGATGGGAAGCAGGCCGGCGCTCCAAAGTGTGCATGTTCGCTGCCCTGGTGTCTCGCTTTGGACCGTGGCCGCTTGCGGTGCGGCGGTCACCAGCCATTTTTGGCCGGGCTTTGCGGGCCGGCTGGCGGCGGGGCCGTTGGCCGGCCTGGTGCGCCGCCCGTCGACTTCGGTGGCGCGGCCTGGACCGCTGCGCTGGCCCGTGTTGGCTCTGCGGGAGCTGCGGGAGGTGTGCTGCGTCCGGCTGCTCCTGCGGGGCTCGGGCCTTGTGCCTTGGCCGCTTCAGCCGGCTGCGGGCTCAGCAGACGGATCGCATCGGGCCGGTTGTGCAGCCGGGCCATGCCCAAAGCGTCGATGCCCAACTGGTTTTTCAGCGCGGGCAGGGCGCCTTCGTCGAGCAGCAGCTTGACGGCAGCGCCGTTGCCATAACCGGCTGCCATCATCAGGGGCGTGGTTCCGTTGGGCGATTCGGCGTCCAAAAAAGCATGCTGCTCGATCAGCATGCGCATGATCTTGACCTGCCCCGAGGCGGCCGCGTAGTGCAGTGGGGTCCAGCCGGTCTTGTTCACGTCGGCCTGGCGCGCCAGCAGTTTGGCCACGATGTCCTCGTGGCCACGCAGCGCTGCCACCATCAGCGCGCTTTCGTCGTGCTGATTGACTTTGTTGACGTCGAGCTTGGGGTGAGCAAGCAGTTCATGGGCCACCTTCAAGGACGGCTCAAACAGGGCCTGCAGCAAGCCGGTGTTGCCTTTGTCGTTGATGGTGTTGGGGTCAAAGCCCAGGGCCAGCAGGCGCGCGACAGTGGCCGGGGTGTCCTTGCGCACCGCTTCAAAATAAGCCTCGTAAGACGATTGGGCGTTCGCCCAGATGGGCAGGAGCAGGACGATCAGGCGCAGCAAACCAAGCATCTGTGCAGTCTATCGCCAAGGCTGGCCAGCTGCAAAGGGCAGCACGCGATGCCCCGCCTGGCCTGCGCCTATCGGCCGTAGCCACGTGGGCGTGCTGGCGCTGCAGACTCCAGCGAGCGCTTGAGTTGCTGGTAGCCCTCGCACTGGGCCTGGCACAGGCGCTCAAGCGTGCTCAGGTGGTGCAAGGCGCGATCGCGTCGGCCCAGGGTGAGCATCAACTGGCCCAAGTACTCGTGCGCGCCCAGGTGCTCGGGCTCGATCGCCAGGGCTCTCTCATAGGCTGCCTGCGACAGCTCGTAGCGCTCGAGCTGGCGCAGGCTGTAGCCCAGCAAGTTGTGCGCGTCTGCGTCGTCGGGGTAGGCGCGCACATGGGCCTGCAGCAACTCGGCCGCGCGCAGCCAGGACTGCTCGGCGATGGCCTCGCGCGCCTGGCGGACCGCCTTTTCTTCGGCCGGTGGGTTGCGGTGAGGCACGTCCACCGCGCCGGCTGGACTGAGCATCGCAGTGGCCAAGAAGGCGGCCGCGAGCGCGGTAAAAAAGGCGGCCAAATAGGCGGCCAAATAGGCGGCTACTAGGGCTGACCTGACGAAGGGCAGCGGGGCAGTGCATGCGGCCCTCAGCAGCGGCCTGGGATGTCGATGGTTCATGGTCGGTGAGCCTAATGCAGACCACCGGGCGCTGCCAGTGGCGCCCTCCAATCCCATCTGGAAGCTGCGGCCGACACGAATTTGTCACACAGGCGAGATCTACTTGTCAGGTCCCTTTTTTTCGGAGTCCACCATGTCTCATCCTGATCACGAAATCGACAGCAACCCATCGGCCAACCCCCATTTTGAAAGCGTGCTCACGCAGGCCTTGGCAAGCCCGAGCCGGCGCATGGTGCTGCGCGGCGGGCTGGGCCTGGCGGGCTTGGCGGTGCTGCCCGGTTGTGCCACGCTGACCAGCGCCTCGGGCAGCCAGATGGCCAGCGCCCTGGGCTTTGCCTCTTTGGACAAGAGCTTGCTCGACGATGTGGTGCTGCCCCCGGGCTACCGCTACACCGTCTTGCACGCCACCGGCGACAGCCTTGATTCCAAGCTGCCGGCCTATTCCAACAGCGGCGCCGAGGCCGACGACTGGTCGCGCCGCATCGGTGACCACCACGACGCGCTGGACATCTATTTCATCGACGCCCAGGGCCGCTACACCGAAACCGACACCGGTCGGGCCGTCTTGGTGGTCAATCACGAGAGCTCGGCCGATGCGCATCTGATGCATCCGAAGGGCCAGACCTCCAATGGCGTGTCGGGCAAGAAGTTCACCCAGTTCGGTGACTGGGACCTGGGCGCGCGGCCCGAGCTCGAAGTGCTCAAGGAAATCAACCACCACGGCGTTTCGGTGGTCGAGATCGTGCGCGGCCCGCAGGGCTGGAC
>CANHDQ010000065.1 GCA_947459405.1 Comamonadaceae bacterium
GAGGCCAAGGTCCTGATCATGACGGCGCGCGCCCACTGGTTCGCCGACGAATCTGCCGAGCAGGCGCAATGATCATGGAGGCCGGGAATCCCCACTATGTCCAGTACCACCAATGTCGCTGAATTCGCAGCGGAACTCAACAAGCCCACCGCACTGCTGCTCGAGCAATTGAGCGCGGCCGGCGTGGCCAAGAAGGCCGACACTGACCCGCTTTCAGAGGCCGACAAGCAAAAGCTGCTGACCTATTTGCAGGCCAGCCATGGCACTGCGGCGCCCGAGCGCAAGAAGATCACCTTGGTCAAGAAGCAGACCTCGGAGATCAAGCAGGCCGATGCCACAGGCAAGGCGCGCACGATCCAAGTGGAAGTGCGCAAGAAGCGGACCTTTATCAAGCGTGAGGATGGCTCTGAGCCCGCGGCGCAAGAGGCCGTTGCCCCCGCGCCCGAAACGCCAGCAGTGGTTGCCATCGACCCGGTTGAGCTGGCACGGCGCGAACAGGAAGCCAAGCGCCAGGCCGAGTTGCTGCGTCGCCAAGAAGAGGATCTGGCAGAAAAGCGGCGCCAGCGCGAAGAGCAAGAGGCGCGCGAGCGCGCTCGCCAGGAACAGTTGCGCCTCGAGCAAGAGGCGAAGGCAGCCGAGCAGGCCCGCACTGCGGCCCCGGCTGCGCCGCTGTCGGAGCAGGCGCAACAGGCCAAAGCGCAGGAGGAGGCCGACCGCGCTGCCAGCGATGCGGCCGATGCCGCAGCGGCCAAGAGCAAGGCGCAGGCCGAGTTCCAGGCCGAAGCCGCACGTGCCCACGAGTTGCAGGAGCGGCGCCGCAAAGCCGAAGCCGAGGCGGCCAGCATCCGCGCCATGCTCAACGCGCCCAAGCGGGTGATCAGCGCGCCACCGCCACCCGAGCCGGCCAAGGCCGGCATGAAGGGAACCTTGCACAAGCCAGCCGCAGCGCCTGGGGCGCCGGCAAAGACCGCCGCAGCGCCGGCGCCGGCAGTGCCCGGGCGCAAGGAAGTCAAATCGGAGAACCTGTCGTCAACCTGGAAGGACGACAGCGCCAAGAAAAAAGAAATCAAGACGCGCGGCGCAGCGGCCGTGCCGTCGCGAGGCAGCTGGCGCGCAGGGCCCCGTGGTGGGCGGCGCGGCGACCGCGACGCTCGCGTCGACGCTTCGTTCTCGGCGCCATCGGAATTCAAGGTGCTGGAAGTGCACGTGCCCGAGACCATCACGGTCTCCGAGCTGGCGCACAAGATGAGCATCAAGTCATCTGAGGTGATCAAGCACCTGATGAAGCTCGGCCAGCTGGCCACCATCAACCAGCCGCTGGACCAGGACACCGCGATGATCGTGGTCGAGGAAATGGGCCACAAGGCGGTCACGGCGGCGCTCGACGATCCGGAGGCGTTCACCGCTGAAGAGGTGCAAGGCCAGAGCGCACCGGCAGTGCCGCGCGCGCCTGTGGTGACGGTCATGGGTCACGTTGACCACGGCAAGACCTCTTTGCTCGACTACATCCGTCGCGCCAAGGTGGCTGCAGGCGAGGCGGGCGGGATCACGCAGCACATCGGCGCCTACCATGTGCAAACGCCGCGCGGCATGGTGTCCTTCCTGGACACCCCCGGCCACGAGGCGTTTACTGCGATGCGGGCCCGCGGCGCCCAAGCCACCGACATCGTGATTTTGGTGGTGGCAGCCGATGACGGCGTGATGCCACAGACCAAGGAGGCGATCAAGCACGCCAAGGCGGCTGGTGTGCCTATCGTGGTGGCCATCAACAAGATCGACAAGCCCGATGCCAACCTTGATCGCGTCAAGAGCGAGCTGGTGGCCGAAGAGGTGGTGCCAGAAGAGTTTGGTGGTGACTCTCCGTTCGTGTCCGTGTCGGCCAAGACTGGGCAGGGCGTCGACGATCTGCTCGAACAGGTCTTGCTGCAGGCCGAGGTGCTTGAGCTGCGTGCGCCGGTCGAAGCCATGGCCAAGGGTCTGGTGATCGAGGCCGAGCTCGACAAGGGGCGCGGGCCGGTGGCCACGGTGCTGGTTCAGTCTGGCACGCTCAAGACCGGCGATGTGGTGCTGGCCGGGCAAACCTACGGGCGCGTGCGTGCCATGCTCGATGAGAACGGCCGCAAGACCGAGTCGGCGGGCCCCTCCATCCCGGTGGAGATCCAGGGTCTGACCGAGGTGCCTCAGGCTGGCGACGAGTTCATGGTGCTCTCCGACGAGCGCCGGGCGCGCGAGATCGCCACGTACCGTGCGGGCAAATTTCGCAACACCAAGCTGGCCAAGCAGCAGGCGGCCAAGCTCGAGAACATGTTCTCCGACATGGCGGCGGGCGAAGTCAAGACTTTGCCCATCATCATCAAGGCCGACGTGCAGGGCTCGCAAGAAGCCTTGTCGCAGTCGCTGCTCAAGCTCTCCAACGAGGAGATCAAGGTGCAGTTGGTCTACTCGGCGGTGGGCGCCATCTCAGAGTCCGACATCAACCTGGCAATTGCGTCTAAGGCGGTGGTGATCGGATTCAATGTCCGTGCCGATGGCCAGGCGCGCAAGGTGGCCGAGCACAACGGCATCGATTTGCGTTACTACAACATCATCTACGACGCGGTCGACGAATTGCGCGCGGCCATGTCGGGCATGCTGACGCCAGACAAGAAGGAGGAGGTGATCGGCAATGCCGAGATCCGCCAGGTCTTCAAAGTCAGCAAGATCGGCTCGATTGCCGGCTGTATGGTCACCTCCGGCATTGTTCGCCGCAGCGCCCGGGTGCGCCTGCTGCGCAACAACGTGGTGGTCTTTACGGGCGAGCTCGAATCGCTCAAGCGTTTCAAGGACGATGCCCGCGAAGTCAAGGAAGGCTTCGAGTGCGGCTTGAACATCAAGGGCTACAACGACATCGCCGAGGGCGACCAGCTGGAGTTCTTCGAGATCAAGGAAGTGGCCCGGACCCTTGGGGTCTGATTCCAGACGCAAAGAGGCCCCCGCCGCGTCCGCATGACGGCGCAGCGGGTGTCCATGCCGCTTATTCATGCGCAAGAAGTCATCCACTGCCAACCGTGGTTTTCGAGTGGCCGATCAGATCCAGCGCGATCTGACGGAGCTGATCGCCCGTGAGCTCAAGGACCCCAGGGTGGGCATGGTGACCATTCAGAGCGTAGAGGTCACGCCCGACTATGCCCATGCCCGGGTGTTTTTCAGCGTCTTGGTCGGCCAGCCCGAGGAGACGCAGGACGCGCTCAACCAAGCGGCGGGCTTTCTGCGCAACGGCCTGTTCAAGCGGCTCATGATCCACACTGTGCCCACGCTGCACTTTGTGTTTGACCGCACCACCGAGCGCGCTGCCGACATGAACGCCTTGATTGCCAAGGCGGTCTCCTCCCGCTCAAAGGACGACTGAACCATGCACGCGCCACGCACCAGGGTGCAGCGGCGCCCTGTGCATGGGGTGCTGCTGCTTGATAAACCGCTGGGTCTGTCCAGCAACCAGGCTTTGCAAAAAGCCAAGTGGTTGCTGCGCGCCGAAAAAGCCGGGCACACCGGCACGCTGGACCCTCTGGCCACGGGCGTGCTGCCTCTTTGCTTTGGCGCGGCCACCAAATTTAGCCAGCTGCATCTTGATGCCGACAAAACCTATGAGACCGAGGTCCGCCTGGGCGTGCGCACCTCGACCGCCGACGCCGAGGGCGATGTGCTCGAAATCCGCCCGGTGCAGTGCTCGATCGGACAGGTGGTCGAGACCTTGAACCGCTTCATGGGGCCCATCGCCCAGACGCCGCCCATGCACAGCGCCTTGAAGAGAGATGGCAAAGCCTTGTACGAATATGCCCGCCAGGGACAGACGGTCGAGCGCCAGGCGCGTGAGGTCGTGATCCACGACATTGAACTGCTGGCTTCTCGGCTCGATGGTCAGGCGCCTTTTTTGCGGCTGCGTGTGCGGTGCAGCAAGGGCACTTACATCCGCACCTTGGGCGAGGACATCGGGTCGGCACTGGGGTGCGGCGCTCACCTGAGCGCGCTGCGGCGCGTGCAGACCGGGCCGTTTGATGTGGCGCAGTGCACCAGCCTGGACCGGCTTGAGGCGATGGAGCCCGAGGCGCGGCGCGCCGCACTGCTGCCCGTCGACCATCTCCTGCCCGGTCATGTGACGGTCACCCTTGATGACGACGACAGCGGGCGTTTTCTCAGCGGCCTGCGCCGGCGAGGTCCCTGGCCCGATGCGGCGCAAGTGGCAGTCTACGGGCGCGAGCCCAAGGCGTTGCTGGGCACTGCCCATGTGCGTGCAGGCGAACTGATCCCGGGCCGTTTGTTGAGCCCGCTCGAAATTCAACAGATCTTGGAAAGCGTGCCAGCCGCCTTGGCGAGCCTGGCCTGAAGGAAATCCGTATGAGCAAGCAAATTCGCAACATCGCCATCATCGCCCACGTCGACCACGGCAAAACCACCATGGTCGATCAGCTGCTGCGCCAATCGGGCACCTTCGCCGAACACGAGAAGATCGTGGACACGGTGATGGACAACAACGCCATCGAGCGCGAGCGCGGCATCACCATCTTGGCCAAGAATTGCGCGGTGTCCTGGAAGGGCACCCACATCAATATCGTCGACACACCCGGTCACGCCGATTTTGGCGGTGAGGTCGAACGCGCCTTGTCCATGGTCGACGGCGTGGTGCTGCTCATTGACGCGCAGGAAGGGCCGATGCCTCAGACCCGCTTCGTCACCAAGAAGGCTCTCGCGCTGGGCCTCAAGCCCATCGTGGTGGTCAACAAGGTCGACAAGCCCGGTGCCAAGCCCGACGCGGTCATCAACGCCGCGTTCGACCTGTTTGACAAGCTCGGTGCCAACGACGAGCAGCTGGACTTTCCGGTGGTCTACGCCTCGGGCATCAATGGCTGGTCTTCGCTGACCGAAGGCGCACCCGGCGAGCAGTGGGGGCCCGATATGTCGGCCCTTTTCGAGACCGTGCTCAAGCATGTGCCGCCCCAGCAGGGCGATCCCTCTGCGCCGCTGCAGTTGCAGATCTCGGCGCTTGATTTTTCTACCTTCGTCGGTCGCATCGGCGTGGGCCGCATCAGCCAGGGCACCATCAAGCCCGGCCAGGACGTGGCGGTGATGGAAGGCCCGGATGGGCGGACCGTCAAAGGCCGCATCAACCAGGTTCTGACCTTCCAGGGCCTGGACCGCGTGCAGGTGACCGAGGCCGGACCGGGCAACATCGTGCTGATTAACGGCATTGCAGATATCGGTATTGGCGTCACTGTCACTGACCTGGCCAACCCCGTGCCCCTGCCCATGCTCAAGGTCGACGAGCCCACCTTGACCATGAACTTTTGCGTCAACACCAGCCCGCTGGCCGGTCGAGAAGGCAAGTTCGTGACCAGCCGCCAGATCTGGGACCGCCTGCAAAAGGAGCTTCAGCACAACGTGGCGCTGCGCGTGAAGGAAACCAACGAAGAGGGCGTGTTCGAGGTCATGGGCCGCGGCGAGTTGCACCTGACGATCTTGCTGGAGAACATGCGTCGCGAAGGCTATGAGCTGGCGGTCTCCAAGCCCCGTGTGGTCTACAAAGAGATTAATGGCGAGCGCTGCGAGCCCATCGAACTGGTGACGGCCGACATCGAAGACCAGCACCAGGGCGGCGTCATGCAGGCACTGGGCGAGCGCAAGGGCGAGCTGGTCAACATGGAGCCCGACGGCCGTGGCCGGGTGCGCCTGGAGTACCGAATCCCAGCGCGCGGGCTGATCGGCTTTTCCAACGAATTTCTCAACCTGACTCGCGGCTCTGGGCTGATCTCCAACATCTTCGACAGCTACGAGCCGCACAAGGGTGACATCGGTGGTCGCAAGAACGGTGTCTTGATATCCATGGACGATGGCGAGATCTTCACGTACGCCCTGGGCAAGCTCGACGACCGCGGCCGCATGTTCGTCAAGGCCAACGACCCGGTGTACGAAGGCATGATCGTGGGCATCCACAGCCGCGACAACGATCTGGTGGTCAACGCCACGCGTACCAAGCAGCTGACCAATTTCCGCGTCAGCGGCAAGGAAGATGCGGTCAAGATCACGCCGCCGATCGACCTGACGCTCGAATATGGCGTGGAGTTCATCGAGGACGACGAACTCGTTGAAATCACGCCCAAGAGCGTGCGTCTGCGCAAGCGCCACCTCAAGGAGCACGAGCGCAAGCGCGCCAGCCGCGAGGCATGAACCGGACCCCAAGCGGCTGGTGGCGCCGCGCCTGACACAATACGCGGATCCAACCCGTGTTGATGCCATGAAACTCGATCATTCGCGCGCCGTCTTGCTCATGGTGCTGGTCACGCTGATGTGGTCCACCGCAGGCGTGGTCACGCGCCAGCTGGAGCAGGCCCGCAGCTTCGAGATCACCTTCTGGCGCAGCTTGTTTACCGTCATCTCTCTGCTCGTGATCCTGCCGCTTTTTCAGGGGCGGGCGGTGTTTACCAAGTTGATCGACGGGGGCAGATGGCTGTGGCTGTCTGGCCTGTGCTGGAGCGTGATGTTCACCGCCTTCATGCTGGCCCTGAGCCTGACCACCGTGGGCAATGTGTTGGTGACGCTGGCCATCGGCCCCTTGCTCACGGCCGTGGTGGCCCGTGTGTTCACCGGTCACCGATTGCCAGTGCGCACCTGGATCGCGATCTTCGTGGCCGGCCTGGGAATCGCCTGGATGTTCGGCGAGCAGTTTGCGCTCGGCGATGCCCGGCATTTGGCGGGCACGGCCATCGCCTTGCTCGTACCCATCGCCGGTGCGATCAATTGGACCGTGGTGCAGCGCTGCCAGGCGCAAGGTCTCAAGATCGACCTCATCCCGGCCGTGCTGGTCGGAGCTGTGCTCTCTACCCTGGGTACCTTGCCCTTGGCTTTGCCGCTGTCGGCCAGCCACCAGGACATTGCCTGGCTGGCCTTGCTCGGGCTGACCCAGTTGGCCATCCCGTGCGTGCTCTCGGTCATCTGTGCATCGGTGCTCAAAGCGCCCGAGATTTCCCTGCTGGCTCTGCTGGAGGTGATTTTCGGGATCGCCTGGGCTTGGCTGGGCGCCGGAGAAAACCCCGGCTCGGCCGTGCTGTTGGGCGGCGCCCTCGTGATTGGCGCCTTGGTGGCCAACGAGTGGATCGGCCTGAAACAACGTCAACTTCAGTAGGTGTCGCATGTCCCAGGCAGATCTGGCTGTGCTGGCCGAGCGTGGCGCCAACGCCGGGCTCATCAGCCTTAACCGGCCGCAGGCGCTCAACGCTCTGTCGTTGGGCATGATTGGCGATCTCACCCGGGCCTTGCTGGCCTGGCGCGACGATCCCTCTGTACACATCGTGGCTTTGCGCGGCAGCAACAAGAGTGGCGCTGCGGGGACGGATGCGCGGTGGTTCGGTCATTTTTGTGCCGGCGGGGATATCCGCTACTTTTATGATGCGGCCCAAGCCGGTGATGCCTCGCTCGAAGCCTTCTTTACCGAGGAATACACCCTCAACCATCTGATTCAGACCTACGGCAAACCCATCGTGGCCTTCATGGACGGCGTGGTGATGGGCGGCGGCATGGGCTTGTGTCAGGGCATTGCGCTGCGCATCGTCACCGAACACACCAAGATGGCCATGCCCGAGACCAAGATCGGTCTGTTTCCCGATGTGGGCGGCGGTTACTTCCTCAGCCGCTGTCCGGGCGTGCTGGGCGAATACCTCGCCCTGACCGGTCAGGTGATCGGTGCGGAGCAGGCGATCGCCTGCGGGCTGGCCGATGTGCAAATGAGCGCAGGTGCGCAGCCCGGTCTTTGGCAGGCGCTGAGCCGCACCGCGTTTTCAGATTCGGCGCAGGCCCTGGCCTGGGTGTCCGCGCAGGTGAAGGCGCAGCAGAAGGAGCAGGCGCTCATGCAGCCGATCGAGCCCTGGCAGCCGGCGCCAGGTCTCGCAGCTTTTGCGCAACCCGATGTCCAGCAGATCTTGCGCGCCCTCGACGCAGCGGGCGACCCCTGGTCTGTACAAACCGCTCAAAGCCTGCGCGAGCGCTCGCCCTTGATGCTGCAGGTCAGTCTTGAGCAGATCCGGCGGGCGCGCCACATGGCGCTGGCCGACGAGCTGCGCATGGAGCGCGACATGGTGTGGCACTGCTTTCACCAGCGTGCGCTGCAAGACAACGAAACCGTGGAAGGGATTCGGGCCCTGGCCATCGACAAGGACCATCGCCCACGCTGGAAGCCCGCTCGCATCGAGGAGGTGAGCCGGCAGGAGGTGCTCGAGTTCTTCCGCAGTCCCTGGTCAGCGCTGGATCACCCTTTGCGCGGGCTGTGACGCCCGCAGCAAGCCTTCCCGGTTGGCTTTAGCGATGGCGGGACTTCATGGCCCGCTCGACCTCTCGTTTGCCTTCGCGCTCTTTGATCGAGTCGCGCTTGTCGTGTTCGGCCTTGCCCTTGGCCAGCGCCACTTCGCATTTGACGCGGCCGGCTTTCCAGTGCAAGTTCAGCGGCACCAGCGTGTAGCCTTTTTGCTCGGTCTTGCCAATCAGGCGGCGGATTTCGTCCTTGTGCATCAAGAGCTTCTTGGTGCGCACTGAATCGGGCCTGACGTGGGTGGAGGCGGTGCCCAGCGGATTGATCTGGCAGCCGATGATGAACAGCTCGCCGTTTTTGATCACCACGTAGCCATCGGTCAGCTGCACCTTGCCGGCGCGCACCGATTTGACCTCCCAGCCTTCAAGCACCATGCCGGCCTCAAAGCGCTCGTCAATGTGGTAGTTGAACAAGGCGCGCTTGTTCTCGGCGATCCGGCTGTTTTGGGCGGAACCGTCTTTGCGGGAGGTGGAGGGTTTGGTGGACATGCGCCGAGGCAGTTGGGGCCGCCTGTGGCCAATACAATGGCCAAGGATTTGCATTGTATGAAAACCGTTCACAAGTCCGTCCTGATCTGGTTCAGTGCGCAAGAGATGTTCGCGCTTGTGACGGACATCGAGCGTTACCCGCAGTTTTTGCCGTGGTGCGACCAGGCCAGTGTTCTGGAGCAGCACGAGCACGGCATGACGGCGCGGGTGGGGATCTCGATCGGGGGCCTTCGGCAGGCCTTTACCACGCGCAACTTGCACGCATCGGGCCGTCAGGTGCAGATGCAGCTCGTGGAGGGCCCCTTTTCCCGGCTCGACGGTCAGTGGGACTTCAGCCCGGTGGGCCAAGACGAGCGGGCCTGCAAGGTCGAATTCACCCTGCGCTACGACTTTGACAGCGCGACGCTGGCCGCGCTGGTGGGGCCGGTGTTTGACAAGATTGCGGGCAGCCTGGTCGATGCCTTCGTCAAGCGCGCCAACCAAGTCTATGGTCAGTCTTGAGACCCGCGGGCCGTGCGAGCCCGGCGCGAAGCCGCAGGCGGTGATGCCAATCAGTGTGGTCGCCTGTCTGGGGCCGCGTCAGGTGCAGGAGTGGGAGCTTCAATTGCCTGAGGGCGCGACCGTGGCACAAGCGCTGCAAGCGTGCGGTCTGGCACCACCGCCGGTGCACGACCCGCAGGCCCTGGGTGTCTGGGGGCGGCGCTGTGGCGCCGCCCAGGCGCTCAAGCCGGGCGATCGGGTTGAGCTTTACCGGCCGCTCAGGGTCGACCCCAAGGTGGCCCGCAGGGAGCGCTTCAAGGGCCAGGGTGCCCGCACCGCTGGGCTGTTTGCCAAGCGAAGGCCCGGCGCCAAGCCCGGTTACTGAAGGGCAGGGCGGCTGCGGGCGGTTCTTGGTTGGCCGCGCACCGCAGGGTCTGCCCCCCGCGGCCTGGGGCCTGCCGATGAGGTGATGGGTAGAATCGCGTTTTTGGAGCCCTCCCATGCGCCTACTCGGCAAAGCGCTGACCTTTGACGACGTCCTCCTGGTCCCCGCCTACTCCCAGGTCCTGCCCAAGGACACCTCGCTGGCCACCCAGTTCTCCCGCAACATCCGCCTGAACCTGCCGCTGGTGTCGGCCGCCATGGACACGGTCACCGAGGCACGGCTGGCCATCGCCATCGCACAAGAAGGTGGCATCGGGATCGTGCACAAGAACCTGACGCCGCAGGAGCAGGCTGCTCAGGTGGCCAAGGTCAAGCGCTACGAGTCGGGCGTGCTGCGCGACCCGGTAGTGATCACGCCGAGCACCACGGTCAGGCAGGTCATGGCGCTGAGCGACGAGCTGGGTATTTCGGGCTTTCCGGTCGTCGATGCCGGCAAGGTGGTGGGCATCGTGACCGGCCGCGACCTGCGCTTTGAAACCCGCTACGACCAGAAGGTCAGCGAGATCATGACGCCCAGAGAGCGCCTGATCACCGTGCCTGAAGGCACCACGCCTGAGCAGGCCAAGTACCTGCTCAACAAGCACAAGCTCGAGCGCCTGCTGGTGGTTAGCGATGCGTTTGAGCTCAAGGGTCTGATCACTGTCAAGGACATCACCAAGCAGCTCAATTTTCCCAATGCGGCGCGCGACGCCGCAGGCCGCCTGCGCGTGGGCGCGGCCGTCGGCGTGGGCGAGGGCACCGAAGAGAGAGTTCAAGCCCTGGTCAAGGCAGGCGTGGACGCCATCGTGGTCGATACCGCCCATGGTCACAGCAAGGGCGTGCTGGACCGGGTGCGCTGGGTCAAGCAGCATTACCCGCAGGTGGATGTGATCGGCGGCAATATCGCCACCGGTGACGCCGCTTTGGCCCTGATCGAGGCCGGCGCCGATGCCGTCAAAGTGGGCATCGGCCCAGGCTCGATCTGCACCACTCGTATCGTGGCTGGCGTCGGCGTGCCGCAAATCATGGCCGTCGACAGTGTGGCCACGGCGCTCAAGGGCAGTGGCGTGCCGCTGATCGCCGATGGCGGCATCCGCTACAGCGGCGACATCGCCAAGGCCATTGCGGCGGGCGCGGGGACGGTGATGATGGGCGGGATGTTCGCCGGCACCGAAGAGGCGCCCGGCGAGGTCATTTTGTACCAGGGGCGCAGCTACAAGAGCTACCGTGGCATGGGCTCCATCGGCGCCATGCAGCAAGGCAGCGCAGACCGCTATTTTCAGGAGGCCAGCAGTGGCAACCCCAACGCCGACAAGCTGGTGCCCGAGGGCATCGAGGGGCGCGTACCCTACAAAGGCTCTGTGGTGGCCATCATTTACCAGATGGCCGGTGGCTTGCGCGCGAGCATGGGCTACTGCGGCTGCGCCACCATAGAGGACATGCACGCCAAGGCCCAGTTCGTCGAGATCACAGCCGCAGGCATCCGCGAAAGCCATGTGCACGATGTGCAGATCACCAAGGAAGCTCCGAACTACCGCGCCGATTAAGATATCGGCATCATGAACCAAGGCGTCTGGAGCACCAGACGCCTTTTTTAGTTTTCAGGCGGAGCCTGCCATGCAGCATTCCAAAATCCTCATCCTCGACTTTGGCTCCCAGGTCACGCAGCTGATCGCCCGCCGCGTACGCGAGGCCCATGTGTTTTGCGAGGTGCATCCTTGCGATGTGGGCAGCGACTGGGTGCGCGAATACGCCAAGGACGGCAACCTCAAGGGCATCATCCTCTCGGGCTCGCACGCCAGCGTGTACGAGGTGGACGACAAGGCGCCCGAGGCGGTGTTTGAACTGGGCGTGCCCGTATTGGGCATCTGCTACGGCATGCAGACCATGGCCAATCAGCTGGGCGGCAAGGTTGAGGCCGGTGCCACGCGCGAGTTCGGTTACGCCGAAGTCCGCGCCCACGGGCACACCGAACTCTTCAAGGGCATTGAGGACTTTTCCACCACTGAAGGCCACGGCATGCTCAAGGTCTGGATGAGCCATGGTGACAAAGTCACCGCGCTGCCGCCTGGCTTTAAGCTCATGGCCAGCACGCCGAGCTGCCCGATCGCCGGCATGGCCGATGAGGCGCGTCGTTTTTATGCGGTGCAGTTCCACCCGGAGGTCACACACACGGTGCAGGGTAGGGCGATCCTCGAGCGCTTTGTGCTGGGCATCTGCGGCGCACGGCCCGACTGGATCATGGGCAATTACATCGAAGAAGCTGTGGCCAAAATCCGCGAACAGGTGGGCGATGAGGAAGTGATCCTCGGCCTGTCGGGCGGTGTGGATTCATCCGTGGCGGCGGCGCTGATCCACCGCGCCATTGGTGACCAACTAACCTGCGTATTTGTCGACCATGGCCTGTTGCGCCTCAATGAAGGCGATATGGTCATGGAGATGTTTGAAGGCCGGCTGCACGCCAAGGTGGTGCGCGTGGATGCCAGCGAGCTGTTCCTGGGCAAGCTGGCCGGTGTGAGCGAGCCTGAGCAAAAGCGCAAGATCATCGGCGGCCTGTTCGTCGATGTGTTCAAGGCAGAGGCGGCAAAGCTCAAGGCGGGCGGTGGCGGACACAAAGGTGCGACCTTCCTCGCCCAAGGCACGATCTACCCTGACGTGATCGAGTCCGGCGGCGCCAAGAGCAAAAAGGCTGTGACCATCAAGAGTCACCATAACGTGGGCGGCCTGCCCGAGCAACTCGGTCTGAAATTGCTCGAGCCGCTGCGCGACCTGTTCAAGGACGAGGTGCGCGAACTCGGCGTGGCCCTGGGCCTGCCGCGCGACATGGTCTACCGCCACCCCTTCCCGGGGCCGGGCCTGGGTGTGCGCATCCTGGGGGAGGTCAAGAAGGAGTACGCTGATCTGCTGCGCCGCGCCGATGCGATCTTCATCGAGGAGCTTCGCAATTTCCGCGACGAGGCCTCAGGCAAGACTTGGTACGACCTGACCAGCCAAGCCTTTACCGTCTTCTTGCCCGTCAAGAGTGTGGGCGTGATGGGCGACGGCCGCACCTACGACTATGTGGTGGCCCTGCGCGCGGTGCAGACCAGCGACTTCATGACCGCCGACTGGGCCGAGCTGCCGTATGCCCTGCTCAAAAAAGTCTCTGGCCGCATCATCAACGAGGTGCGCGGCATCAACCGCGTCACTTACGACGTGAGCTCCAAGCCACCGGCGACGATTGAGTGGGAATGACGCTGTTCGATTTATATTTTTATTAGAAGGTTTTTCATGCGGTTGAACATTCATGTCATGGTGCTTTCGGTCGGCTTATCGCTCGCCTACAGCTCAGCCTCCGCAGCCAGTTTTGATTGTGCGAAAGCACGTCGTCCCATCGAAAAACTCATTTGCAATAACCCGGAATTGGATGCCGCTGACACCCGGATGGGTGAGGTATTCAAGCAGGTCAATGCAGGCTTTCCATTGAAGGGATTTTTGCTGGCCACCCAGCGTGTTTTTATATCGGATTACCCTTCCTGCATGAGCGATGGCACCGGTAAGGTGACGGCCGGTGCAGAGGCTGTTCGGAGATGTACAGCCGTGGTACGCGAAAGGACGGCCGAGATGCAAGCCCAGGCGTTCGCCAAAGTCTATGCCAACGCCGATGGCAAGTTCACACACGAGGATCTGGCTATTTTGGTCTACCCTTCAAATGGCCGTCAACGGATTCACTTGTGGGGGAACTGGATGCCAGATGCCTACCAGCCCAAGCCGTTTCCCGACGGTAAGTTGTGCAATCTCGATGAGGAACTGCAACCAGCCAAGGGCGGCTACATGACGGCATCTACCGACAATGCTGTTTTCAGTATTTCTGACAGCGCTGTGCGGATCAGCGAGCACA
>CANHDQ010000066.1 GCA_947459405.1 Comamonadaceae bacterium
ACCTTCATGCCCAGACCTGGGGCGTCGGGCGCAGCAATTTGGCCATTGGCATCGCGCAGCAAGTGAGAGCCGGTGATGGCCAAGGCCAGCGGCTTGGGGCTGCCGGGGTATTCGCAGATCACGTGCTCGGCCAGGCCGGCATAAGGCTGAAGCGAAGCACTGAGCGCCAGGTGCGAGGTGAAGGTGTGGTTGACGTAGGTCACGCCGCGCGCCTGCGCATGATCGGCCACGGCCTTGGCCGGACCGATCCCCCCGATGCGGCCGCAATCGATCTGCACGTAGCCGACCGCGCCGTAGTCGATCAGATGAACCGCCATGTCCAGGTTGTGCGCGCCCTCCCCGCCGGCCAGTCGCACGCTGCCCGAGCGCTGGGCCAGCGCCCGGTAGCTGTCGTAGGCGCTGGCCTGGAAGGGCTCTTCCAGCCACAGCGCGCCGGCTTGCTGCAAGGCCGGCAAACGCTCGGCCGCGCGCTCGACATCGCGGGCAAAAATTTGTCCCACGTCAACCAGCAAGACGCCATCGGATTGCAAGCCTTCGCGTGCCGCCATGAAGTGCTCGCGATCGAGCGCCGCGCTGGCCTGGCCGATCGGACCCCAGCCAAACTTGGCAGCGCGAAAACCGCTGGCGCGCGCCTGCCGGGCCCGCTCCAGGGTTTGCGCAGGCGTGTCGCCAAAAAGCACAGAGAAGTACGGCGTCTTGGCATGACTGTGGCGGTAGCCGAGCATCTGCCAGACCGGCTGAGCGCGGGCCTGGCCGAGCAAGTCCCACAAGGCCATCTCCACACCCGACCAGGTGTGGGCCGCCTGCAGCAAGTCCATGCTCTGGTAGGCCACCAGGGCGGCCATGCGCTCGATATCGGCCGGGCCATCGAGGCGCTGGCCCAGCACCGAGGCTGACACCGGCTGGCAGGCGCCGTGCGAGAGCGGACAGACAAACGCCGCAATCGAGGGCAGCGGCGCCGCCTCGCATTCGCCAAAGCCTTCGAAACCGCCGGCGCGCACCCGCACCAACAAGGCGTCCTGGCTGCCGTCGGCTTCGGTGGTGACCTGCGGCATGGACAGGTAAAAGAAATCGACCGATTCGATACGCATGGCGCCTGAGTTTACGCGGGCTCGCCGCCTGGCTGGTGCAGGTATAGTCTCGGCTCCCCGCGGCCGGTGGCTCCAAGACCACCGTTCCTGGCCGCGCTCTTTTTCTCTCAGCCTCTGGACAGACACCATGAACCGCTGCGACACCTCTCCTGCCGTGCCCGATCGCCCCGAAGCGGGCAAGAAGGTCTACATCAAGACCTTTGGCTGCCAGATGAACGAGTACGACTCGGGCAAGATGGGCGATGTGCTGCAGGCCGCCCAGGGCTATGAGCCCACCGACGATCCCGAGCAGGCCGACCTGATTTTGTTCAACACCTGCTCGGTGCGCGAAAAAGCCCAAGAGAAGGTCTTCTCGGACCTCGGCCGGGTCAAGCACCTGAAAGAAAAAGGCGTGCTCATCGGCGTGGGCGGCTGCGTGGCCAGCCAGGAGGGACAGGCCATCGTCGCGCGCGCGCCCTATGTCGATCTGGTCTTTGGGCCGCAAACCCTGCACCGGCTGCCGCAATTGATCGAGCAGCGCCGCCAGCAGGGCCAGCCGCAGGTGGACATCAGCTTTCCCGAAATCGAGAAGTTCGATCACTTGCCGCCGGCGCGAAAAGACGGCCCCAGCGCCTTTGTCTCCATCATGGAGGGCTGCTCCAAGTTCTGCAGCTATTGCGTGGTGCCCTACACCCGCGGCGATGAGGTCTCCAGGCCGCTCGACGACGTGTTGGTCGAGGTGGCCGAGTTGGCCGACCAGGGCGTGCGCGAGGTCACGCTGCTGGGGCAAAACGTCAATGCCTACCGCGGTGCGATGGGCGGCAGCGCCGAGATCGCGGACTTTGCCACCCTGATCGAATATGTGGCCGAGATTCCAGGTATCGAGCGCATCCGCTACACCACCAGCCACCCCAACGAGTTCACGCAGCGGCTCATCGATGTGTATGCGCGCGTGCCCAAGCTGGTCAACCACCTGCATTTGCCGGTGCAGCACGGCAGCGACAAGATCCTCATGGCCATGAAGCGCGGCTACACGGCCATGGAGTACAAAAGCACGGTGCGCAAACTGCGTGCGATCCGGCCCGATCTGGCCATGAGCAGCGACTTCATCGTGGGCTTTCCGGGCGAGAGCGACGAGGACTTCGACAAGCTGATGCGGCTGGTCGACGACGTGGGTTACGACACCTCGTTTTCTTTCATCTTCAGCCCCAGGCCGGGCACACCCGCCGCCAATTTGCACGACGACACGCCGCATGCGGTCAAGCAAGCGCGGCTGGCAACGCTGCAAAGCCGACTCGACGAGCAGGTGCGCGCGATCAGCGCCAGCCGGGCCGGGACGGTGCAGCGCATCTTGGTCGAGGGCCCGTCACGAAAGAACAGCCAAGAGTTGATGGGACGCACCGAATGCAACCGGGTGGTCAACTTTGAGGGCCATCCCCGCCTGATCGGCCAGATGGTCGAGGTGCAGATCACCCAGGCCATGCAGCGCGCGCTGCGCGGGCAAGTGGTGCGCTCCGAGGCCTGATCGGGCGGCTCAGAACTTGGGCATGCCCGGCATGCCCTTCATGCCGGGCAAACCCTTCATGCCGCCCATGCGCTTGAGCATCTTCATCATGCCCCCGCCCTGCATCTTCTTCATCATGCCCTGCATCTGCTCGAACTCGTTGAGCAGGCGGTTGACGTCCTGCACCTGAACGCCGGCGCCCTGGGCAATGCGCTTCTTGCGCGTGGCCTTGATCAGCTCGGGCTTGCTGCGCTCTTTGGGCGTCATGCTGTGAATGATCCCCTGCTTGCGCGCGATGTCTTTTTCGACCTTGCCCAGGTCCATATCGGCCGCTTTGGCCGACAGCTGCGTGGGCAGCTTGTCCATCAGGCTCGACAAACCACCCATCTGCTTCATTTGCTGAATCTGGGCCAGAAAGTCATTGAGGTCAAAGCCGGCACCGCTCTTGACCTTGGCGGCGAGCTTTTGCGCCGCCTGCATGTCGACCCCGGCGCTGACCTGCTCGACCAGCGCCAGGATGTCGCCCATGCCCAAAATGCGGCCGGCATGGCGCTCGGCATCAAACACCTCGAGGCCGTCGATTTTTTCTGACACGCCCGCAAACTTGATTGGCGCGCCCGTGATCTGCCGCACCGACAGGGCCGCACCGCCGCGGGCATCGCCGTCGAGCTTGGTCAGCACGATGCCGGTCAGGGGAAGGGCCTCGCTGAACGCCTTGGCCGTGTTGATCGCGTCCTGGCCCTGCATGGCGTCGACCACAAACAGGGTCTCCACCGGCTTGAGCTGGGCATGGAGCTCGCGAATCTCGCGCATCAGCGCCTCGTCGATGGCCAGGCGACCGGCCGTGTCGACCAGCAGCACATCAAAGTAGTGGTTGCGGGCGTAATCGAGCGCTGCGCGGGCAATGTCGGCCGGCTTTTGATCGGCACTGCTGGCAAACCACTGGGCGCCGGCCTGGGCGGTCACCGTCTTGAGCTGCTCAATGGCCGCGGGCCGGTAGACGTCACCCGATACGGTGAGAACCTTCTTCTTGCGCTTTTCGATCAGGTGCTTGGCCAGCTTGGCCGTGGTGGTGGTCTTGCCTGCGCCCTGCAGACCGGCCATGAGGATGACTGCCGGAGGCTGCACCGACAAATTGATGTCGCTCACGCCCTCGCCCATGGTGGCAGCGAGCTCGCGGTTGACGATGCCCACCAGCGCCTGGCCGGGCGAGAGCGAGCCCAAAACTTCCTGGCCCAGCGCCTTTTCTTTGACGCGGGCGATGAAGTCACGCACCACGGGCAGCGCCACGTCGGCCTCAAGCAGGGCCATGCGGACCTCACGCAGCATGTCCTGCACATTGGCCTCGGTGATGCGGGCCTGCCCGCGCAACTGTTTGACGAGGCGGGAGAGTTTGTCGGTGAGGGCTGAAGCCATGGCGAGTCGCCGCTGAAAAGCCGCGGCGCCGAAGTGAGGGACGGCTAAACTGTGCGCATGATTCTATCCGTGAGTCCCGCTTGGGCTTATCTGGTAGCCACCGCATCGGCGCTGGCCTACCTGCTGCTGGCCTTGTGGAGTGCGCGCATGGGGACGCGGCTGAGCCGAGGCGTGTTCGCCCTGGCCTGGGTGCTGCACGCGGTGAGCCTGGCCGAAGGGCTGTTCGGGCAGCCCCCGCGCTTCGGATTCGCGCCGGCGCTGTCCATGACGGTCTGGCTGGCCCTGGCCGTGATCGCTATCGAAAACGAATTGCTGCCCAACCTGCGCTCGGGCTTTACCCTGGCCGGCGTGGGCACGGTGGCGGTGCTGCTGCCCCAGCACTTTCCCGGGGTCAGCTACGCTGCGATCGGGTCGGCCTGGTTGCCGCTGCATTGGGCGCTGGGCATCGCCTCCTACGGGCTGTTCACCGCGGCGGTGCTGCACGGCTGGCTGATGGCCCGCTCGGAGAAGCGCTTGCGCGAAATGACCGAGGCGCCGCAAGAAGGCATGCCCCTGCTGGCTCTTGAGCGCCTGACCTTTCGCTTTGTGCAGGCCGGCTTCGTGATGCTCACGGCCAGCTTGCTGGCCGGCGCGTACTTTGCCCAGACCGTCTACGACGGCAAAGCCGGCTCTCTGTGGAACCACAAGACCGCGTTTTCGGTGCTGGCCTGGTTTATTTTTGCGGGTCTGCTGCTCGGGCGGCGTCTTCGTGGCTGGCGTGGCCGGCAGGCGCTGCGGGTGCTCTACCTGGGTGCCGGTTTGCTGCTGCTGGGCTATCTGGGTTCGCGCTTTGTGCTCGAAGTCGTCCTGCAAAGGGCATAAGCGGCCATGAAGTACCTTCTGATCATCGCGCTGGCCCTGGCGCTGCTGTGGTGGTGGCGAACGATGGGGCGCAAGGCATCCGGGCGCGGACCGGCCCAAAAGGCGGGGCGGGAAGCGCCCGTGCAGCCGCCTGACGACATGGTGGCCTGCCGGCACTGCGGCCTGCACCTGCCGCGCACCGAGGCCCTGACCGGGCAGCAGGGCCTGTACTGCACCCAGGCGCACCAAAACGCCCAAGAGGGCTCCTGAGCCGCCATGGGCCTGGACGCAGACGGTCCAAGGGCACCAGCGCTTTGGCAGCAGGGCTGGTACCGGCATGCGCGGCGCCTGGACTCACCCAACTTTGGCCAGCGGCCGCAGGCGGCGCATATCGACCTGATCGTCATCCACTCGATCAGCTTGCCGCCGGGGCAATATGGCAGCGCCAAGGTGCAAGAGTTGTTCACCAACACGCTGGACTGGCAGGCTCATCCCTACTTTGAATCGATCCGCGGTCTGCAGGTGTCGGCGCATTTCTTCATTGAGCGCACCGGCGCCCTGTGGCAGTTCGTCAGTTGCGAGCACAGGGCCTGGCACGCCAGCGTCTCGAGCTACCGCGGACGCAGCAACTGCAACGACGACTCGATCGGGATCGAACTCGAAGGGCTGGAGGGCTCTGCGTTTGAGCCTGGGCAGTATGAATCCCTGCGCAGCCTGTGCGCGGCGCTGCTGCAGGCCTACCCGGTCGCGCATCTGGCCGGGCACGAGCACGTGGCCCCCGGCCGCAAACAAGACCCCGGAGAGGGCTTCGACTGGTTGCAACTGCGCAACGCCCTGGGCCTGCCCACCTCGTGTTTCCCGCCCATGCCGAAGCTGCCGTGAGCCGGCGCCCAATCGCCCGAAACATCCGACCGAGGCGCTCAAGCAGGCCGGGCTCAAGCGGCGGGCAGCCCTGAGCATGCGGGTCAGCAGGCCAAATCGGGCCGCAAGCCGCATCAGTGCTGGCTCGTCCCTCACCAATTCACATTTTGCAAGGCTTGTGCGCTGATCAGATGACCGGCCACCAGGCCCTGGCCGCCAACGTCGGACCGGCGCGCTCACCACAGCGCGCCGCCGCCAGCCGGCGTCTGAAGACACCGCGACCCAAAAACGCTACATATAGTGCTTGAATTCGATCCAGGCCCTAGGTATAGTGCCTGAGCGTTGAAAGTCTTTCTTGCCCAATTTGCCCGCCCGACGCCGCCCGACGTTCAATTGCGCGCCGTTTTCAGATGTTGGTTAACCATTAGTCGCATTTTTTTGGAGTCAATTCTTTACGCTTCATGGCTCCGACCCGGCGCAAGATCGATTGCCTCAAACGCCCCAGCCTCAGTCCCACAGGCCAGTCACCACAAAAATTGAAATCAGTCAGAGGACACATGCAAACCGCCACCCATGCCCAAGCCGTCGGCATCAGCAACCCGGCTTTTACAGCCCCGCACGACAACTCCCCGACCAAGGCCTACGCCAACTACCAGATCATCCGGCGCAATGGCGCCGTGGTCCCCTTCGAGCCCAACAAAATCGCCGTGGCGATGATGAAAGCCTTTTTGGCGGTGCATGGCACGCAAGGGGCGGCATCGGCCAGCGTGCGCGAGACGGTCGACCAGCTCACCCAGTCGGTCATCCGCGCCCTGCTTCGCTCGCGACCGGGCGGGGGCACCTTCCATATCGAAGACGTGCAGGACCACGTCGAATTGGGCCTGATGCGTGGCGGCCACCATGAGATCGCCCGCGCCTATGTGCTCTACCGCGAAAAACGCTCTCAGGAGCGCGCCCGCCAGAGCGTACAAGCCGCACCGGCCCAACCGGCCCTGTACGTCACCGATCGCGGTCAGCGCGTCGCGCTCGACCTCGACGGGCTGCACCGCCTGATCCAGCAGTCGTGCGAAGGCCTGGGGGCCGATGTCCAGGCCGAGCCCATCGTGGCCGAAACCAAGCGCAACCTCTACGACGGCGTGCCGATCGATGAGGTCTACAAAGCCGCCATCATGGCCGCGCGCACGCTGATCGAGAAAGACCCGGATTACACCTACGTCACCTCGCGCCTGCTGATGCACACCATCCGCCGCGAAATTTTGGGCGAGGAAGTGCTGCAAGAAGAGATGGCCGAGCGCTATCCGCAATACTTCCCGCAGTTCATTGCCAAGGGTGTCAAGCATGAACTGCTCGACGAGCGGCTCATGCAATTTGACCTGGCGCGTCTGGGCGCGGCGCTCAAGCCCGAGCGCGACCTGCAGTTTGACTACCTGGGCCTGCAGACGCTGTACGACCGCTACTTCTTGCATGTGCGCAAGGCCCGCATCGAGCTGCCGCAGGCCTTCTTCATGCGCGTGGCCATGGGCCTGTCGCTCAACGAGATCGACCGCGAAGCGCGGGCCATCGAGTTCTATGAACTGCTCTCGTCCTTCGACTTCATGTCGAGCACGCCCACGCTGTTTAACAGCGGCACGCTGCGCTCGCAGCTGTCGAGCTGCTACCTGACGACCGTGCCCGACGACCTCGATGGCATCTACGAGTCCATCAAGGAAAACGCGCTGCTGTCGAAATTTGCCGGCGGTCTGGGCAATGACTGGACGCGGGTGCGCGCCCTGGGCTCGCACATCAAGGGCACCAACGGCGAGTCGCAAGGCGTGGTGCCCTTCCTGAAGGTGGTCAACGACACAGCCGTGGCCGTCAACCAGGGCGGCAAGCGCAAAGGCGCTGTCTGCACCTATCTGGAGACCTGGCACCTCGATATTGAAGAGTTCCTGGAACTGCGCAAGAACACCGGTGACGACCGCCGGCGCACGCATGACATGAACACGGCCAACTGGATCCCCGACCTGTTCATGCGCCGCGTCATGGAAAAAGGGCCCTGGACTCTGTTCTCGCCCTCGGACTGCCCCGATCTGCACGATCTCTACGGCGAAGCTTTCGAGAAGGCCTACACCGCTTACGAAGCCAAGGCCGAGCGCGGCGAGATCAAGCCAAGCCGGACAGTGCAGGCGGTCGACCTGTGGCGCAAGATGCTCTCGATGCTGTTTGAGACCGGCCATCCCTGGATCACCTTCAAGGACGCGTGCAACGTGCGCTCGCCCCAGCAGCACACGGGCGTGGTGCATTCGTCCAACCTGTGCACCGAAATCACGCTCAACACCAGCGACAGCGAGACCGCCGTCTGCAACCTGGGCTCGGTGAACCTGGTGCGCCATCTCAAAGACGGCCAGATCGACCACGACAAGCTCAAAAAGACCGTCACCACGGCCATGCGCATGCTCGACAACGTGATCGACATCAACTATTACGCGGTCAAGAAGGCGCGTGATTCCAATATGCGTCACCGTCCGGTGGGCCTGGGCATCATGGCCTTCCAGGACAGCCTGTATGAGCTGCGCATCCCCTACGCCAGCCAGGAAGCGATCGACTTTGCCGACCGCTCGATGGAGGCGGTGTGTTACCACGCCTACTGGGCCTCGACCGAGCTGGCCCGCGAGCGCGGCAAGTACTCGAGCTACAAGGGCTCGCTCTGGGACCAAGGCATCTTGCCGCCCGATACGCTCGATCTGCTGGCGCGCCAGCGTGGCGGCTATCTGGAAGTCGACCGCTCGAGCTCGCTGGACTGGGCAGCGCTGCGCCAAAAAATTGCCCAAGATGGCATGCGCAACTCCAACTGCGTGGCCATTGCGCCGACGGCCACCATCTCCAACATCATCGGTGTTGATGCTTGCATCGAACCTTGCTTTGGCAACCTGTCGGTCAAGTCCAATCTGTCGGGTGAATTTACCGTCATCAACGCCTACCTGGTGCGCGACCTCAAGCGTCTGGGGCTGTGGGACGAGGTGATGGTGGTCGACCTCAAGCACTTCGACGGCTCGCTGCGCCCCATCGACCGCGTGCCGCAAGAGATCAAGTCGCTCTACGCCACCGCTTTCGAAATTGAGCCGCAGTGGATCGTCGAGGCGGCCGCGCGTCGCCAGAAGTGGATCGATCAGGCGCAGTCGCTCAACATCTATATGGCCGGTGCCTCGGGCAAGAAGCTCGACGACACCTACAAGCTGGCTTGGTTGCGTGGCCTCAAGACCACCTATTACCTGCGCACCATGGCGGCCACGCATGCTGAGAAATCAACCGTGCAGGCCGGACAGCTCAATGCCGTCTCATCGGGCGCAGCCCCAGCAGCGATGGCTGCTGCGGCTGCCAGCAGCAGTGCGATAGAGGCCGCAGCCGCATCTGCGCGCGCGCAAATGGACAGCGCTCCGGCCACTGACATCAAGTTCTGTGCAATCGATGACCCCGGCTGCGAAGCCTGTCAGTAAAACAGCGTGACGCACCCGTGCGCACCACGCGATGCAATTGAGCAACAAGTTTCGGGCAGCCGATTGAGAAATTCGTTTCTTTTATCGGCGCACCTTTCTACAATCGAAAGAATTGGATTTTTGTATGTTGTCCTGGGACGAAGAAGTTAAACCCACTGTGCAAAGCGTAGGCGGCCTGCCCATCGGCCGCCCGGTTGAGCTTCCCCCCGCCGCGCCAGTCAGTGCCGCGCCCGTGCGTATGCTCGACGACGGCGCCATCGCCCCTCCCGCAAGCACCGCCAGCGCCCCAGCCAGCCCATCTGCGGCAGGCCGGCGCATCAAGGTGTCCGACAAGCGCATCATCAATGCGCAGACGGACGTCAACCAGTTGGTGCCGTTCAAATACAAGTGGGCTTGGGAAAAGTATCTGGCTACCTGCGCCAACCACTGGATGCCGCAAGAGGTCAACATGACGCGCGACATCGCGCTGTGGAAAGACCCCAAAGGCCTGACCGAAGACGAGCGTCGCATCGTGATGCGCAACCTTGGCTTTTTCGTCACCGCCGATTCGCTGGCTGCCAACAACATCGTGCTGGGCACCTACCGCCACATCACCGCACCGGAGTGCCGGCAGTTCCTGCTCAGGCAGGCTTTTGAAGAGGCGATTCATACCCACGCCTACCAGTACATCGTCGAATCGCTCGGTCTGGACGAGAGCGAAATCTTCAACGCCTACAACGAAGTTTCGTCCATCCGCGACAAAGACCAGTTCCTGATCCCCTTCATCGAGGCGATCATGGACCCCAATTTCAAGACGGGCACGCCAGAGGCCGACCAGACCCTGCTCAAGTCGTTGATCGTCTTTGCTTGCCTCATGGAAGGCCTGTTCTTCTACGTGGGCTTTACCCAGATCCTGGCTCTGGGCCGGCAAAACAAGATGACCGGTGCGGCCGAGCAGTACCAGTACATCCTGCGCGACGAGTCGATGCACTGCAATTTCGGCATTGACCTGATCAACCAGCTCAAGCTCGAGAACCCTCATCTCTGGACCAATGAGTTCAAGGCCGAGATCAAGGCCCTGTTCATGAAGGCAGTTGAGCTCGAGTACCGCTACGCCGAAGACACCATGCCCCGTGGCGTGCTCGGCCTCAACGCCTCCATGTTCAAAGGCTACCTGCGCTATATTGCCAACCGCCGGGCCACGCAGATTGGCCTGGAGGCACTGTTCCCCAACGAGGAAAATCCTTTCCCCTGGATGAGCGAAATGATCGACTTGAAGAAGGAGCGCAACTTCTTCGAAACCCGTGTGATCGAGTATCAGTCTGGCGGCGCCCTGTCTTGGGACTAAGGCGCCCACACCGACTCACCAGAACCAATGCACCCGATTGACTCGCCAGTTCCTACGCGCACCGCTGTGGCGGTGCCGACTGGCTTTACCGTGTTCGCAGCGCTGGGCCTTCCCCTGGAGGCGCCCAACGCCGCGGATCGCTTCGCGGTTTCTCACCGTGAAGTGCTCTTTGCAATGTGATCAAGGAGAAAACTATGGCAACTGCAAAAAAACCCGCAGCCAAGAAAGCTGCCCCCAAGAAGGCCGCCCCAAAGAAGGCCGCTGCTAAGAAGCCCGCAGCCAAGAAGGTAGCCGCCAAGAAGCCGGCCGCCAAAAAGGCCCCGGCCAAGAAAGTAGCCGCTAAGAAGGCTCCGGCCAAGAAAGCCGCTGCGAAAAAGGCTCCGGCCAAGAAAGCTGCTGCTAAAAAGGCCCCAGCCAAGAAAGCTGCTGCTAAAAAGGCTCCAGCTAAGAAAGCTGCTGCCAAGAAAGCCGCCAAGAAGCCTGCTGCCAAGAAAGCTGCGAAAAAACCCGCTGCCAAAAAGGCTGCTAAGAAACCTGCTGCCAAAGCACCCGCTGCCCCGGCTGCCCCTGCGGCTCAGACCACTCTGAACCCGCAAGCCGCTTGGCCGTTTCCGACGGCCGGCAAGCCCTGAGCAGTAAGGTAATTCTGCCCTGAGCCCAACATCGCAAGATGTTGGGCTTTTTTACGCCCAAAACGGCACGGGCGCAGACTGTCCGGCTCAGGCCGGCCTGAGGTGCTCGAGCGTGTAGTTCTGACAGCCCGGCGTCGCAATCTTGTGGGCCCCCACCTGATTGCCCAGCGCGCAGCATTGCGCCATGGACCAGCCCCTCTCGAGGCCGTAGAGCAAGGCGCCTCGAAACGCATCACCGCAGCCGGTCGGATCGACCACCTGCGTTGCGCGCACCGGCTCGACCAGCGTCTTGTCCCCGTTGATCCAGACCTCGCAGCCGTGGGCGCCCAAGGTCACCACCAAAGCCTCGACCTGCTTGGAGACCTCGGCGATCGACAGACCCATGCGCTCGGTCAGCAGGCGCGCCTCGTAGTCGTTGACGGTGACCCAGGTCGCCTGGCGCACAAAATGCGCGAGCTCGCGCCCGTCGAACATGGGCAGACCTTGCCCCGGATCGAAGATGAAGGGAATGCCCGCAGCATGCAATTGGTCGGCGTGCTGCAGCATCGCGTCGCGGCCATCGGGCGAAATGATGGCCAGCTTGATATCAGGGTGCGGCTCGATGCGGGTCTCGTGCGCCCAACCCATGGCCCCCGGGTGAAAGGCGGTGATCTGGTTGTTGTCCTGATCGGTCATGATCATGGCCTGGGCGGTGTAGCTCTGCTCGAGCTGCCGAATGAATTCGATGCTGATGCCCATGTCCTTGAGCCTGGCAGCATAAGCGGCGCCGTCGCTGCCGACAGTGGCCATGGGCAGGGGCACGCCGCCGAGCTGGTGCAGGCTGTAGGCGATATTGCCTGCACAGCCGCCATACTCGCGGCGCAGCTGCGGCACCAGGAACGAGACATTGAGGATGTGCAGCTGCTCGGGCAGGATCTGCTGCGCAAAACGCCCCGGGAACGTCATGATGGTGTCGAAGGCAAGCGATCCGCAAATCAGGGCAGGCATGGCAAATTTCCTGGAATAAAAACGCCGCAGGGCAGCGGCTGTCAAAGCGCGCCGAAGGCCCTTGCTGCGGCAGGGCGCGCCATTGTAGGGTGGGCCACCAAGGCAGCCGGGCCAGGGCTGGCCGGTCGAAGGCGGGCGCTTAAAGCCGCGCCGTCATCAGGATCCAGCCCTCCTGCGTATCGGCCACTTCAAGGCGGCAGTACGGCGCATAAGCGGCCTGAAGTTCGTCGCACTGACGCTCGAGGATGCCAGCGAGCACCAGGCTGCCGCCGGCGCCCACGTGGGCACACAGCAGCGGAGCGAGCACCTTCAGCGGAGTGGCCAAGATATTGGCCAGGACGGTTTGATAGCTGCCCTGGGCCAGCGCGGGCAGGCCCGCACGCAGCACCACCCCATTGGCCTGGGCATTGGCCAGACTCGCTTGCACGGCCGCCTCATCGATATCGACGGCATCGATCGATGTCGCGCCCCAAAGACCGGCACCAATGGCCAAAATACCGGAGCCGCAGCCGTAGTCCAGCACGCGGCCGAGCACCGGCACTTGCCCGGCTTGCTGCGCCAGCCCACCGGCAAGCCAGCGCAGGCACATGCGCGTGGTCGGATGGGTTCCTGTGCCAAAGGCCAGACCCGGGTCGAGCCGGATCACCTGCTGCGCCTGAGGCGGCGGCTCGTGCCAGGTCGGCACGATCCAAAAGCTTTCGGTAATGGCCACCGGCGCAAACTGCGACTGTGTCAACCTGACCCAGTCCTGCTCGGGCACCGCCGTCACCGACACGCAGGTGCAGCCCTCAAAGTCGTCCTGCAGCGCCAGCAGTCGCGCCGCCTCGTGCGCGGCGGCCGCCCCGTCAAAGAGGGCCAGCACACGCGAGCGGCGCCAAGCGCTTCGGGGCGCCGGCATGCCGGGCTCGCCAAAAAGCGCCTGCTCGGCATCGGTCTGCGCGTCGGCGTCTTCCACCGACACACTCAGCGCCTCGAGCGCCTGCAAAGCCTCGCTAAGCCAGTCGACCTGGTCGGCCGGCGCCAGCACGAGCAGTTCGGTCAGCTCCATGGCCGATTCAGCGCTGGCGCTTGGACAGCCACTCTTCGAGGTAGTGGATGTTGGTGCCACCGTCCATGAACTTGGCATCGACCATCAATTCGCGGTGCAGCGCGATATTGGTCATGATGCCCTCCACTGCGGTCTCGATCAGGGCCGAGCGCATGCGTGCCAGCGCCTGCTCGCGCGTATCGCCATGGACGATGATCTTGCCCACCATCGAGTCGTAGTTGGGCGGCACGAAATAGTTGGCGTAGATGTGCGAATCGACCCGCACACCAGGGCCTCCGGGTGCATGCCAGGCGGTGATGCGGCCCGGCGAGGGCGTGAATTTATAGGGATCCTCGGCGTTGATCC
>CANHDQ010000067.1 GCA_947459405.1 Comamonadaceae bacterium
CCGTCTCGCGGTTTTACTTCATCGAGTGCGGCGCCAATACCGCAGTCGAATGGGGCAATGTGGCGGTCCCGACTGTGCAGTACACGCACGGCATGATCTCCTGCAGCGAGTTCACGGGCGTGCCCCTAATCAAGCTGCTCGAGCTCGCCGGCATCGATTTGAAGAAGGCCAAGTTTGTCCTGGCAGAAGGGGCAGACGGCTCGTCGATGACGCGCACCATCCCGATGAGCCTGATCACGTCCGGTGAGGTGCTCGTGGCCTACGGGCAAAACGGCGAGATGCTGCGGCCTGAAAACGGCTACCCGCTCAGGCTTGTGGTGCCTGGCGTGCAAGGGGTCAGCTGGGTCAAATACCTGCGCCGCATCGAGGTGGGCGACATGCCTTGGGCCGCCAAGGACGAAGCCATCCATTACATCGACCTCATGCCTGACGGCACGCACCGACAGTACACCAACTTGCAAGAGTGCAAGAGTGTGGTGACCACGCCATCGGGGGGGCAGGTGTTGCTCGATAAAGGGTTCTACAACATCACTGGGCTGGCCTGGTCGGGTCGGGGCAAGGTCAAGCGGGTCGATGTGTCGGTCGACGGCGGGCGCAACTGGCGCACCGCGCGTCTGCAAACGCCAGTGCTGTCCAAATGCCTGACCCGCTTCAATATCGATTGGGTTTGGGACGGCAAGCCGGCCATCATTCAGAGCCGCGCTCAGGACGAAACCGGCTACGTGCAGCCCACCTACCGGCAGTTGCGTGCGGTGCGCGGAACCCGTTCCATCTATCACAACAATGCAATTCAGTCCTGGCTCGTGCAGGAGAGCGGGGAGGTGAAAAATGTCCAGCTTTCCTAAACGACTGATCGGCGCTGGGTTGCTGCTGGCGGCCCTGGTCGCGCAGGCGCAATCGAGCAGCTTTCCTGGCATCGGTCGGCCGGCCACGCCCAAAGAGGTGGCCAAGTGGGATATCGATGTGCGCCCGGACTTTAAGGGTCTGCCCCCCGGCGCGGGGTCGGTGGCCAAGGGTCAGGACGTGTGGGAGGCCAAGTGCGCGTCGTGCCACGGGATTTTTGGCGAGTCCAACGAGGTCTTCAGCCCGCTCATTGGGGGCACCACGGCCCGCGACATCAAGACCGGTCGCGTGGCCAACCTCTCACGCGAGGACTACCCGGGTCGCACGACCATGATGAAGGTCTCCACTGTCTCGACCTTGTGGGACTACATCAACCGCGCCATGCCCTGGAATGCGCCCAAATCGCTGAGCATCGAAGAGGTGTACGCGGTCACGGCTTTCATGCTCAACCTGGCCAACGTGGTGCCCGACAACTTTGTGCTGTCGGACAAGAACATCGCCGAAGTACAACAGCGCATGCCCAATCGCAACGGCATGAGCACCCGCCACGCGATGTGGCCAGGCCAGGAACTCGGGGGAGTGCCCAAGCCTGATGTCCTCAATGTGCTGTGCATGAAGGACTGCGCCCCCGAGCCCAAACTGGCGTCCCTGTTGCCCGATTACGCCCGCAATGCACACGGAAACCTGCAGGAGCAGAACCGACCGGTGGGGCCGCAGCGTGGGGTTGACACCACCCGACCCGAGGGCCGAGGCGCTGCACTGGCGCAGGCTGCACCGCCGCCGCCTTCTCGCGCTGCTGCCCCGAGCGGCAACAAGGTGGCAGTGGGTTTGCTGGCCAAGCACAGTTGTACCGCTTGCCACGGCATGGACAAAAAGATCGTGGGCCCTGGTTTTGCTGAAATTGCCAAAAAGCAAGCTGGTAAGACCGACTATCTTCTTGGCAAAATACTGCAAGGCGGTGTTGGCGTATGGGGCCCGATTCCCATGCCGGCGCAAAATCTGCCACAGGCTGATGCCCGGTTGCTGGCCGAGTGGATTTCCAAGGGGGCTTCGCGCTAAGGCCCGATCCCCCACAATTGAGCTGTTTCTCTGTTCACTGAAGGAGTTTGTATGAACAATCGACGCGATACCCTCAAGCAGGGGGCCGTGCTGGCTGGCTTGCTGACTGCAGCCGGCTATCCGCAATACGCCCTGGCTTTCAACAAGAACGCCTTTGAGGCCAAGACCGTCCAGGAGGCCATCAGGGCCGCCGGCGGCGGAGCAATGAGCGAGAGCAAGGACGTCACACTCACCGGCCCCGATATCGCTGAGAACGGCGCCGTCGTGCCCCTGGGCGTGAGCACCAATCTCTCGGGCGTGCGCGAACTGCTTATCCTGGTCGAAAAGAACCCCAATGTGTTGGTGGCCTTGTTCAAGGTTAACGACGCGATCGATGCCAACTTCATGACCCGCGCCAAGATGGGCCAGTCCTCGGATGTCTTCGCAGTTGCCATCATGAACGACGGGCGGGCGCTGTTTAGCAAGAAGGAAGTCAAGGTCACGCTTGGCGGCTGCGGCGGCTGATTTATCGGCGCACTCAATTCATCATCAGATTCATCGACGAGGAGTTTCAATATGGCAGACCCGATGCGCATTCGCGCCCAAGCCTCTGGCGGCAAGGCCACTGTCCGCGTTCTCATGAGCCACGAAATGGAGACGGGCCAGCGGCGCGACTCGGCTGGCAAACTGGTTCCGGCCTGGTTCATTCAGGACATCACCGCTTCCCTCAATGGCAAGCCGGTCCTGACGGCCGAGTGGGGCCCGGCGGTGTCCAAGAACCCTTTCCTGCAGTTCACCATCAAGGGTGCCAAGGCCGGTGACAAGGTCAGCATCACCTGGAAAGACAACAAGGGCGACAGCCGCACAGACGAGGCCACGGTTTCCTGATCGGCACCCCGCGCGCGGCCCGATAGGCCGCGCGAATCGTCATAACAAGGAGGAGACAGTGAAGATTCAGACGACATGTGTAGCGGCGCTTGCCGCTCTCGCCTGCGCTTCGGTTTGGGCGCAAAAGACGACCAGCCAGGGCATCGACGAGTACCGGGCCATGCTGCAAGACGGCAACCCGGCCGAGCTCTTCGAGGCCAGGGGCGAAGGCCTCTGGAAGCAAAAACGCGGCCCCAAGGCTGCTTCGCTCGAAAAGTGCGATCTCGGCAAGGGCCCTGGTGTGGTCAAGGGCGCTTTCGTTGAGTTGCCGCGCTTTTTTGCCGATACGCAGCGGGTGCAGGACCTCGAGTCGCGCATCGTCACCTGCATGGCCACCTTGCAGGGCTTCAATGAGGCCGACATCGCCAAGACCCCTTTTGGACGCGGCGAGATGGCCAACGTCACGGCGCTGGCCACCTGGATCGCTGCTGAATCCAAGGGCATGCGCTTTAATTTGCCGCAAAACCACACCACAGAGAAAGTGTTCTACGAGGTGGGCAAGCGCCTGTTCTTCCAGCGCGGCGGCACGCACGACTTTTCGTGCGCCTCCTGCCACGGCGAAGAGGGCAAGCGTATTCGTTTGCAGGATTTGCCTGTCTTGACCAAGAACCCGGGCGATGGCGTGGGTTTTGCTGCCTGGCCCGCCTACCGCGTCTCCAACGGTCAGATGTGGAGCATGCAGCTGCGCCTGAACGACTGCTATCGTCAGCAGCGCTTCCCCTACCCGGGCTTTGCCAGCGATGCCACGATTGCGCTGTCGACCTATCTGGGTGTCAATGCCAAGGGCGCCGCCTCGGTCGTGCCTGCCATCAAACGTTGAGGAGTTGCGCATGAAATCCAAGACATGGATCCGGCTGGTCCCAGCCATCGCGGTGTTGACGCTGTTGGCCGGTTGCGCCAACTTGCCCTCGTCGGCTGAACTCGATGCGATGACCGATCGCATCGTCAAGGCATCTTTCCGCACCGAAAGGATTGCCACTGTCGACCGAATTTTGGCCACCGATGAAACCAATCGCTTGTGCAGTCAGGCCGATGCGGCTGGCAAGCCGCTCGACGAAAAGACCGCCAAGCGGATCGAGGAGACCAACTTCAAGGCCATCAAGTGGCCTTCCGACGGCAAATTCCTGGGCGACTGGAAGCAGGGTGAGTCGATTGCGCAGAGCGGTCGGGGCCTGACCTGGACCGACGATGCCAAGGCCGCCGCAGGTGGCAACTGCTACAACTGTCACCAGATCAGCAAAGAGGAAATCTCCTTCGGCACACTTGGCCCGAGCCTGTACAACTACGGCAAGATTCGCGGTGTCAAGGACCCCAATGACCCAGCCTCGCGGGCCATTGTGGAATACACCTGGGGCAAGATTTGGAACTCCAAGGCCTACAACGCCTGCTCCAACATGCCCCGCGCCGGCCATGCCGGTGTGCTCAACGAGGCACAGGTGCGTCACATCGTGGCGCTCTTGCTCGACCCCAACTCGCCGGTCAACAAGTGAGCAGACTCAACCCGGCGCTGCCGGGTTTTTTTGCCGCTCTTATATCAGTCAAGGGTAATTGATGAACCTCTCCAAGCGCGAATTTCTGCAAGTCATCGGTGCTGCTTCCGTCGCTGGCATGGCCTTGGGCCGCCATGCTCAAGCCGATGCGGCCACGGCCGCCGACAAGCTCTACGAGGTGCCTCGGTTTGGGCAAGTGTCTTTTCTGCACATGACCGACTGCCATGCGCAGCTCAAACCGATTTACTTTCGTGAGCCCAGCATCAATCTGGGCCTGGGCAGCATGCGTGGGCAGTTGCCGCATCTGGTGGGCGAGCATTTGCTTAAATTGGCCGGTGTGCCGGCCGGTACAGCCCAAGCCCACGCGCTGACTTATCTGGATTTCGAGCAGGCGGCGCGACGCTACGGACGCGTGGGCGGCTTTGCGCACCTGGCCACCTTGGTCAAGCGCCTCAAGGCCAGCCGCCCCGGTGCGCTGCTGCTCGATGGGGGCGACACCTGGCAGGGTTCTGGTACGGCGCTGTGGACAAAAGGCCAAGACATGGTGGACGCCTGCAAGCTGCTGGGCGTGGACGTGATGACCGGCCACTGGGAGTTCACGCTGGGCATGGAGCGGGTCAAGGAGATCGTCGAGAAGGATTTCGCCGGCAAGGTCGATTTTGTGGCGCAGAACATCAAGACCACTGATTTTGGTGATCCAGTGTTCAAGCCCTATGTCATTCGGGAAATCAATGGCGTGCCCTGCGCCATCATCGGGCAGGCCTTTCCCTACACCCCGATTGCCAACCCACGCTATATGGTGGCCGACTGGGAGTTTGGCATCCAGGACCAGAACATGCAGGCCATGGTTGACGAGGCCCGCGGCAAGGGTGCGCAGGTGGTCGTTGTGCTCAGCCACAACGGCATGGACGTCGACCTCAAGATGGCCAGCCGGGTCAGCGGCATCGATGCGATCTTGGGCGGCCACACCCACGATGGCATGCCGGTGGCCTCGATTGTGGCCAACAAGGGCGGCAAGACCATCGTCACCAATGCGGGCTCCAACAGCAAGTTCTTGGCGGTGCTCGACTTCGAGATCAAGGACAAGAAGGTCAGCGACTTTCGCTACAAGCTGCTGCCGGTGTTTGCCAATATGCTGCCGCCCGATCGGGAGATGGACGCACTGATCGACCGGATTCGCGCGCCCTATGAGGCCCGTCTTGGGCAGCAGCTCGGCGTCACCGACGGGCTGCTTTACCGCCGGGGCAATTTCAACGGCACGGGCGACCAATTGCTGGTCGATGCTTTGATGGAGGTGCAGGGCGCGCAGATCGCGTTTTCGCCGGGTTTCCGCTGGGGCACGACCTTGCTGCCGGGGCAGGCCATCACCCGCGAGTGGCTGCTCGACATGACGGCCACGACCTATTCTTACGCCACCGTCACCGAAATGACCGGCGAGACCATCAAGACGGTGCTCGAGGATGTGGGTGACAACCTGTTTAACCCAGATCCTTACTACCAGCAAGGCGGTGACATGGTGCGCGTGGGCGGCTTGACCTACAGCTGCGATCCGACCGCCCGCATGGGTCAGCGCATCAGCGACATGCGCCTGGGCGGACAGTTGATCGACGCGTCGCGCCGCTACAAGGTTGCCGGTTGGGCGCCCGTTGCCGAAGAGGCGCGCCGGGCCGGGCATCCACAGGTGTGGGATGTGGTCGAGCAGTGGCTCAAGGCGCAAGGCGGACGTATCAAGCCCAGGCCGCTGAACACGCCCAAGATCATCGGTGCCTTGCCCAATCCAGGATACGCTTCTTGATGCGCCAGCCTCCCAGCCTTCATGGTCCAAGCCGGCGTCTGAGCCGGCGTGGGCTGCTAGGCGCCTCGGCGCTATGGGCCGGTGCCATGGCGGTCCCCGAGGTCACGCTGCTGGCGCAGCAGGCGCGCGACTTCATCGAAGGCCCGCCAGTGCCCGATATCGCCCCCACCAGGCTGTCGCAGCGGGTGTGGATGATTTTCTCCCCCGATGGTTTTCCCACACCGCAAAACCAGGGCATGATGTCCAATGTCACCTTTGTGGTGACGTCGGCTGGCGTGGTCATCCTCGACTCAGGCAGTTCCCTGCAGATCGGACAGATGGCCATCCGCATGATCCGCCGGGTCACGGATTTGCCGGTGGTGGCGGTGTTCAACAGCCACTATCACGGCGACCATTGGCTGGGCAACCATGCGTTCGCCCAGACTTGGGGTGCGCAGCTGCCGATTCATGCGCTGCCGGCCACGATCGAGGCGATCAAGGGCACAGCCGGCAGCAGCTGGCGCAGCCTGCTCGAGCGCTGGACCAACCAGTCGACGATGGGCACCGAGGTCGTGCCTCCCAACACACCGGTGGCCCACGGGCAGGTTCTGCGCTGGGGCGACACGCGTTTTCGCATGCACCACTACGGCACCGCCCACACGCCCTCTGACCTGTGCGTGGAGGTGGTCGAGGACCGGGTGACCATGGTTGGCGACATCGCCATGACCAACCGCATCGCCAATATGGACGAAGGCTCCTACCCAGGCACCTTCAAGTATTACGAGGCCCTCGGCAGGGCGGCAGGCGAGCAGCTGTGGGTGCCCGGCCACGGCCAGGCGCAGCCTGACCTGCTGCGCACCTATGGGCAATTCATGACGGGCATTTGGGAGCCGTGCTTGCAGGCGGTCAAGGACGGGGCCAGCGAGGCCCAGGCCAAGGCCGCTGTGCTGCGCGATCCGCGCGTGGCCAGCCGCGCCGCCACCATGCAGGGCTTTGAGGGCAATATCGGCAAGTATGTAAGCTTGGCCTACCTAGAGGCGGAAAAAGAGGCGTTCTGAGCGGGTCTTGCCTCGTTGCGGCTTGATTATTCGGCCCACAGCTTCCGCGCAGACTCCTGGTGTCGCACAATTGGCCCATCGCTCCATCGTCCCATCGTCCCATCGTCCCATCGTCCCATCGTCCCATCGTCCCATCGTCCCATCGCCTCTGCCTCTGCCTCATCGCGTGAACCCATGGCCCGATCAACATCCTTGAGCCCCGACGACCCGGCCTTGACCGAGTCCCATGAAGTCTTCGAGAAGGCCGCCGAGGTCTTTCGCGTGATGGCCGCGCCCATGCGTCTGCGCATCATCAGCAGCCTGTGCCAGGGCGAGAAGAACGTGAGCGAATTGCTCGAGGAAATCGACACCACCCAGCCCAATATGTCGCAGCATCTGAGCACGCTCTATCAGGCCGGCGTGCTGGGCAAGCGCCGCGACGGGGTGCAGATTTACTACCGTATCGTTAACAAGCGGGTGGTCAGTTTGTGTCGGGCGGTCTGCACGCAAGTCGCCTTGGAGGACTGACGTGCCCGCTCGCCGCGTGGACCTTGGGCGCCGGTCCTGCGTAGCTGCGGCCTTGTGGACGGTGGCGCCCTGGGGCCATGCCGCGGGCCTGCCGCCGGCCCGCAATCTGGCCGCTGAGGCCGATCTGGCCCACGGGCGCGGCCAGCCCTTGCTGGTGATGGTCAGCCTGCACGGCTGCGTGTACTGTGAGCGGGTGCGGCGCAGCGAACTGATTCCGCGTCTGCAGGCCGGTCAGCCCATGGTGCAGGTCGACATGCGCAGCGCCCAGATGCTGCTCGACTGGCAGGGGCGCGATGTCAGCCATGACGACCTTGTGCGCCGCTGGAAGGTCGTCATTGCACCGACGGTGCTGTTTTTCAGCCGCACCGGCCGAGAATTGGCCGAGCGCATGGAAGGGGCGTACTCGCGCGACTTTTATGGCGCCTACCTCGACGAGCGGCTCGATCAATCTCGCCAGCGGCTTGTCTCGCGCTAAGCCCGTGCCATAAAAAAAGCCCGCATCAGCGGGCTTTTTGGCTTTTGCCGAGAAGAATTACTTCTTCTTGCAGTCAGCGTGGTCCTTGTTCTTTGCATCTTTGCAGTCCACCTTGGCAGCAACCTTGTCGGCAGCGGCCAGAGCGGGCACGGAGATGAAGGCGAAGGCTGCGATGATGGCGGAGATCACGACTTTCATGGGACACCCTTTTAAAATCAAATGGTTCGAAAACGCAGATCGATGAAATCAACGTTCTGCGGGAGTGAGATTAGCTGATCGTCACGCAAAGTCTTTTAAGGTTTCCCCTGAGATGTTGCGTCAATACAAATTTTTTTTTGGCAAGTAAGGGTTATTGCTTATTTGAGATGCGATGGGCTTATTGGGCCATGCGGCCTCAAGCCTCCATCGAATAAGGCCTGCAAACCGCCCTCTGAGGGCTCGAATCGGCCGTTGCGATAGACCAAGCGGGTTGGGCCCTCCCAGGCAGCTTGCTGCACGGCATGGCTTGGGTCGCCCGGATAGCACAGCACGCGCTGCCCGTCGATGTCCTGCGGCTCAGGCTGGATCTGGATCGGCGTCTGGCTCCTGGCTGCCTGCATGGCCTGCTCGGCGCGCTCGAGCCGGTTGATCTGCATCAGCGTGATCAGTTGTACTGGCACCAAGGGCAGGCGGTCTTGCCAATACCGCTCGATCGCCTGTCTGGGCGTGAGCCACAAGGCTTCGGTGGTTTCGTGGCCATCCTGACGCGCCTCTTGCCCTTCGGGCGCCACCGCAATGAAAAAGCGGGTGTCGAAACGGCGGTCGATCATGCTGGGCCGGCGCGGCGTGATCCAGCGCGACCAGGGGCGGATCAGCCGGGTTTGCAGCGGTCCCAGGCCGAGGGCCGACAGGCTGGGCAAGAAGGGCTTGCCGGCTGCCAGATGCTCGCGCAGCCTCTGGCGCTGCGCTCGGGCGTCATTGGCTTGCGCGGCGTGCAAGAGCACATCGCACTCCTCGAAGGTTTCCCGCAGCGCAGCCACGTGCAGCCCGCAGGCGGTGGCACGATCGAGTCCGGGCTCGCCCAGGGCCTGCTGCAGGGCCTGCGCGGGCTGGTCGAGCAGCGCGGGTTCGACCAGGCAGTCTTGTTTGTCGAGCTTGCCGCCCGGGAACACATAGGCGCCGCCGAGCACGCGCGACTGGCTGTGGCGCTTGACCAGCAGCACCTGCAATCCCTGCGGGCTGTCGCGCAGCAGCATGACCGATGCCGCGTCGACCGGTGGCGTCAACACTTCGTTTTGGTTGATTTCGAAGTTCATGACCCGATTGTGGCGCTTGCAAGAGGCGGCGGCTGTCGGCTGACAAACCGGGCCGTCGCCTTTGCTACAGTGCGGGAAGGAGGGCTTGGCCTATGCAGCACCACATACGACACGGTTGGGTTCTGGGCTCTGCGCTGTTCGCCTCGGTGGCCTTGGCCCAGCCGATACGGCTGCAGTGCGAGGTCGAAGGCAAGTTTGCCGACGCCGAGACCAAGGTCGCACCGGCACGGGTGGCCATCGAACTGCAGGTGATCGGTCGGCACCTTTACTTCACGGTGATTGGCCCGCGGCCCTATGAAATGCGGGTGAGCACCTTGGTGACCGAAGAGTACGAGGGCACCAACCTGACCTCGGCCAGCCAATTGGGCGCCCGCCGACGGCACCGCGCCAGCGGCCAGGAGACCAGCCTGCTCATCGAGCGCGGTTCGATCGAGCTTGCAGCCTACAACGATGTGCCTGTGCAGAGCAAGCTGCAGCGCTTTAAGTACACCGGCAAGTGCAAGCAGCCGGCCTGAGCCACAGACAAGTCCTGACTGGGCTCACGCGATGTCGACGGTGTGCACGCCCCAATGCCCACGGCGGCGGTCGTCGAAGTAGCGCTCGAGTGTTTCTCGCACGGTGCGAAAGGCGATCTCGTCCCAAGGGATGGTGTCTTCCGTGAAAAGACGCGCTTCCAGCGTCTCGTGGCCGGGGTTGAAGTGGGTGCTCAGCAAGCGTGCCCGGTAAAAAAGATGGACTTGGCCGACCCGCACCACGTTGATCAGGCTAAAAAGCTCTTGCATCTCGATGCTGGCCCCAGCCTCTTCGTCCGTCTCCCGAGCCGCGCCTTGCGCCGTGGTCTCGCCCAGTTCCATAAATCCGGCCGGCAGGGTCCATTTGCCCCAGCGGGGCTCGATGTTGCGCTTGCACAGCAGCACCTGCTCGCCGGTGTCGCCCCACCACGGCACGGTGCCGACCACGTTGAGCGGGTTTTCGTAGTGCACCGTCTGGCAGGCGGTGCAGATCGCCCGTTCACGCGTGTCCCCGTCATCGGGGAGCCTGACCACCAGAGCTGCGCCGCAGGCTCGGCAGTGCTTGAGAGGAGGGCGTTGCATTGGAAGGGGTTGGCCGGGTCGAGGGGCTGCCGCACAGCCGATGTCACACCACTTTCAAGCGCAGGCTGCCCAGGCCGGTGATGGCCCCCTGCATCACATCGCCGGCCACCACGGCGGCCACACCTTCAGGCGTGCCCGTAAAGATCAGGTCGCCTGGCTTCAGTTCCCAGGCGGCCGACAGGTGCTCGATGGTTTCGCCGATGTTCCAGATCAACTTGTCGATCTGGCTGCGCTGTCGGTCCTGTCCGCCGACCTGCACATAGATTTCAGCCTTCTCGATGGCGCCAGCCTGATGGGCCGGCGTGATCGGCCCGATCGGTGCAGACTGGTCGAAGGCTTTGCCTATGCACCAGGGCCTGCCTTGCTTTTTCATGTCGTTTTGCAGATCCCGGCGGGTCATGTCCAGGCCGACCGCATAGCCAAAGATATGGGCGTGCGCGTCGCTGGCCCGGATGTTGCGGCCGCCCTTGCCGATGGCCACGACCAGCTCGATCTCGTGGTGCAAATTGTTCGTCTGGCTCGGATAGGCCATGGCCCCCGTCGTGCCCTCGGGCACCACCACCAGCGCGTCGGCTGGCTTGAGGAAAAAGAAGGGTGGCTCACGTCCGGTAAACCCCATCTCCTTGGCATGCTCGACGTAGTTCCGGCCGACGCAGTAGATGCGGTGGACCGGGAAGGCGGCCGATGAGCCGGTGACCGGAACAGTCACGATGGGCGCGGGTTCGTGCGTGTAGTGCATGGTGGTGTGCGGACAGGTCTGCTGCGAAAGGATGCCAAGTCATACTTGTGCCGACGCCGATTTGAACAGTTTTTTGGCGGCGTTGCCGCTCCAGGCTTGCCGCTGTCGTAAATCGAGTGTCAGAGCGGGCTGTCACACTTGACCCTCGCTGTGGCCTGCAAGATGGCACCGCATGGGTTTACGGGGCCACTTACACTGCGGCACATGGACAAGAGTTTTGACTTCGCCAAGGCCCCGGCTCACCAGATTCGGCGCGCGCACCAGATCGCGGTGGCCATGTTCATGCAGGAAGCGCAGGGCTTTGATGTCACGCCGGTGCAGTTTGCCGTGCTCAACGCCCTGATGGACGAGCCCGGTCAGGATCAGGTGTCTCTGTCGGCGCGCGTGGCCTTTGATGCCGCCACCTCGGGCTCGGTCATTGGCCGCCTTGAAGCCAAGGGCTGGGTGCGGCGGCAGGCCGATACCCTCGATCGCAGGCGCAAGCGTCTGTGGATCACGCCAGAAGGCCGTGAGGTGGCGCTACAACTCAAGCGCACGGCCAACCGGACCCAGCGCAGGCTGATGGCGCCGCTGCGGGGCGAGGAGCGCCAGCAGTTGCTCGGTTTGCTCTCCAAGCTGGTGGGCGCGCACGAAAAGACTGGCCGCAGTGCCCCTTGAACTGTTGCCGCTTCATTGGCGGCTACTTGAGCCAGGGGGGGTCAGGGCGATGCGGTGACGGCCTCGAAGTGTTCGACCGTCGGCGGCGCGGCAAAAAACGGGCCGATCAGGGCGCGCCACCGGGCGAAAGCCGGTGACTGGCGAAAGCCCAGTGTGTGGTCTTCCAGGGTGTCCCAGACGACTTGCAAGACGTAGCGCTCGGGCGACTCCTGGCTGCGATGGACCTTGTAGCCGCGGCACCCCTTGGCCTGGGCCAGCACTTGTGCGGTGGCTTGTTCGATGGCCGCTTCGAAGGACGCTTGCTGGCCGGGCTGGATGCGGATGTCTGCGATTTCCAGGATCATGTTCAGGCTCCGTTTGGGTGGGCATTCATTGTGTCGCCAAAGCTTGGCGATGTTCCATTCCGACGCGCAGCGCGCCTCTGAGACAATTGAGGCATGTCCAACTTGATCCCACCGACTGCGCCGATCCACGGCCAGGCAGCGCCCCGAGTGGGCTTCGTCAGCCTGGGCTGCCCCAAAGCCCTGACCGACTCCGAGCTCATCCTCACGCAGCTCAGCGCAGAGGGCTACCAGACGTCCAAAACGTACGAGGGCGCCGATCTGGTGATCGTCAACACCTGCGGCTTCATTGACGAAGCGGTGCAGGAGAGCCTGGAGACCATAGGCCAGGCACTGGCCGACAACGGCCGGGTGATTGTGACGGGCTGCCTGGGCGCCAAGACGGCCGAAGGCGGCGGCAACCTGGTCAAGAGCTTGCACCCGAGCGTGCTGGCCGTCACTGGCCCGCATGCCACGCAGGAGGTGATGGATGCGGTGCACCAGAACCTGCCTAAACCCCACGACCCCTTTGTCGATCTGGTGCCTCAGTCTTTTGGCGCGGCCGGCATCAAGCTCACCCCGCGTCACTATGCCTATCTCAAGATCAGCGAGGGTTGCAACCACCGTTGCACGTTTTGCATCATTCCGTCCATGCGCGGCGATCTGGTTTCGCGTCCGGTCGGCGATGTGCTCAAAGAGGCACAGGCCTTGTTCGAAGGCGGGGTCAGGGAGTTGCTGGTCATCAGCCAGGACACCTCGGCCTACGGCGTCGATGTGCAGTACCGCACCGGCTTTTGGGATGGCAAGCCAATCAAGACGCGAACCTTGGAACTGGTGCGCGCCCTGGGCGAGTTGGCCGCACCGCACGGCGCTTGGGTGCGGCTGCATTACGTCTACCCTTACCCGAGTGTCGATGAGATCGTCGCCCTCATGGCCGATGGTTTGGTATTGCCTTATCTGGATGTGCCGTTCCAGCACAGCCACCCAGAGGTGCTGCGGCGCATGAAGCGACCGGCCAGCGGCGAGCGCAACCTCGAGCGGCTTGCACGTTGGCGCGAGCGCTGTCCACAACTGGTCGTGCGCAGCACTTTCATCGCAGGATTTCCCGGAGAAACCGAGGAAGAGTTCGAGCACCTGCTGGACTTCATGCGCCAGGCGCGCATCGATCGCGCCGGTTGCTTTGCCTACAGTGCGGTC
>CANHDQ010000068.1 GCA_947459405.1 Comamonadaceae bacterium
CTGTTGCAAAGCTCACAGGCAATTAAGCTGCGAGTGCGAAACGTTCGTCGTTTGCAGTTAGTTTGTTTTGGCAGGATTTACGAGCACACCAAGCTCGACATGCACCACACCGCGTCCGAACCCACGTCGAAACCAATGCAGCCCCAAGGACCCTATCTTACGACCTATTGAGCCAGTTCAAGAGTTCGAGCGGTGTATCAATGTGTGCGTGGGCGCCCCACTGCTGGGTGTCGGCTTTTTGGCCCAGGTAGCCGTAGCGGGCAGCGACGGTGCGCATGCCAGCGGCGTGGCCAGCAGCGATGTCTCGCTCGTCGTCGCCGACGTAGATGCAATGCTCGGGCGCGCAGGGCAGGCGCCGCGCCGCTTCGATCAGGGGGGCCGGGTGCGGCTTGGCGTGGGGCGTCGTGTCGCCACCGACGATGGTGGTGGCGGTGGCAAAGAGCGGCATTTGGCGGGTCAGAGGCAGGGCAAAACGCTCGATTTTGTTGGTGACCACGCCCCAGAGCAACCCGGCCTGCAGCAGTGCCTCGATGAGTTCGGCCACGCCCTCAAAGGCGTGGGTGCGCTCGGTCATGCAGGCTTCGTAGTTACCCAGAAACTCGCGCTTGAGCGCATCAAAGTCGGGGTGGTCGGGCCCGAAGCCGAAGGCCACGCCAATCATGCCGCGCGCGCCGGCACCGGCCATGGGGCGGTAGCGATCCAGGGGCAGAGAGGGCAGGCCGCGATCGACTCGCATTTTGTCGGCCGCCGCGCCCAGGTCGGGGGCGCTGTCGATCAGGGTGCCGTCAAGATCGAACAGCACGGCACGTATCCCGTTGAACATGGTCAGATCTTTTGCATGCCGAGCATGTAGTTGACGCTGGTGTCGGCGTCGAGCCAGTAGCGGCGGGTCAGCGGGTTGTACTGCAGCCCCTTGGTGTGCTGCAGGGTCAGCCCAGCGTCGCGGCCGTAGCGGGCCAACTCGCTCGGTCGGATGAATTTGGCGTATTCATGCGTGCCTTTGGGCAACAGCTTGAGCACGTACTCGGCGCCGACGATGGCAAACAAAAAGCTTTTGGGGTTGCGGTTGAGCGTCGAAAAGAACACGTGACCGCCAGGCTTGACCAGGGCAGCGCAAGCGCGCACCACCGACGAAGGATCGGGCACGTGCTCGAGCATTTCCATGCAGGTGACCACGTCGAAGCTTGCGGGCTGCTCGGCAGCCAGCGCTTCGGCGCTGATCTCGCGGTATTGGACACTGGGGGTTTGCGCCTCCAGCGCATGCAACTGGGCCACACGCAGGGCTTTGGTGGCCAGATCGATGCCAAGGACGTCGGCGCCCCGGCGTGCCATGGCGTCGGCCAGAATGCCGCCGCCACAGCCCACATCAAGGACACGACGGCCTTCGATGGGCGCAATGTCTACGATCCAGTTGAGCCTCAAGGGGTTGATCTGGTGCAGAGGTCGAAATTCGCTCTCGGTATCCCACCAGCGGTGCGCAAGATCAGAAAACTTGGCCAGTTCGGCCGGGTCAACGTTGTCGGTGGTGTGCATGAGCAAGATTATCGACGGCCAACCCCCGGCGCTGCTCGATTGCCAGCAAAAGCACCCCGGCGCCGGTGGGAGCCCCGCCCATCAAAGAGATGGGGCGCACGATCTAGGGCCGCATCGCGCCGAAGACGGTGCTTGCCTGGCATGGCCCAACCCGCCTCGTAGGAATAAAAAAACCGGCCGCGAGGGCCGGTTTTTGAGGGCTGGGGATCGATCAGCGGTTGGGGATGGTGCCCACCACTTCGATCTCGACGCGCCGGTTCTTGGCACGACCCTCTGCGGTCTTGTTGTCTGCCACCGGGGACTTCTCGCCCTTGCCTTCGGTGTAGATGCGGTTCTTCTCAATGCCTTTGCTGATCAGGTAGGCCTTGACGGCTTCCGCACGGCGCACCGACAGACGCTGGTTGTAAGCATCGGCGCCTACCGCGTCGGTGTGGCCGACGGCGATCACCACCTCGAGGCTGATGTTCTTGATCTTGCCCACCAGGTCGTCGAGCTTGGCGCGGGCCTCGGGTTTGACCACGGCCCTGTCGAAGTCGAAGAAGGCATCGGCCGCGAAGGTTTGCTTTCTGGCAGCCATGGCCGGGGCAGCTGGGGCAGCCGGGGCAGCAGCCGGAGCCGGTGCCGGGGCAGGAACCGGTGCCGAACGTGCTGCGGGCATGGGAGCAGGTGCCGGTGCCGGTGCAGGTGCAGGTGCAGCAACAGGTGCCGGGGCCGGGGCAGGTGCCGGAGCGGGTGCCGGAGCGGGTGCCGGAGCGGGTGCCGGTGCAACGCGCGGCATAGGCGCGGGTGCCGGTGCCGGTGCGGGAGCCAGTGCAGGGGCCGGGGCCGGTGCGGGGGCCGGGGCCGCCGCAGGACGGGGCGCCGGTGCGGGTGCGGGAGCAGGCTGCATCACGATGGCGCCGTCGCAGCCTCGTCCAGCAGTGGCCGGGGTCCAGGACGCATTGCGCCAGCACAGTTCGTTGGTGCCGTTCTTCCAAACCAGATCGCCGGTGCCATTTCTCCAGTTGTCGATGGTTTGAGCGCCGGCGGTGCTGGCCACCACAGCCGAGGCGAACAACATGGCCACTTTATTGAGTTTCTTCATGATCTTCCTCTAGAGCTCCGCAGCCGGGCTGCGTGAAATGGGGACTCTCGATTGGGATGACCTCCATCCCAAACGACCGGCCCATTGTGCCACAGCGCTTCCAGGCTCTAAAACAGGATGTGCTCCTGACATCAGGGCTATCGCGGTCGATTCGTTGCGCACCAGCCACAACGGAGCACATGCCCCAGCCCCAACGGGCGCCGGGTCCGGGCCTTTAGAATCGTCTGTTTCGTGCTTCACACCGGCCCTGCCCACTGCGAGCGGGCCTGTGGTGGCCTGGGCCCTCCAGGGTCAAGGCCGGCACCATGCGTTCGCGATTTCGACCCCAGGCCGCACCCATGACCCAATTTGCAAAAGAGACGCTCCCGATTAGCCTGGAAGAGGAAATGCGGCGCAGTTACCTTGATTACGCGATGAGCGTGATCGTGGGACGCGCCCTGCCCGACGCCCGCGACGGCCTCAAGCCAGTGCACCGGCGCGTGCTCTATGCCATGCATGAGCTCAATAACGACTGGAACCGGCCGTACAAGAAGTCGGCACGTATCGTCGGCGACGTGATTGGTAAGTACCACCCGCACGGTGACCAGTCGGTCTATGACACCATCGTTCGCATGGCGCAAGACTTTTCCATGCGCCACATGCTCGTCGATGGACAGGGCAACTTTGGCTCAGTCGATGGCGACAACGCAGCGGCGATGCGTTACACCGAAATCCGTCTGGCCAAGATCGCGCACGAGCTGCTGGCCGATCTAGATAAAGAGACCGTCGATTTCGGGCCCAACTACGACGGCTCCGAAAAGGAGCCGCTGGTGCTGCCCACCCGCCTGCCCAACCTGCTGGTCAACGGCTCGGGCGGCATTGCGGTGGGCATGGCCACCAACATCCCGCCGCACAACCTGAGCGAAGTGGTCGACGCCTGCCTGCACCTGCTGGCCAACCCGCAGGCCACGGTGGACGATCTGATGGAAATCGTGCCGGCGCCCGACTTCCCGACGGCCGGCATCATTTACGGCATGAGCGGCGTCAAAGAGGGCTACCGCACCGGACGCGGGCGTATCGTGATGCGCGCCAAGTGCCATTTTGAAGACATCGACAAGGGTCAGCGCCAGGCCATCATCGTCGACGAGCTGCCCTACCAGGTCAACAAAAAGACGCTGCAAGAGCGCATGGCCGAGCTGGTGCACGAGAAAAAACTCGAAGGCATCAGCCACATTCAGGATGAGTCCGACAAGTCGGGCATGCGACTGGTGATCGAGCTCAAACGCGGCGAAGTGCCCGAGGTGGTGCTCAACAACCTGTACAAGCAGACGCAGCTGCAAGACACCTTTGGCATGAATATGGTGGCGCTGGTCGATGGGCAGCCCAAGCTGTGCAACCTTAAAGACCTGATTTCGGTCTTTCTGTCGCACCGCCGTGAGGTGGTGACCCGGCGCACGGTGTTCAACCTGCGCAAGGCCAGAGAGCGCGGCCATGTGCTCGAGGGTCTGGCGGTGGCGCTGGCCAATATTGACGAGTTCATCCGCATCATCCGCGAGTCGCCCACTCCACCGGTGGCCAAAGCCGAGTTGATGACCCGCGCCTGGGACAGCCAGCTGGTGCGGCAGATGCTCACCCGGGCCCGCGCCGATGGCGGCATCATCAATGCCGATGACTACCGCCCCGACGGCCTGCCGCGCGAATATGGCATGGGCGCCGACGGGCTGTACAAGCTGTCGGACACGCAGGCGCAAGAAATCTTGCAGATGCGACTGCAACGCCTGACCGGTCTTGAGCAAGACAAGATCGTTGCCGAATACAAAGAGGTGATGGCCGAGATCGACGACCTGCTCGATATCTTGGCCAAGCCCGAGCGCGTGTCGGTGATCATCGCAGACGAGCTCAAGCTGATCCGCCAGGAGTTCGGCCAGTCCAAACTGGGCCTGCGTCGCAGCCAGATCGAGCACAGCTCGTTCGATCTGTCGACCGAGGACTTGATCACGCCCACCGACATGGTGGTCACGCTGTCGCATCAGGGCTATATCAAGAGCCAGCCGCTTAGCGAGTACCGCGCGCAAAAGCGTGGCGGACGCGGCAAGCAGGCCACGGCGACCAAAGAAGACGATTGGGTCGACCAGCTCTTCATTGCCAATACGCACGACTACATCTTGTGCTTTTCAAACCGGGGCCGGCTGTACTGGCTCAAGGTCTGGGAGGTGCCGGCCGGATCGCGCGGTTCGCGAGGACGGCCCATCGTCAATATGTTCCCGCTGGGCGAGGGCGAAAAAATCACCGTGGTGCTGCCGCTGACGGGCGACGCCCGAAGCTTCCCGGCGAGCCACTACATCTTCATGGCCACGTCGATGGGCACGGTCAAGAAAACCGCGCTCGACGAGTTTTCCAACCCGCGCAAGCTGGGCATCATTGCGGTCGATCTCGATGAGGGCGACTTTCTCATCGGTGCGGCACTGACCGACGGCCAGCACGATGTGATGCTGTTTTCCGACGGCGGCAAGGCCGTTCGATTTGACGAGAACGACGTGCGCCCCATGGGCCGCAACGCGCGCGGCGTGCGCGGCATGATGCTCGAAGACGGCCAGAGCGTGATCGCCATGCTGGTGGCCGAAGATGAACAGCAAAGTGTCCTGACCGCCACCGCAAACGGCTACGGCAAGCGCACCTCGATCACCGAGTACACCCGCCATGGCCGTGGCACCAAGGGCATGATTGCGATCCAGCAGTCCGAGCGCAACGGCAAGGTGGTGGCGGCCACGCTGGTGCACACGGACGACGAGATCATGCTGATCACCGACCGCGGCGTGCTGGTGCGCACCCGCGTGGCCGAAATCCGCGAACTCGGTCGCGCCACACAAGGCGTGACCCTCATCAGCCTGGACGATGGCACCAAGCTCTCAGGTCTGCAGCGCATCGTGGAAAACGACGCCAACGCCCAGGGAGGCGAAGGCGAAAACGATACCGACGCCGATGCCGAGCCGGCCGCCGATTGATGACGCGCCCCTTCAACTTTTCGGCCGGCCCGGCCGTGCTGCCCGAGGAAGTGCTTCGCACGGCGGCCAGCGAGATGCTCGACTGGCACGGCAGTGGCATGGGCGTGATGGAAATGAGCCATCGGGGCAAGGAGTTCATCTCGATCTACGAGGCGGCCGAGCGCGACCTGCGCGAGTTGCTGGCGGTTCCGCCGCAATTCAAAATTTTGTTCATGCAAGGCGGCGGTCTGGCTGAAAACGCCATCGTCCCGATGAATCTTTCTCGCGGCGCGATGGACTTCGTGGTCACGGGCGCTTGGAGCCACAAGTCGCAGCAGGAGGCGGCCAAGTACGGCCGAGTCAATATCGCGGCCAGCGGGCGTGAAGGCGGCTACACGGCCATCCCGGATCCGGCTGGCTGGCAGATTCAGGCCGGCACCAGCTATGTGCACCTGTGCAGCAACGAGACCATCGATGGCGTTGAATTCGCGCAGCTGCCCGACCTCAAGGCCCTGGGCTGCGACGCGCCGCTGGTGGTCGACTTTTCTTCGCACGTGTGTTCGCGCCCGGTCCAATGGTCTCGGGTCGGCCTGGCCTTTGGCGGCGCGCAGAAAAACCTGGGGCCGGCCGGCCTGACCCTGGTGGTGGTGCGCGAAGACCTGCTCGGCCATGCGCTGCCAATCTGCCCATCGGCTTTCGACTACCAGCTGGTGGCCAAGAACCAGTCCATGTACAACACACCGCCGACCTACGGCATCTACATCGCCGGGCTCACGTTCGCGTGGCTCAAAAGCCAAGGCGGCGTGGCTGCGATGCAGGCACGCAACATCGCCAAGGCGCAGCTGCTCTACGAGACCATCGACCGATCGGCTTTGTATGTCAACCGGGTGGGCCCCGCCGCGCGCTCACGCATGAACGTGCCTTTTTTTCTGCGCGATGAAGCGGGCCAGCCCCTGCTCGATCCAGCCCATCCGCGCAACGCCAGCTTCCTAGAAGGCGCAAGAGCCGCTGGGCTGCTGCAGCTCAAGGGCCACAAATCCGTGGGCGGCATGCGAGCGAGCCTCTACAACGCCATGCCGCTCGAAGGCGTGCAGGCCCTGGTCGACTACATGCGCGATTTCGAGCGCAGGGCATGAGGACCATGCAGGCAGCGCCAGTGTTCTGGGCCCATCGCACCGAAGGCGGAACTCCTGGCAGGTCGGCTCGGCCAGATCTGTGGAAGCCTTGTGGCGATCGGCCCTTGAAGGGATAACACCATGACCCAACCGATTCAGTCAGACGCCCTGGCCGCTTTGCGCCTCCAAATTGACGCACTCGACCGGCAGTTACTGCAGTTGCTCAACGACCGCGCCAAAGTGGCCGAGCAGGTCGGCGAAATCAAGCGGGCAGAGGGCTCACCGTTTTTCAGGCCCGACCGGGTGGCGCAGGTGATCGCCAAGATCACGCAGGCCAACCCAGGGCCGCTGCACGGCGAGCATGTGGCCGCCATCTGGCGCGAGATCATGTCGGCGTGCCTGGCGCTGGAGGCGCCGCAGCGCGTGGCCGTGCTGGGGCCGCAGGGCACGTTTTGCGAACAGGCGGCGGTGGAGTTTTTTGGCAGCGCAGCCAACCTGCTTTACTGCGCCAGCTTTGACGAGGTGTTTCACGCCACCGCAGCCGGCAGCGCCGACTACGGCGTGGTCGGGATGGAAAATTCCACCGAAGGCGTGGTGGCGCGCTCGCTCGATCTGTTTTTGCGCTCGCCGGTGCATGTGGTCGGCGAGGTCAGCCTGTTGATCCGTCACAACCTGCTGCGCCAAAGCGATGCGCTCGAAGGCATCGAGGTCGTGCTGGCGCATCCGCAAGCCTTGGCCCAGTGCCAGGGCTGGCTGTCGCAGCATCTGCCCCAGGCCGAACGGCGCGCGGTGGCCAGCAATGCCGAAGGCGCGCGGCTGGCAGCCACCAACCCGGCCTGGGCTGGCATTGCCAGCGAGCGCGCCGCTGGACAGTTTGGCTTGCACATCGTGCGCCATGCAATTCAGGACGAAGCCTACAACCGCACCCGCTTCGCAGTGATCGCGCTGCCGCAAACCCTGGCCACGCCGCCAGCTTCGGGCAAGGACTGCACCAGTTTGGTGGTGTCAGTGCCGAACCGGCCCGGGGCGGTGCACGACCTGCTGGTGCCACTGAAGGCCAATGGCGTATCGATGACGCGCTTCGAATCGCGGCCTGCCAAATCGGGGCAATGGGAGTACTACTTCTATATCGACATCGAGGGCCACATCAGCCAGCCCCATGTGGCCGCTGCGCTGGGCGATCTGAAGCAACTGTGCGCCTTCTACAAAGTGCTGGGGTCCTACCCGGTGTCGGGCCATGGCACGTGAGCACCTGGCCCTGATCGGTTGCGGGCTGATGGGCGGCTCGTTCGCGCTGGCGGCCAAGCGGGCCGGCTTGGTGCAGCGTGTCAGCGGCTTTAGCCGCTCGCCGCAAAGCGCCGAGCGGGCGCTGGAGCTGGGCATCGTCGATCGGGTGGCCCCGTCGGCCCTCGCGTGCGTGCAAGGCGCCGATCTGGTACTGATCGCGGTCCCCGTGTCAGCGACACAGGCTACGCTAGAGGCGCTGCTGCCCGGCCTGGAGCGGCACGCTTTGGTGATGGACGTGGGCTCGACCAAACAAGATGTGGCGCAGGCGGCCCAGGCGGCGCTGGGCGATCGGGCCGGCCAGTTCATGCCGGCCCACCCGATCTGCGGCAAGGAGGTGGCAGGCATCGAGCACGCCGATGCCGGGCTTTACCAGGGCCAGCAGATCATCCTCACCCCCCTGCCCTGCCATGCACCGGCCGACATCGAGCAGGCCAGCGCGATCTGGTCAGCCCTGGGCTGCAGGGTGCGGCAGATGCCGGCCGATCAGCATGACCGCGCGCTGGCTGCGGTCAGTCATTTCCCGCACATGATGGCTTTTGCCCTGATGCGCAGCCTGATGGCCCAGCCTGAGGGCGAACAGTTTCTGGCCGTGGCCGGCCCGGGCTTTCGCGACACCACCCGCATCGCGGGGGGCGACCCAGACCTGTGGGCCGATGTGCTGCTGGCCAACGCCCACGAGGTCATCGCGCAGTCGCGCGGCCTGCATGAGCAGCTGCTCGAGCTCGAATCGATGTTGCAGCGCAAGGACCGACCGGCGGTGCGCGACTTCATCGCTCGGGCCAGCGCGCGCCGCGCAGTCTGGTGCCTTGGCGGCCCAGGCGCCGGCTGCAACGAAGAGACCTCGGCCTGAGGCCCGGCGCGCACTGCATCCCTGATCGCACCCCACCATGTACTCGATCGACTACCTCGACCTGCCCGCCATGAGCCGCGCTGGCGGCACCGTGCGCCTGCCCGGCTCCAAGAGCATTTCCAACCGCGTGCTGCTGCTGGCCGCGCTGAGCGAGGGCGAGACGGTGGTGCACGACCTGCTGGCCTCGGACGACACGGCCGTGATGCTGGCCGCGCTCAAGCAATTGGGCTGCCAGGTCGAGCAAAGCGGCCACACGGCTGTGATCACCGGTCTGGGTGGACAGTTGCGCAACCAAAGTGCCCAGCTCTTTTTGGGCAACGCCGGCACGGCCATGCGCCCGCTGACTGCAGCGCTGGCCCTGATGGGCGGAAACTTCGAGCTCAGCGGCGTGCCGCGCATGCACGAGCGGCCGATCGGCGATCTGGTCGACGCGCTCAGGCAGCTCGGCTGCGCAATCGACTATCTGGGCCAGCCGGGCTATCCGCCCTTGAGGCTGTGCTCAGAGCAGGAGGAGCTGAGCCTGCACGGCCCGATCGGCGTGCGCGGCGACGTCTCGAGCCAGTTCCTGACCGCCTTGCTGATGGCCCTGCCCCTGCTGGCGCGTCAACGCCAGCAGGACGTGGTCATCGAGGTGATCGGCGAGCTGATCTCTCGGCCCTACATCGAGATCACCTTGAACCTGCTGCAGCGTTTTGGTGTTTCGGTGCAGCGCGACGGCTGGCGGCGCTTTACCATCCCGGCTGGCAGCCGATACCAGTCGCCTGGCGAGATCTATGTCGAGGGCGATGCCTCGTCGGCCAGTTATTTCGTGGCACTCGGCGCGATCGCCGCGACCGAGGAGCCGATCGATATCTTGGGCATCGGCTCGGGCTCGATCCAGGGCGATATCGCCTTCGTGCAGGCGGCCGAGCAGATGGGCGCAGCAGTTGAATTAAAGCCCAACAGCATCCGAGTGCGACGCGGGGCCTGGCCGCTCAAAGCGGTGGAGCTGGACTGCAACCACATCCCCGATGCGGCGATGACGTTGGCCATCATGGCGCTTTATGCCCGAGGCACGACGACGCTGCGCAACATTGCCAGCTGGCGCGTCAAGGAGACCGATCGGCTCGCGGCCATGGCCTGCGAGTTGCGCAAGCTCGGCGCCGTCGTCGACGAAGGCGAGGACTTCTTGCGCATCACGCCGCCGCAGCAGTGGCGCGGCGCTTCGATCGCGACCTATGACGACCACCGCATGGCCATGTGCTTCTCGCTGGCCGCGTTCAACCCTCAGGGCAGGCCGGTGCGCATCGAAGAGCCGCACTGCGTAGCCAAGACCTTCCCCGACTATTTCGAGACCCTGTTTGGGGTCTCGCACGCCCAGCCCGGCCAAATTCCGGTGATCTGCATCGACGGGCCCACCGCCTCGGGCAAAGGCACGCTGGCGGCCCTGGTGGCCCAGCGGCTGGGCTACCACTACCTCGACTCGGGCGCGCTCTACCGCGCCGCTGCACTGGCCGCCCAGCGAGCCGGCGTATCGCTCGACCAGGCCGGCGCAGTGGCCGGGCTCGCGCGCGAGCTGCCGCTGCGCTTTGAAGGCGACCGGGTCTACCTGGACGGGCAGGACATCTCTGACGATATCCGCACCGAACAGGCAGGCATGGCCGCCTCGCAGGTGTCGGCCCACCCCGAGGTGCGCACCGCGCTGGTGGCGCTGCAGCGCGGCTTTCGGCGCCTGCCTGGTCTGGTGACGGACGGGCGCGACATGGGCACCGTCATCTTTGCCGATGCGCCGCTCAAGGTGTTTTTGACCGCCAGCGCCGCCCGGCGCGCCCAAAGACGCCATAAGCAACTGATTTCAAAAGGAATTTCAGTTACACTTGCGGCCGTCGAATCGGACCTAGAGGCCCGCGATGCGCGCGATTCCTCGCGCAGCACCGCACCCTTAAAGCCCGCCGACGACGCCTTGTTGCTCGACAACTCAGAGCTGTCCATCGAAGCATCGATAGGCCAGCTTCTGGTGTGGTGGCAGGGCAAACGGTCCACCTGAGTCCCGTCGCACGTTCAGTGCATTGCTCAGGTGGTGTGTCCCACCAACCCGCGGCAGCCGCCGCCAAAAACGTCGCCTTCAGTGCTAGAAACGGCCGCAATGGTGCGGGCGGAAACCTGTTGGCGATTCGCAAGGAAATTTCATGTCTGAATCTTTTGCCGCCCTGTTCGAAGAATCCCTGCAGCGCTCGGAAATGCGCTCGGGTGAGGTCATCACCGCTGAAGTCGTGCGCATCGACCACAACCATGTGGTGGTCAACGCCGGCCTGAAGTCCGAGTCGTATGTCCCGATCGAAGAGTTCAAGAACGACCAGGGCGAGCTCGAAGTGCAGGTGGGCGACTTTGTCTCGGTGGCCATCGACTCGGTCGAGAACGGCTACGGCGACACCCTGCTCTCGCGCGACAAGGCCAAGCGCCTGGCCTCCTGGATGGCCCTCGAGAAAGCGCTCGAGTCGGGCGACTTCGTCACCGGCCAGACCACCGGCAAGGTCAAGGGCGGCCTGACGGTTCTGGTCAACGGCATCCGCGCCTTCCTGCCCGGCTCGCTGATCGACACCCGTCCCATCAAGGACCTGACCCCCTACGAGAACAAGACTTTGGAATTCAAGGTCATCAAGCTCGATCGCAAGCGCAACAACGTGGTGCTCTCACGCCGCGCCGTGGTCGAAGCCTCGATGGGCGAAGAGCGCGCCAAGCTGATGGAGACGCTCAAGGAAGGCTCCATCGTTCGCGGTGTGGTCAAGAACATCACCGAATACGGTGCCTTCGTGGACCTGGGCGGCATCGACGGCCTGCTGCACATCACCGACATGGCCTGGCGCCGTGTTCGCCACCCGAGCGAAGTTGTGCAGGCTGGCCAAGAGCTCACCGCCAAGATCCTCAAGTTCGACACCGAGAAGAACCGTGTCTCGCTCGGTCTCAAGCAGATGGGCGACGATCCCTGGATGGGCGTCTCGCGTCGCTACCCCCAGGCCACGCGCCTGTTCGGCAAGGTCACCAACATCGCCGACTACGGCGCCTTCGTCGAGCTCGAGCCCGGCATTGAAGGCCTGGTGCACGTCTCCGAGATGGACTGGACCAACAAGAACGTGGCGCCGAGCAAGCTGGTCTCGCTCGGTGACGAGGTCGAGGTCATGGTGCTCGAGATCGACGAAGACAAGCGCCGCATCTCGCTGGGCATGAAGCAGTGCCGCGCCAACCCCTGGCAGGAATTTGCGCAAAACACCAAGCGCGGCGACCGCGTCAAGGGACCGATCAAGTCGATCACCGACTTTGGTGTGTTTGTGGGCTTGGCCGCCGGCATCGACGGCTTGGTGCATCTGTCGGACTTGTCCTGGAACGAAGCGGGCGAGGCGGCGGTGCGCAACTACAAGAAGGGCCAGGAAGTCGAGGCCATCGTGCTGGCCGTCGATGTGGACCGCGAGCGCATCTCGCTGGGTATCAAGCAGCTCGACGGAGATCCGTTCTCGACCTTCGTGTCGGTCAACGACAAGGGCGCCACGGTCACCGGCAAGGTCAAGACCGTTGATGCCAAAGGCGCCGAGATCGACCTGGGCGAGGACATCATTGGCTACCTGCGCGCCAGCGAGATCAGCCGTGACCGAGTGGAAGACGCTCGCAATGTGCTCAAGGAAGGCGATGAAGTCACCGCCGTGGTGGTCAATGTGGATCGCAAGACCCGCAACATCCAGCTGTCGGTGCGCGCCAAGGACACGGCCGATCAGGCCGAGGCCATGGCCAATCTGTCGCAAAACAGCGGCAATGCGGGCACGACCAGCCTGGGCGCTCTGCTGCGGGCCAAGCTCGACAGCGGCAGCAACAGCTGATCGGGGTGGTGTCGGGCCAGACAGTGGCCCGGCACCATTGCTGACACGTCCCTGCACGCCGAACCGACGCTGCCATGACCCGCTCGGACCTCGTTGAAGCGCTCGCCAGCCGATTCCCGCAACTGACCCGTAGGGATGCGGACTCGGCGGTCAAGGCCATCCTGGACGCGATGAGCCAGGCCCTGGTGCGTGGTCACCGCATTGAAATCCGTGGCTTTGGCAGCTTCACCATCAACCGCAGGCCACCGCGCATGGGTCGCAATCCGCGCTCGGGCGAAAGCGTGGCCATCCCGGAAAAACGGGTGCCGCACTTCAAGCCTGGCAAAGCCTTGCGCGAGGCCGTAGGCCAGGACGGCGAGCCCTCTAAGGGGCCGTAAAGCGCGCTCCCCAAACCCAGGCGGCAGGCCAGCCGCCTACACAGGCTGCCTGAAAAGGCTGCCTGAACAGGCTGCCTTAAGCTGCGCCGTAGCCGCCACCGCCAGGCGTCTGGATTTCAAATACATCGCCGGTGTTCATCTGCACCTGGGCGATATGGC
>CANHDQ010000069.1 GCA_947459405.1 Comamonadaceae bacterium
GGCGACCTGCGCATCGGCGGCTCGCGCCGAAATCGTCTGCTGCGCCCGGCCCAGCTCGACGCCCGATTCTTCGAGCAGCTGCAGCAAGGGCTTGCCCGCCAGCGCACGCCTGGACACGCCGGCCAGCAGCGACTGCGGCATGTAGGTGGTGATGTGCGACAGCGGCCCTTCGCGCGAGCTGCGTCGACGCACGGCCTTGCGCACCGGGCTGCCCGGTTCGAGCTGCAAGGCGGCGGCCACCGATTCACTGGCCGCCACGGTGCGCCAGTCGAGCACCTTGACCGTGGTCGCACGGCTGGCGCTGACTATGGCTTCCATCAGGCCAGCCAAACGGGTCGGTCGCGCCTGCACGCCCGCAGCCTGCGCCGCGGCACTGCGCGCAGCTAGCGTCGGGAAGGTACCGCGGCCGGCCACCCGCACAATCAAGCCTTCGGCCACCAGCTGCTCCATGGCATGGCGAATGGTCACGCGGCCTACGGCAAACTGCCGCGCCAGGGCCACCTCGGCCGGCAGGCCCTGGGCAAACAGCCCCTCCTGCAACTGCTCGCGCAGCACCAGGTAAACCTGGTGGTATTTGGTCAACGGAAGCCTTGCGCTCATGCCTGAGCCCCGTGCCAATGCAACAGATCAATGCCGAACACCGACTCGGGGTCGACGCCCTCAAGCAGGTGGTAGAGCACAAACCGGTAACTGTCGTGGGCATCGATCTCGCTGGGCGTGATCGCAAAGGCCAGGTTACCGCCCGTGCTCAGCCGGCCGGGATAGCTCCAATGGAGCAGCGTCTGCTTGAACACCGCGGCAGCGGTGCGAGCGAGCGAGGCATCGGGCGCCAAAAACTCAAGCATCAGGGCCACCTCGTGGGCACTGCGCTGCTCAGGCGGCAAAGGCCGCACCGCACCCTGACCATAGACATGCTCGACCATCTGCCAGGGGCCGGGCAGGAGGCTGCGCACACGCTGACCCACGGCCTGCAGCACGGCAGGCAACTGGGCGATCAGGGTCGGATCGGCCACGCCGGCCAGCAGCACGGTGCGCGCGCCCAAGCGCGCCGCGCCCTCCACCTTGAGCGTAGGCTGGGCCCGAGGGACAAAGCATGCGCCGCTAACCCGGGTGCGGTGCGCATCGATCGCCTCGTAGCGGGCCTGGCGCAGATCAAGTGTGCCCTCAGGCTCATCGACGCACCAAGGGTCGGCCTGCTCGTACAGCGCATGGGCCGCCACCGATGCGGGCGTGGCATGGAGCAGCGGGTTCATGCTCTCCAATATGAAGTCGTCCATACCCAGCTCGGCCAGCATGGCGTCGCGCCCACCGGGGATGCAGCACAACGAGGTGCACTCGATAATTTTGGCCATGTGCAGGGCCAGCGCCTCGGGGTAGCCGAGCATCAGGGGCAAGGCGGCAAAAATGGCAGTGTCGCAAGAGCGGCCGGCGATGAGCACATCGGGCCGCTGCTCAAGCGCGCGCACAAAGGTCTGCGTGCCGCACTGCGCCACGATGTGAGCTGCCGCCTGCAACTGCTCGGGCTGCGGCAGGGCCAGCGGCGAGCCAGCGGCGCCTTCGTCCAAAGGTTTGAGGCGGCCGTCCTGCAAGGCACCGAGCATGACGGGCAGCGGCACGTCGCTGCAGACCGTGGCCACCTTGAGCGACAGGTCATGGGCCTGCGCCACTTGCCGCAGCACACTCAAGGTCGCTTGCAGATGCGGCCGCGCACCGGCGGTGCCAGCGCTGCCGATGATCAGCGGCACATCGAGTCGGCGTGCGGCGCACAAGACCAGCTCAAGGTCGCGCCGCACCATTGCAGCCGGCGCGGCCATCTGACCGGAGCCCAGGTAGTAGGGGCCAGGATCGATCGAGCCCATGTCGCAGCCAATCAGGTCGGGCTGACGGGCCAGGCCGCGCTCGAAAGACTCCTTTGGGATGCCGTAGCCCAGCTGGCCCGAGGCCGACAACACACGCAGCCGCTGGCCACCCGGGCGGTGTTGGGACAGCAAACGATCGACTGCCGTCACAGCGCCAGCTCCAGCAAAGGGGCGTGCTGCTGCGCACCGTAGACATCGCCGTCGCCCGGATCACCGGCGCACAGCCGCCGCGGCAACGTCAGCTTGATGGCGCACAAATGCGGCAGATCGAAGCGACGGACCTGCTCGGGCGGAAAACCGTAGAGCGCCGCCACCGAGGCCACGCTCAGGGCCGGGCTGGACACGGCGCGCGCATAGGCCTGCTCGTCAAGAAAAAACAGATCCAGACTCAGGCACAGCGGGCCCGCATTCTTGCTGCGCACGACTCGGGCCAGGGATCGCAGGGTCGCTGCGGATGCAAGCATGGGCTTAGCGGGCGGTAAAGCCACCATCGGCGCACAGCAACTGTCCGGTGATGAAGGACGCGCGCTGCGACAACAAGAAACTCACGACCTCGGCAATTTCATCGGGCCGGCCGAGCCGGCCCATAGGAATGCTGGCCTGCATCGCAGCCAAGGCGCCTGGGTCGGCCACTGTGGCGGCCACCATGGGCGTGTCGACCGGGCCCGGGCCGATGGCATTGATGCGCACGCCCTCGCCCGCCCACTCCAGCGCCAGCGATTTGACCATGCCATCGAGCCCGGCCTTGGAGGCGGCGTAGGCCGCACCGCGCGCATGACCCACTCGGCCGATCTGACTGCTGATCACCACGACACTGGCATCGCCGCGGCGCTGCCGGCGCATGCAGGCAATGGCGGCGCGGGTGACGATGAAGGTCGAGTCGAGGTTGAGCGCCAGCGTCTGTCGCCACTCCTGGACACTGGTCTCGTCTGAGGTCTTCTTGAAGAAGATTCCGGCGCAGCAGGCCAGTGCGTCGAGCCCGCCCAACTGCTCGGCTGCACGCTCGGGAAGGCTGGCGCAGGCCGCATCGTCAAACAGATCCTGCACGAAGACCGGGATCTGGGGGAGACGATCGAGCAGCACCTCGCGCTGCTCAGGCGTCTGCACCACGGCCGCCACGTGCGCGCCATGGCCTGCCAGCGCGCAAGCGGTGGCCAGACCGATGCCCGAGCCCGCGCCGGTGACCAGGGCGCGGCGTCCCTGCAACTCGGCAACGCGGCTGGCCATGGTCACAATCCCAGGTAGTTCTTGCGCAATTCGGGGTCGCGGGCGAGTTCGGCCGCCTGACCCTGCATGGCAACGCGGCCGTTTTCGATGATGTAGGCCCGGTGCGCAATCGCCAGCGTCTGCACCGCGTTTTGCTCCATCAGCAAGATGGGCAAGCCTTCTTGGTTGATGCGCACAATCAGCTCAAACATCTGCTCGACCAAAAGGGGCGACAAGCCCAACGAAGGCTCGTCCATGATGAGCAGCACCGGCTCGGACATCAGGCCGCGACCGATGGCCAGCATCTGCTGCTCACCGCCCGACAGGGTGCCGGCCAGTTGGTCAAAACGCTCGCGCAGACGCGGGAAGATGCCCACCACGCGTTCGAGGTTCTGGGCGCGATTGCTCTTGCCGCGCACCAAGCTGCCCAGCTCCAGGTTCTCGCGCACATTGAGGTTGGGGAAAATGCGCCGCCCCTCGGGCACATGGATCAAGCCGCGCTTGACCACCTCGCTCGAGGACAGCCCGGCAATCTCCTCGCCCTGGAAGCGGATCGAGCCGCCAAAGGGTCGGTAGAGCGCCGAGATGTTGTTGTTGAGCGTGGACTTGCCCACCCCGTTGCTGCCAAGCACCGCCACGATTTCGCCGGCGCCAACCTCGAGGTCGATGCCGCGCAAGATTTCAACGCTGCCGTAGCCGGCATGCAGCTGACGCACCTCAAGCATGCTCGACTCCCTGCGCCGGCTCGGCGCCCATCTGGTCGGCCGCGCCCCGACCGAGGTAGGCTTCGACCACATCGCGGTTGTTCACGATTTCGCGCGGCGCGCCCTCTGCAATGATCTTGCCGTAGGACAGGACGTAGATGTGCTCTGACAAGCTCATCACCGCATGCATCACATGCTCGATGAGCAAGATCGTCACGCCGCTGTCGCGGATCTTGCGGATGATGCCAATGATCTCGTGGATTTCCTGCGGATTGAGTCCGGCCATGACCTCGTCGAGCAGCAGCAGCTTGGGATCGGTGGCCAGCGTACGCGCCAACTCGAGCCGCTTGCGACCGGCCACCGTCAGGTCGGCCGCCGGCTGGTCGAGCATCGCAGCGGGCATGCCCACCCGCTCGGCAATCGTGCGGGCATGGGCCAGGGCATCGGCACGCCGGGCGTGCAGCTGGTGTGAACCCACCGCGATGTTCTCCAGCACCGACAGCTTGGCAAAGGGCTGGGTGATCTGGAAGGTGCGCACCATGCCGCGGCGGGAGATGTCGTGAACCTTCAACCCCGTGATGTCCTGGTCGAGGAACTGCACTTGGCCGTGGTTGACCGGCAAAAAACCGGCGATGCAGGCAAACAAGGTGGTCTTGCCGGCCCCATTGGGGCCAATGAGCGCCACGATGCGCCCCTGCCCCACTTCCAGGCTGGCGTTGTCGACCGCCTTGAGGCCACCGAAGATCTTGGTCAGCTGGGTCACCTTGAGCATCATGAACCCCCGCGGCGCCGGCCGCGCCGCTCAAACAAATCGATCAGCCCGTTGGGCAAATAGGCGATGATGACCACCAGCAAGGCACCGTAGAGCACCAGCGAGAGGCCCTGGATGGTGAACCAGGCACGCGTGACCTCGCTCACGGCGGCCAGCAGGACCGCGCCGATGAGTGGGCCGTAAACCGTACCTGCGCCACCGATCATGCTCACCAGCAGCATCTCGACCGACTTGTCAACGCCAAAGGCAATGCTCGGATCAATATAGAGAAAGTACTGCGCGAAAAAGCAGCCGCCGGTGCCCGCGATGGCGCCCGAGATCATCATGATCTTGGTCTTTTCGGCAAAGGTGTCAATACCCAGTGCGCGCGCCGAGTCCTCGTTTTCTCGGATGGCCGCCAGCCGGGCGCCAAAGCGCGAGGCCTTGAGCCAAAGCGCCAGAGCCACCGAGATCACCGTCAGAGCCAGGATGATGAAATAAAACACCCGCCTGTCACCGAACTGGAAGTTGGCCACGGTCTGCTTCATCGGAATGAGCATGCCCAGGCCGCCGCCGGTGATCTCCACCGAATTGGCCACGATGCGAAACACCTCGGCAAACGCCAGGGTGATGAGCGCGAAGTAGGACCCTTTGAGCCCAGCACGAAACGACAACACGGCAATGAGCCAACCGGCGGCCGCTCCGGCCAGGGCCGATACCGGCAAACCCAGCCAGGGGTTGAAGCCAAAGCGCATTTGCACGATGGTCGAGGCATAGGCACCGACGCCGAAGAAGGCCACATGGCCAAACGACAGCTGCCCGGCAAAGCCGCCGGCGATGTTCCAAGACTGCCCGATAAAGGCATAAAACAGCGCCAGCACGCCGAAATTGACCATGAAAGGCGAGCTGAAAACCAGGGGAAACAGCAGGGCCAGCAGGAGCAAAAAGCCATGCACCATCCAGGGCGAGCGCACGGCGTTCATCGCTTGTCTCCAAACAGACCGGAGGGCCTGAACAACAAAATCAAAATGAAGATCAGCGAGATGCCGATCTGGCCCAGGCTCTCTCCGAGAAAGAGGCCACCAAACGATTCGGTCAGCCCCACGATCAGCCCGCCGACGACGGCGCCCAGGAAGCTGCCCATGCCGCCGAGCACCACCACCGTGAACGCCACGATCACGAACACATGGCCGCTTGAGGGCGAAACGTAGAAGATGGGCATCAAGAGGCAGGCCGCTGCGCCTAGGGTGGCCAGACCGACGCCAAAGGAGATGGCAAAGACCTTGTCGACGTCGATGCCCACCAGGCGCGCGCCCATGCGCTCCTTGGCCACTGCGCGGATGGCCTTGCCGGTATCGGTGCGGGTGATGAAAAGGCCCAGCAGGCCGCACAGCACCATGGCCGCCACAAACGAGACCACCTTGGGCACGCCCAGCAGCAGCGGGCCCAACTCGATCATCTTGTCGCTGTAGGCCAGCGAGATCGTGCGCGAGTCGCCTTTGAAAAACAGCAGCGCCAGGTTCTCAAGCAGGATGGACAGCCCCAGCGTGATGAGCAGGATGTTCTCATCACGCCCAAGCGAGAGCTTGCCGATCATGTGACGGTAAAGCAGGTAGCCCAGCACGTACATGCCCGGCACCATGACGATGAGCGCCAGATAGGGGTCGATGCCGGCCTTGGTCAGCAAAAAATAGACGGCAAACATGGCCAGCATAAGCATGCTGCCATGGGCGAAGTTGATGATGTGCAGCACGCCATAGATCAACGTCAGGCCTGACGCGACCAGGGTGTAGATGCCACCCATCAGCAGGCCGTTGATAGCGGCAGCAGCAAGAATGGTTGGGTCCACGTGGACTTGCCTCTACAGGAGGAGGAGAAAAAAGGAAGGGGTGGGCATGAGCGGCGAGCCGCTCATGCCCGATAAGCCCAGCGCCTCGGCAGCGCCCAAGCGGGCACTGCCAGAGGCCGCGTGACGCTTGCGATCAGCTGAACTTGGGCTTGGGGAAGACCGGCTTGGCCGCTGCAAACTCGTTGGGCCAGACCACATCGATGTCGGTGCGGGTGGCTTGCAGCAACACGGCACGGCCGCCTTGGTTCTGGCCGTTGACAAACCGGGTCGGGCCGTAGGGCATGAAGTGGTCGGACCAGGTGCTGGACTCGAGCGCGGCAATCGCCTTTTCTTTGTCGGCCGTACCGGCGCGCTGCAGTGCGTCGGCATAGAGCTTGACCGAGTTGTAGCCGCAGTAGACCTCGAAGGTAAACAGCGCATTGCGATCGGCTGCACGCTTGCGCACGTCGGCCGCGCGCGGGTTGCGCGGGTTGAACCAGTGGTTGAAGTCCATCATGTGCTGCGCCACATCGGGCTGCTCTTGCACCAGCTTGTAGTTAAAGCCGCCGCCGAGCACGCTGAACATGCCCGCCAGGTCCACCCTTTGCTGATGCAGCGTGCGCGCGAGCAACACGTACTCGTTCTGGTAGTTGCTCATGATCACCAGATCGGGGCGCAGGCTGCGGATGCGCAGGGCCACGTTGGAGAAGTCACGCGTCGGGTTGGCGTGCTTGATGACCTCGGCCACCTCGATGCCGATGCCCGGCAGCTTGCCCGCAAGCAGCTTGGCCGTGCCCGTGCCGAACTCAGACTCCTCGTGCACCAGCACGGCCTTCTTGGCAATACCACCGGCAGCCTTGTTGACCTGGCCCAGGCCCTCAATGGCGTCGTCGACGCATTTGCCAAAACCGGGCGCCAGGCGGAACACGTTCTTCAGGCCACGGTTGACGATGTTGTCAGACACACCCACGTCGATCAGGAAGGGCGTGTTGTACTTGGCCGCTGCCTGCGTGGCCGGCAGCGCGATGGCGCTGGAAAAGCAGCCCACGTAAGCCGCAACACCCTCTTGGTGCAGACGCTCGACCTCGGAGACACCGACCTCGGGGCGCGACTGCGAATCGCCCAGCACGGCCTCCAGACGGGCACCACCCATGGACTTGATGCCACCGGCCGCGTTGATCTCATCGATGGCGATCTGGCAGCCCAGACGGCCTTGACCGCCGCTGTAGGCCAGGCCGCCGCTGACGGGATGCACAAGACCGATCTTGACGGAGCGGGCCTGGGCCAGCAACAGGCCTGGGGCGCCAAGGGCGGTGGTGGCAGCGCCAGCTTGCAAAATCAATCGACGGGACACGCGGTGGGGAGACGTCATGGTTAGTCCTCAAGGGTGAAGGTGGGAAATCGGTTAAATTGTCCTATTGATAGGACAATAGCGCGAACTGTGCAGCCCCGGCGGGAGGAAGTCAAGCCTTGACTGCCGTGTGGGGTTATTGCGCGGGTTGTCCCTAGCCCCTGAGCTCGAAGGACGATGGACCATCCCCATTACCGCTACAGCGCCCTGCCCCTGCGCAAGCCCGAGGACAGCCCCCCGGCGCTGCACCTGTTCGTGGTGCTCTACCTGGAGCATTGGGATTTCGAGCCGCCCGAAGGCAGCGTGCGCGACCCCCGATTTGTAGGCGAGTTTGGCAGCTTCAGCCCCGACTACCGCAGCTGGACACAACGCGAAATGGGCCTGCGCATTGGCGTGTTTCGCCTCATCGAGGCCCTGCGAGAGCGCGCGATCAAGCCGGCGGTGGCCGCCAACAGCCTGGTGCTGCCGCGCGTGCCTGGGGCGCTCGAGCAGTTAAAAGACATGGGGGCCCAGTGGCTGGGCCATGGCGTGGCGGCCACCCGCCTGATGCATGCCGGCCAAACTCTGGACGAGCAGCGCGCGCAGATTGCCGCCTCACTGCAGGCACTGGCTCAGCACACCGGCGCCCATCCCCTGGGCTGGCTCAGCCAGGACTGGGGCACCAGCGAGCACACCTACGGCCTGCTGGCCGATGCCGGCGTGCGCTACACCCTGGACTGGGGCAATGACGACCAGCCCTACTGGCTCGAGCCGGCCGGCACGAGCGCGCGGCGCCTGCTGGCGGTGCCGCTGTCGAGTGAATGGGACGATGTGCAGGCACAGTGGCTCAGACCGCTGGAGCCGGCGCAGCACGCACGGCTGATGCATCAGGCGGCAGAGCGACTGGCCGCCGAATGCCAGGCCAATGGCCGCAGCGCGGTGATGGGCCTGGGCCTGCATCCATGGCTTTGGGGCATGCCCAGTCGAATTCGGTATTTGAGCGAGCTGCTGGGCGCGCTCGCCCAGGTCCCCGGGCTGCAGATGAGCACCCCCGAGGCGATCTGGCGGCGCTGCGCCGACGGCCAGATCGGCTCTGACTGAGTCGCAATTTTTTAGAAAGCACCCGATGGACTATCTTGACCGGCTCAGCGCGTTTTGCGCACAACTCGATTACCGCACGCTGCCGCAGGAGGTGCACGAGCAGCTCGGCTGGATCCTGGCCGATACCGTGGCCGCGATAGCCGCAGGCTCGGCCGAGCCAGAGCTGCGGGCCATCGCGGCGCGCCAGAGCGCCGTGGACACGGCCGACCTGATCGGACTGGGCCGGCGCGGCAGCTGCGAGGCGGCGGCCTTCATCAACGGCACAGCCGGGACGTTTTTGGAAATGGACGAGGGCAACCGCTACTCGCGTGGACACCCGGCTGTGCACGTGATTCCGGCGGCCATCGCCTTGAGCCAGGAGCGTGCGGCCAGTGCGGCAGATTTCCTGGCGGCCGTGGTGGTGGGCTACGAGGTCGGGTCCCGGCTCGGCGCGGCCTCGCAGCTGCGCTCGGCCATGCACCCACACGGCACCTGGGGAACGATCGGGGCGGCAGCGGCCTGCGCCCGCCTGGCCAGCCTGAGCACCAGCGGCATGCGCCAGACGATCAACATCGCCTCCTCGCTGACCACCGCCACCTCCAAACAGACCATGCTCGAAGGCGGCCTCGTGCGCAACACCTATGCAGGCCTGAGCAACCGCAACGGCCTGCTGGCGCTGGACTTGGCCGAGTGCGGCTTCAGCGGCGAGCGCGACGGGCCGGCCTCTCTGCTGGGCAAGGTCGCCTCCGAGCACTTTGACCCGGCCGCGGTCATTGCAGATCTGGGCCAGGACTGGCACCTGATGCACAACTACTTCAAGCTGCACTCGTGCTGCCGATACAACCATGGCACGCTCGATGCGCTGGACCTGCTGGCGATGCAAGAGGGCCTGCCACCGGCCGAGGCGATCGAGCGGATCGAGGTGCAAACCTACCACCTGGCCGCCGAATTGAGCGACCCGGCACCGGCCAACACCCTGGCCGCGAAATTCTCGGTCCCCTTTGCCGTGGCCACGCGCATCGTCAATGGCTCGAGCGCGCTGGCCAGCTTCACCTGGGAGGCGGTACGCGACCCGGCGGTGCTGGCGCTGGCCCAGAAAGTGTCCGTGCAACACGATCCGGCCATGAGTGCGCGGCTGCCCAAAGAGCGCCCCGCGCGCATCTGCCTGCACCTGCGCGACGGGCGCCAGCTCAGCGCGCAAGCGGGTGTCAATCGCGGCGATGACGCCGCCCCCTACAGCCGCGATGAACTGCGGGCCAAATTCCTGGACCTGACCGGCCGCATCTGGCCGGCACCGCACTGCAAGGCGCTGCTGGAGACGACGCTGGGCTTGAGCCAGCTGCAAGTGCCGCTGGGCCGCTGGCTCGGCCTGCTGGCACGCGCGCCGGCTTAAAAAGGGCTGCAGGCCAGCAGGCCAAGCAACGCCCAGAACAAGGCTCAGGACAAGGAGTTGTCCCCGCTCATGTAGACCAGCACCTGGGAGAACACGGCGCCGCGCAGCCAGAAGAAGTTGCAGTTGCTCTTGTGCAGCAACTGGCCCTCGTGGGTGGTGTTCTCAACCCGGAAGCGACTGGCCACACGCTGGGCCGGCAGGTCAAAAACATGGTCGAAGTCGCCATGCCAGACGCGCGCATAACGCCCATTGAGGCGCTCGAACATGCCGCGCAGGCCGCTGTCACGGCCCTCGTAGAAGACACCGTGATTGGCAATGCCAAAGCGCGCGTCGGGCGCAAAACAAGCCAGCGTCGCGACCAGGTCTTTGCGGTCAACTGCCGCAAAATAGCGCTCGACCAGTGCCTGCATCGCCACCGGATCTAGCGCCGCCTTGGGCGAGGAATCGGCGGCGTTCATGCCGCCTGCTCCGCGGGCGCTTGAAAGCCGGCATCCTGCAAGGAGCGAAACAGGGCCAGTGCGTTTTGGTGATGCGCGCGCGCCTGATCCGACAGCGGCGCCTGCAGCCGCGCCTCTTCGACAAAATGCCCATGGCTGCGGCCGCGCACGCACAGCGCCGACGGCCGCACCGAGCCCACCGGTCGCACGTGCGCCGGGATGTAGCTGATGGCAAAACCGAGCCGGCGATCGTCGGTGTCATTGCCGGCCGAGGCATGCACGAGATCGGTGTGGTGCAGCGACATCTGGCCAGCCGACACCGGCATGAACTGCCCCTGCGCCTCGTCAAACCGACCGCTGATCCCCTGCCCTCGCCGGATCATGTTCATCGGCCCGGGCTTGTCGTCGTGCTCAAAAGCCCCCCAGCGATGGCTGCCCGCAAGCGCCTGCATGCAGCCCGCAGCGATGCTGGCATCGGACAGCGCCACCCAGGCCGTCACATGCAGATGCGGCTCGAGATAGAAATAGGTGCTGTCCTGGTGCCAGCGCACATAGGCCGGGGTACGCGCCTCCTTGACAAACAGGGTCGAGTGGTAGACCAAGATGTCAGGGCCGATCACGTCCTCAACCGCATCGAGGATGCGCGGATGGTGCACCAATTGATCGGCCCACTTAAAGAGCAGATAGCTCTTGGACTTTTCTGGAAAGTCAATCAAGGCCCTGCGCTGGCCTTCCCAGGCTTCGAGCTCGCGGCGATGGGCCAGAGCCTCCTGGGGCGAGAGCACATCGATCGGAAATACAAAGCCGTCGCGCTCGTAGGCGTCGATCTGCTCTTGGCTCAACAGTTTGGGCATGGCTTGGCCTCGCAAGGTTGGCAATCAGGAGGGCCGGGGCGCGGCGCTTTGCGCTGCCGCCAGCATAGCTCCAAGCATATCCAGCCTCGGGTGCAGGGGACGCGGATAGGCCTGGCGGCTTTGTGCCAGCCCCAGGCCCAGCGCCGCCTCGGCCATCTTGTAGCTCAGCGGCCCCGGGTTGATGACGGGCACCGGCAGGCGATGGCTGAGCCAGGCGTGCGACTGGTGCATGGTGGTCGAGCCCAGAATGAGCACATCGGCGCCGTCCTCCTCAATCGCGCGACGGGCGGCCGCCTCCAACAGCGGAAACACATCTTCCTCCTTGCCCGCGAGCAAGGCCTGGTTGTCGGGCGCCACTTCGATGGCCCGCACCGAGGCGCACTTGTGATGCAGCCCCAACTCGTCAAGCGCCTTCTTGTAAAGCGGCTTCCAGCGGCTGGCCATGGTCAGAATCGAAAACCGCTCGCCCAGCATGAGCGCAGTCAGCATCGAGACCTTGCCCGGCCCGAACACCGGGATGTCGAGCACCGAGCGCAAAGCGGCCACCCCAGAGTCGCTCATGGTGTCGATGCACACGGCCGAAAAGCCTTCCTCCTGCGCGCGGCAGCCCGCCTCGAAATTGGCCACATCGGCCAGCACGAAGTCATGATGGCTCGAGTAATTGACCGGGCCGGCCTTGACCGGCCGAAACTCGAACTGCAACTCGGGCGCCAGCTCAATGCCCTGCAACTGCTCGCGCCGCAGCGCCAGATGCTCGGGCGCCATCGCAAACGGCACGATGACCAGCACGCGCCGGATCATGCGCCCACCTGCAACTCGGCCAGCACCTGATCGGTGGCAGCGACGCGGCCAAACAGGCGCTGGAAATTGCGCAAGGTCACGTGATGCAAATCCTCGAAGGTGGTGGCGCAGGCGTCCTCGACCAGCGTCACCTGGTAGCCGCGGTCGGCCGCCTCTCGGGCCGTGGTCTCGACGCACATATTGGTCGACACGCCCACCATATAGAGCTGGTCGACACCGAGCGAGCGCATCAGGCTGTCGATGGCAGTGGAGGCAAAAGCGCCCACGGTCGTCTTGCGCAGCACGTGCTCGCCGGGGACAGGCTTGAGCTCGTCAAGGATCTCGTGGTCCCGACTGCCCACATGGTTGTTGCAGCTGGCCAGCAGCTTGCGCATATGGCGCGGCGCATCGCTGGCATCGCTGTGGGCCGCCCCGAGCGTGACATGAACCACCGGCTGCCCGAGCCGGTGGAAATGTGCGCGCAGCCGCACGATGCTGGGCAGCACCGTGGACTCGATGCGCGCAAATCGGTAGTCAGCGACGTTCGAGCCTTGGGCCTTGAGCGTGCGGCCAAGTGCGCCATGGCGCGAGCCGGTGGCGTACTGCATGTCGATGATGAGCAGGGCCGCGCCGCTGGGCTCGATCACCGGCTCACTCATGTAATCACGGATGTAGTCTTGGGTGGCGTTCATGGACGGTCCTTGGCCAGGTGTTGACGGTAATGCTGCACGATCTGCGAGCCGGTGGCCCACCAGACGCCTTCATGCTGCGCAATGTAATTGAGGGCTTGCTCAAGCGCCTCGATGCGGTGGGGCTGGCCCATGATGAAGGGATGAACCGCAATATTCATCACCCGCCCATGCACCGCGCCTTCGGCATACAGCACATCGAATTCATCGCAGATTTTCTGCGCGAAAGCCTGTGCCTCGATGCCACGGCGCCA
>CANHDQ010000070.1 GCA_947459405.1 Comamonadaceae bacterium
CGCTGCCAGCCCACAACTGCAAGTGGCTCAAGGCAGGCTCGTTGGGCCCGACAAAAAAATTGGAAAACGAAGGCGCGCAAGCCAGGCCTATGTCCAAAGCGATCTGCTTCATGCCTGTGGAACGTCGGGCGCCGGCGGCCAAGTCAAAGGCTGCATCAGGAGGGTCAGGGTGAACCCCTAAAATAAGCCCTCATTCTATCGACTTGCGCGCAAGGCCTGACGCTGGCGCGCAATCGCACCGCACCGCATCGCATCCCACCGGATACCCCCGCCATGAGCCACCCTCCCCTGTCCTACAAGGACGCCGGCGTCGACATCGATGCCGGCGACGCGCTGGTCGAGCGCATCAAGCCGCTGGCCAAAAAAACCCTGCGCGAGGGCGTGCTGGCGGGCATCGGAGGCTTTGGCGCGCTGTTTGAAGTGCCCAAGCGCTACAAGGAGCCGGTGCTGGTTTCGGGCACCGATGGTGTGGGCACCAAGCTCAGGCTCGCATTTGAGTGGCAGATGCACGATACCGTGGGCATCGACCTGGTGGCCATGAGCGTCAACGACGTGCTCGTGCAAGGGGCCGAACCGCTGTTTTTTCTAGACTACTTTGCCTGCGGCAAGCTCGATGTGGACACCGCCGCAGCCGTCGTCGGGGGCATTGCCCGCGGCTGCGAACTCTCGGGCTGCGCACTCATTGGCGGTGAAACCGCCGAGATGCCGGGCATGTACCCGCCCGGTGAATACGACCTGGCCGGCTTTTGCGTCGGCGCCGTCGAAAAAAGCCAAATCCTGACCGGCCAGAACGTCGAGCCCGGTGATGTGGTGCTGGGGCTGGCCTCTTCGGGCGTGCATTCCAACGGCTTTTCGCTGGTGCGCAAATGCATCGAGCGCGCCGGCGCCAGCGCGCCCGACCGGCTTGACGGCAAACCGTTTAGGCAGGCCATCATGGCGCCCACACGCCTGTACGTCAAAGCGGTGCTGTCGGCCTTGCAGGCCCATCGCGGCAGCGCCCAGGGCATCAAGGCGCTGGCGCATATCACCGGCGGGGGGCTGCTTGAAAACATTCCGCGCGTGCTGCCCGAAGGCCTGGCGGCCCACCTGCAAAAAGGCAGCTGGCCCACCAGCGAGCTGTTCGCCTGGCTGCAAGAGACCGCTGGCATCGATGCGCTTGAGATGAACCGCACCTTCAACAACGGCATCGGCATGGTGGTGGTGGTCGGCGCGGCCCAGGCGCAGGCGGTATCGCAGACCTTGCGCGATGCTGGCGAGCAGGTGTATGCCATCGGCCGAATTGCTGCACGCGGCGACGGCGCGCCGGTGGTTGTGGCCTAAGAGCCCTAGCCCAGGGCCTGGCGCAACTGCGCCACCCGCTGGCTGACCACATCAAGGTCGAGCGCGTCTTCGGCGTGGTCCAGGTAGGCCTGCAAGTCGGGCAAGGCCCGCTGAGCGTTGCCCTGCTCGGCCCAGGCAAGGCCGCGGTCGCGGTGGTCGCTCCAGGATTCGGGCTGAAGCACCAGCAGGCGATCGAGCACCGCAATCAGGCGCGCATGGTCCTCCTGACTCATGTAGATCTCTTTGAGGTTGCGCAGCATCCGGGCAATGATGTCGCGCGGCGAGGCCGACTGCAAATAAAGCCCCAGAGGCACCTCGAACTCATCGACCAAACCACTGCGCTGGCGGTAAGGCTCCAGGCGCTGCGACAGCTCTTCGCGGCTCAGTGACTGGCCGGTGAAGGGGTCGATGATCACCTGGCCTTTGGGCAGCGTGACCTTGACCATGAAATGCCCGGGAAAGGCCACGCCATGGGCCCGCAGCCCGAGGCCAGCCGCCAGCTCGAGCCAGATCACGGCCAGGGTGATGGGGATGCCGCGGCGGGTGCGCAGCACGGCGTGCAGGTAGCTGTTGTCCGGGTCGTAATAGTCGTTGAGGTTGCCGCCAAAACTCAGATCCCGGAAAAAAAACTGATTGAGCGCGCGCAGGCGCTGCAAGGCCGGCGCATCGGAGGCCAGCCGGCGCTTGAGCCGGGCCAGCAACTGGTCGACGTCGCCGAGCACGCGCTGCACATCGAGCTCGGGGTATTCATCCTGGGCCACGGCGGCGGCAGCCTCGAGCAGGGGGAAGTGCTCGTCGCTTTCAACCAAGCTGGCAAAGTAGGCCAGAGGGGTAGGGACTTCAAAATGGATCGCCATGGCCCAACTTTCGCACAAGTCGGGCAGGCCCGATGCGCCTGGGTTTGTTCAGCGCTCGACTTCAGCGCCCCATAAGCGCCCGCGGACGCAGGCCCAACACGGCAAGCAGCCCCAGGTAAATCACGGCGCAAGCGGCCATGACAGCGGCCAGCAGACCCAGGCGCAGACCGGGCTGGCTGCGCAGCGCCACCCAGTCCACTGCCTGCGCTGCCCACCCGAGGAACAGGGCCAGGGCGGCGCTGGCCGCCAGCACCTGCAAGCCCAGCTTGAGCCAGCCTGGCTGCGGCACATAGGTGCCTCGCCGTAGCAGTCCGATGAGCAGCCAGGCGGCGTTGATGAGCGCGCCCAGCCCGATGGCCAGCGCCAGGCCTGCATGGGCAAACATGGGCACGAACACGAGGTTGAGCAGCTGCGTGAGCACCAGCACGACCACCGCGATCTTGACGGGGGTGCGGATGTCCTGGCTGGCGTAAAACCCGGGGGCCAGCACCTTGATCGCCACCAGCCCAATGAGGCCCGCACCGTAGCCCATCAGCGCATGCGTTGTCATCGCCACGTCCCGGCCCGTGAAAGCACCGTAGTGATAAAGACTTGCCACCATAGGCTGCGAAAACAGCAGCAGCGCCACAGCGCAAGGCAGCCCGAGGGTGAGCACCCAGCGCAAGCCCCAGTCGAGCAAAGCAGAGTACTGCTGCGCATCGTCGGCCGCACGCGCGGCCGACAGCTGCGGCAGCAGCACCACGCCCAGCGCCACCCCGAGCAGCGCCGTGGGAAACTCCATCAGGCGATCGGCATAGACCAGCCAGCTCACGCTGCCCGGCTCTAGATGCGAGGCGATCTGGGTGTTGATCAGCAAGGAAACCTGCGCCACGCTCACGCCAAGCAAAGCGGGCAGCATGAGCGCGGCAATGCGCCGCGTGCCGCTGTCGCTCCACGCCGCCGCAACCGCCCTAGGGCTCCAGCTCAGGCGCGGCAACAGCTGCAAGCGCATCAGCGCGGGAACCTGCACCGCCAACTGCAGCACGCCGCCGAGCATGACGCCGGCGGCCATGGCGTAGATCGGCTCGATGCCGCGCGCCTGCAGCGCTGGCGCGCCCCACACCGCAGCGGCCATCATCGCCAGGTTCAGCAACACCGGCGTGGCTGCCGGCACCGCAAAACGGCGCCAGGTGTTGAGGATGCCGGCCGAAAGCGCCACCAGCGACATAAAGGCGATGTAGGGGAACATCCAGCGCGTCATGAACACGGCCGCCTCAAAGCCACGCGGGGACTGCTGCAGGCCGCTGGCCATGAACCACACCAGCACCGGCGCGGCGGCCACCCCGATCACGCAGGTCAGCAGCAGGGCCAGGCTGAGCAAGCTGGCCACCCGGTCGATCAGCCCACGGGTGGCCTCCTCCCCCTCGCGCTCGCGAACGGAGGCCAGCACCGGGACAAACGCCTGACTGAAAGCCCCCTCGGCAAACAAGCGCCGCAACAGGTTGGGGATGCGAAACGCGACCTGAAAGGCATCGGTCAGGGCACTGGCGCCAAACGTCGAGGCCATCAACAACTCGCGCGCCAGCCCGGTCACCCGGGAGGCCAGGGTGAGCAAGGAGACGGTGGAGGCGGACTTGATCAGCGACACGGCGCCCAGTGTAGAGGCCTGCCGGCCGCAGGCGCGGCCCTGCCCCGCCCGGCGCGACCCAGGCCGTCTAACCACGGGCGGCTGGGGGGGTGCACGGCAACTTCTGGGCCTGACCTATAATGGCGGGCTTTGCTGCAACATCCTTAAACACTCCAAGGAACTCATATGGCCACTGGTGGCAAACCCAAAAAGAAGAACCCGCGCCTGGCGTCGGGCCGCAAACGCGTGCGTCAGGATCTCAAGATCAACGCCGCCAACACCTCGCTGCGCTCCAAATACCGCACCGCCGTCAAGAACGTCGAAAAAGCCGTCGCTGCCGGCGACAAGACCAAGGCGAGCGAGCTCTTTGCCAAGGCGCAGAGCATCGTGGACAGCGTGGCCGACAAAGGCATCTTCCACAAGAACAAGGCCGCACGCGACAAGAGCCGCCTGTCGGCCAAAGTCAAGGCACTGGCCCTGGCGGCCTGAAGGTCACACGACCCGCCCGCAGGGCCTGTGCCCTGCGCCGTTTATCCGGGTGCGCTGCAGCAAAAAAAAGAAAAACCGCCTTCGGGCGGTTTTTTCATGGGCTCCTCTATGGGCTCCATTACGGGCTCTTGTCAGGCAGCAGGCAGGCCCGGACCACCTGCAAATCGTTGTCACGGGCAAAGCCCATCACGAAGTCCCAGGCCATGGGCTCGGCCTGACGCAAATCTTCATGAACCACCACGCATTTGACGCCGCCGATGACCGTCGGCACGCACCAGGGCGAATAGCTCAGATGGCTGCCCGGCTGCGCGCCGCCGGGGCGAAAGGGGCTCATGACGCCGGCCAAGCGATCGGCCCAGTCGCTGGGCCGGAACGTCTTGCCGTCGGAGGTCAACCCCTGGATCAGAACTTCTTGGGTGCTCGGCAGGGGCATGGGGCAGGCTGGGCTCGTCGCCTCCGGCAGGCGATGACTTGGAGCAGGTCCGGAAGGCCCGAGTATTCTATCTTATATAAGACCTGAGACCGGCTCGATACCCCGCTGCGAAGCCGGGCAAAGACGGCTCACGCCAGGCCGGCTGACCCTAAAATAATCCTCCCGGGGTTTAAACCCTCCTGTCACGAGTCGGTGAGCGCAGACCTGCAGCGATCGCCGGCTCTTTTGTTTCTGCCGAGTCCACCCATGAGCGCTGCCAGCACCAAGCCGCCTTCTTCGCCTCACGTCATGACCACCTATGGCCGACTGCCGATTGCGCTGTCGCACGGCCAAGGCTGCCAGGTTTGGGACGTCAACGGCAAACGCTATCTCGATGCGCTGGGCGGCATCGCGGTCAACACCCTGGGCCATGCCCACCCACGGTTGGTGGCAGCCCTGAGCGACCAGGTCGGCAAGCTGATCCACACCTCCAACTACTACCACGTGCCGCTGCAGGAAGAGCTGGCGGCCAAGCTGGTCGAGCTGTCGGGCATGACCAATGTGTTTTTCTGCTCGACCGGGCTGGAGGCCAACGAGGCGGCGCTCAAGATGGCGCGCAAATTTGGCCACAGCAAAGGCATCGCACGACCGGAGGTGGTGGTCTACGAGAAAGCCTTCCATGGCCGCAGCATTGCCACGCTCAGCGCCACCGGCAACGCCAAGATTCAGGTCGGCTTTGAGCCCCTGCTCGAAGGCTTCGTGCGCGTGCCGATCAACGACATGGCCGCTTTGAAGCAGGCGACGGCCCACAACCCGAACGTGGTGGCCGTCTTCTTTGAGGCGATCCAGGGCGAAGGCGGCATCAACCCGATGGAGGCGAGCTATCTGCAGCAGGTGCGCCAGCTGTGCGACGAGCGGGACTGGCTGCTCATGATCGACGAGGTGCAGTGCGGCATGGGCCGCACCGGCAAGTGGTTTGCGCATCAGTGGGCCGGCATCGTGCCCGACGTCATGCCGCTGGCCAAAGGCCTGGGCTCGGGCGTGCCGGTGGGCGCGGTGGTCGCCGGACCCAAGGCTGCAAACATCTTTGCCGTGGGCAATCACGGCACCACCTTTGGCGGCAACCCGCTGGCCATGCGCGCCGGCGTCGAGACCATCCGCATCATGGAGCAAGACGGCCTGGTGGCCCATGCCGCGCAGGTCGGCGAGCACTTGCGCGCCGCCTTCGAGCGCGAGCTCAGGGCCCACCCGGGCCTCAAGGAAATCCGCGGCAAGGGCCTGATGATCGGCATCGACCTCAAGGTACCGTGCGGCGATCTGATGGGCCGCGCCGCCGAGGCGGGCCTCTTGATCAGCGTGACAGCCGACAGTGTGATCCGGCTGGTGCCGCCGCTGATCATGAGCGTCGCCGAAGCCGACGAGGTGGTTGCGATCTTGGTGCCGCTGATCCGCAGCTTTCTGGCAGAAAAAGGCCTGACATGAGCCCCGCCCTGCCGGCGCTGCGCCACTACCTGCAGTTCAGCGACCTGAGCGCGGCCGAGTACGCCTATCTGTTCGAGCGCACCGCGGTCATCAAGCGCAAGTTCAAGGCCTATGAAAAGCACCAGCCGCTGGCCGACCGCACCCTGGCGATGATCTTCGAGAAGGCCTCCACCCGCACGCGGGTGAGTTTCGAGGCGGGCATGTACCAGCTTGGAGGCTCGGTGGTGCACCTGACCACCGGCGACAGCCAGCTCGGGCGAGCCGAGCCGATTGAAGACAGCGCCAAGGTGATCAGCCGCATGGTTGACCTGGTGATGATCCGCACCTACGAGCAAACCAAGATCGACCGTTTTGCCCAGCACTCGCGTGTGCCGGTGATCAACGGCTTGACCAACGAGTTTCACCCCTGCCAGATCCTGGCCGACCTCTTTACCTTCATTGAGCACCGCGGCTCCATTGCCGGCAAGACGGTGGCCTGGGTGGGCGATGGCAACAACATGGCCAACACCTGGCTGCAAGCGGCCGAGTTGCTGGGCTTTACCGTGCACCTGAGCACGCCCAGCGGCTACGAGGTCGACCAAAGCGTCGCCGGCATCCGCTCGGGCCAAAGCTACAAGGTCTTTGCCGACCCCATGCAAGCCTGCGAAGGCGCCGACCTGGTGACCACCGATGTGTGGACCAGCATGGGTTTCGAGGCCGAAAACGAAGCGCGCAAAAAAGCCTTTGCCAACTGGTGCGTCAGCACCGAGATGATGGCCGCGGCCCAGCCCGACGCCCTGTTCATGCACTGCCTGCCGGCCCACCGCGGCGAAGAAGTGGCCGCCGACGTCATCGACGGGCCACAGTCGGTGGTCTGGGACGAAGCCGAGAACCGGCTGCATGTGCAAAAGGCCCTGATGGAGTTCCTGCTGCTCGGCAGACTCTGAGCCCACCGCCACGCCAGGCACGATGGGCCGTGCAGGCCCTGCCGCGCTGGCGCGATGGACCCTAGATGCTCGCCGAGGAGCTGGCAGCCGTCACCGCCCGTGTCCGTAGAGCCAGGGCAAGTCCATCAGGCGCGAGCCGGCAAGCTGCAAGGCGATGTTGCGGGCCAGGCGCAAGGGGCCAGCCAGGTGAAAAATCTGTCCGTTGCGCCGCGCGCGCGCCTGCACCCGGGCGGCTCGCTGCCAGCGCTGCTGGGCGTAGTGGGCCAGCGCTGCGGTGATGTCGACCTGACCGGCTCGCTGCATGGCAAGGGCTGCCCCCAGTTCGGTCGCGTCTTCTATCGCCATGGCCGCACCCTGCGCCAGAAACGGCCGCATGGGGTGCGCTGCGTCGCCCAGCAGCGCGATGCGGCCGCCTGCCATCTGCGCCGCGCTTGAAAGCGGCGCGCGGTCGTACAAAGACCACCGGCCCCAGGACGGCGCGGCCTCGGCCAGAGCCTGCAAAGTGCTGCAGCAGTTCGCCAAGGCCTGCCGCACATCGGCCGCCGCGCCCACATCGTCCCAGCCCGGCAGCTCTTGTGAGGCTGCGCCCTGAACGATGACCACCAAATTGAGCCATTGCCCACCGCGCACCGGGTAGGCCACCACATGCTGGCGCACGCCAAGCCAGACCGACACCTCATGGGCGCGTAGCGCGGCGGGCAGATCGGCGCGGGCGATCAGGGTGCGGTAGGCCAGGTGGCCGGTGGGCTGGGCGCGGCCATCGGCCAGAGCCTGCTCGCGCACCCGGCTCCACAGGCCGTCGGCGCCGATCAGCGCATCGCCCTGGGCCTGGCGGCCGTCCATCAATTGAAGCTGTACCGCCTGCACCGACTCCTCAAACCGGTCGACTGCGCTGCCCAGATGCAACTGGGCAGCGGCTTGCGTCTGCACCGCCTGCAACAAGATCGCGTGCAGATCGCGCCGATGCAGCGTGGCATAGGGCGCGCCATAGCGCTGCAGCGCCTGCTGGGGCAGGCAAGCGAGCTCGCGCCCGCTGGTGCTGCTGCGCGCGACGATGCGCTCTGGGAAGGCGGCCACGCCGTCGAGCGCTGCCCCCAGGCCCCAGGCCTGCAGGATGCGGGTGGCATTGGGCCCGAGCTGCAAGCCCGCCCCCACCTCCGAGAAGGCCGCAGTCTGCTCGAAAAGCTGCACCGAGCAACCGGCGCGGCAGGCAGCAAGCGCTGCGGCGAGTGCGCCGATGCCGCCACCGGCGATGAGGAGATGGGCTTTCACGGCGCGGATCAACTGGGGGCAGATTAACTGGCAGATTTAATTGGGGTCACAGATTTAATTGGGGTCAGAGTCCCATTTCGACAACTCGATTGTGCGCTCTCGCGTCAAACGGGTGGGCCGAGCACTTGCGTGCAAGCCGCTGGCCTTGATCCCGCGGGTCACGGCGGCTCGATAATCATGACTGTGACGCTCGTGCCATTTCTGATCGCAGCCCTTGTTCTGGCCATCACGCCCGGACCCGGCATGGCCTACGTCGTGGCCCGCACTGCCGCAGGCGGGCGCGCCGAGGGCCTGGCCTCCTGTCTGGGCACCGGGCTGGGCGGTATGGTGCATGTGGTGGCATCGGCCCTGGGGCTGTCGCTGCTGCTGGCGCAGTCGGCGCTGGTGTTCACCTGGGTCAAGTACCTCGGAGCGGCCTATTTGGTCTACCTGGGCCTGGTGCTGCTGCTGCGCAAGGCCGAGCCGCCAGCGGGCGGGCCGCTGCCGGCTCAGGGCTCGCGCCGCGCGCTGATCGAGGGGGTTGTCGTCGAAGCACTGAACGTCAAAACCGCCCTGTTTTTCGTGGCCTTCCTGCCGCAGTTCGTCTCTAGCGACGCACCGCTGACGCTGCAACTGCTGCTGATGGGAACCTTGTGCGTGACGTTCAATACGCTCGCTGATGTGGCGGCCGTCTTTGCGGCCGAGCGCCTGCTGGCCTCGGACGGCGCAGGTGGTACAGGTGGTGCACGGGCACGTTGGCTCAGGCGAGGCTCGGGCCTGACCCTGATCGGCCTGGGGGCCTACCTGGCCATGGCACGGCGCAGCGCGTAGGTCTTGACAGGGCGGCAAGGGTTGGAATCGCTGGCCGCTGCGAGGCGCGCAGCGCCGCGGCAATCCAGGCTTTCATGCAACCGCCGATGGATCGCTTCGTTCCTCGCGATGACGGAGTGGGCACGCGATGACGAGGGTGCTCGACGACCAGGGCGCAATCTAACCAAGCCCCCTACAATCGCGCGTCAAAATTTTTTAAACGGTGCGCCCCTGAGCCTGCCTTGCAGGGTCAAGAAGTGCACGGTGTCGCGTTCTATGGCCCTCTACGCCCTGACCATCTTCATCAGCGCCGTGTTGCTGTTCCTGGTGCAACCCATTGTGGCCAAGCAAATCCTGCCGTGGTTTGGCGGATCGGCTGCAGTGTGGACCACCTGCCTGGTGTTTTTTCAGTTCCTGCTGCTGTTTGGCTATGCCTATGCCGACTGGACCACGCGCCAGCTCCATGCGCGGCGCCAGGCGCTGATCCACATTGCGCTGCTGGCCATCAGCCTGATCACCCTGCCCATCATTGCGGATGCGGCCTGGAAGCCTGCCGGCGACGAAGACCCGACCTGGCGCATCCTGGGCCTGTTGACGCTGACCATCGGGCTGCCCTACTTCTTGCTCTCGACCACCGGCCCGCTGCTGCAGGCCTGGTTTGCACGCAGCTTTCCAACTGCCACCGTGTACCGGCTTTTTGCGCTGTCCAATTTCGGCTCGCTGCTGTCCCTGGTGGCCTACCCCTTTGTCATTGAACCCTGGATCAACACCAGCGAGCAATCGTGGACTTGGAGCGTAGGCTACGTCGTCTTCGCCCTGCTTTGCACCGGCTCTGCCATCTACAGCGCCCGCACCGTACCGGCAGCCGTGACGGCAGCGGCCACGCCTGCTGCCCAAGGCCCTGCACCGAGCACCGGTGACTATGCAACGTGGCTGCTGCTGGCCGGCATGGGCTCCTTCATGCTGCTGGCGGTGAGCAACCACATCGCCCACGATATCGCCTCGGTGCCTTTTCTGTGGATCTTGCCGCTGACGCTCTACCTGCTGACCTTCATCCTGTGCTTCGAAGGCCGACAGGGGCAAGGCTGGTACCGACGCAGCTGGTTCCTCGGGCCGATGCTGGTGGCCGTTGCGGCAATGGCATGGTCGGTCTACCACGAGAGGGGCATCGTCGACGTCAAAGAAGCCCTGCCCTTGTTTTCGGTCGGCTTGTTCCTCATGTGCATGTTCTTTCATGGCGAGCTGGCCGCCATGAAGCCCTCGCCGCGCTACCTGACCGGCTTTTATCTCATGGTCTCACTCGGCGGCGCGCTCGGCGGGCTGGCCGTGGGCTTCTTTGCGCCCAAGGTCTTCAAGGCCTACTATGAATTTGGCCTGGGTCTGCTGATCACACTGGCACTGGCGGCCTACCTCACGCGAAGGTCGAACAAGCTGGTGCCGCTGGCCGCGCTGGCCGCGCTGGGCACCACCGGCTACTACGTGTCCCTGCACTTCGATTCGCTGTCGGCCAACACCCGGGTGATGGAGCGCAACTTCTACGGCACCCTGCGCGTCAAGGACACCGGCCCCGAGAGCGATCCGGAGACCATGCGGCGCATGCTGCACGGCATGATCATGCACGGCGAACAGCACCTGGGCCCGCGCCGCAAGGAAGCCACGTCGTACTATGGCGCCACCTCTGGCGTGGGCCAGGCCATCACCGCGCTGCAGCCCTCGGGGCCGATTCGCGTGGGCGTGGTGGGTCTGGGGGTGGGCACGCTGGCCGCCTACGGCCGTCCGGGTGACACCTACCGCTTCTACGAAATCAACCCGCAGGTGATCGACGCGGCGCGCAAGGAGTTCTTCTTTCTCAGCGACAGCCAGGCCAAGGTCGAAACCGTGCTGGGCGACGCCCGTCTGGCCATGGAGCGTGAGGCGCCACAGCAATACGACGTGCTGGCCATCGACGCTTTCTCCAGCGACTCGATCCCGGTTCACCTGGTCACGCGCGAAGCGATGGCGGTCTACCTGCGGCACCTCAAGCCCGGCGGTGTGCTCGCGATACACATCACCAACCGCTTCTTGCGGCTGGGCCCAGTGGTCAAGCAGCTTGCGCAAGACCAAGGCCTGCACGCGATCTTGATCGACGACGACGCCAAAGGCACCGACCTGGCCACCACCGACTGGATGCTGATCAGCCGAGATGCCGATTTGCTCAAGCGCCCTGACATCTCACGCGGACAAGCAGCGATCGAAGAGCTGCCCGGCCTGCGGATCTGGACCGACAGCTTCAACAACCTGTTTCAGATCCTCAAGTAGGCCGGCGAGGGCCGGCCAGAGCGTGCCGCCGAAGAAACGGGCGCCGGCCCTGACTTCTGTTGCACCTCTGCAGTTCATCGCAATTGTGGATAGGATTGCACATCCCGGTCCCGGCTTGGCCGGCCCATCTGGGACCGCCTCTCAATTTCTACGACCGTGGCGTGTTTTATGGCTCTTGAGCCGCGCTGATCGACAACGAGGCACATCATATGAATCTTCCAAAAGCCTTCAGGGGCATCGCATTGGGCGCGGCGCTGGCTTGTTTGGGCTTGAGTGCCCATGCTCAAGGCATGAACTTGCCGCTGGGCGGGGTCCTCGGGACGGCCGAGCTGGCGGCCTGGGTCGCCAACCGTATGCGTCAGGTTGAACAGGAAATGGAGCGCCTGAGGTCAGAAATGGCAAGCGTGAAGCTAGAGCTGGAGGCAGAAAAGAAGCTCACCCTGTCGCTCGCCCAAGGCTTCGATCAATTGAGCCGGCAACACCGGGCCGAGTTGGCGGCCCTGAAGCGGCTACAAGAGCGGACCCAAGACGATATGGCCCTGCTGCAAGGGGCCGCGGCCGAACTCCAGGTCGAACGCCGTGCACTAGAGGACGAACTCCGCACCTTGCGGGCGCAGGTTGCAGAAATCAGAAAGCAGCTCGAACCCAGGTCCGGCGTGCAGACGCGGTAAACAAAGAGACTTCACATGGGCCTGTGTTTCGATCAGCGGCTCTGAAAATGCCGCCACGGGCTCGCCGGCCTTGCGGCATCGCCCGCCGCCCTACTGACACGAGAGTTTTCAGCTATGTACTCCTGGATGAGGTTGATGATCTGTCTGCTGCCTCTGGCAGGCTGCGGCACGGTGAAGCTTTCAGATGTCCCCGTCCATGACCAACGATCTGCCCGAGTCGATGCAGCCCCAGCCCCCCAGGCAAGTCCGGGCGCTGCGACGGCTCAGACCGGCGCATCGGCCGATGCGGGTGGCCAACCCCCGCTGGCGCAAGAACCCCTGATGGCCCTGTCTGCCTTGAAGCCTTGCCCGCCCGGCTCGAGCGGGCAATGGGACAAGTGCCTGGGCAGCCTTCGCTTTCCCAATGGCGAGCAGTACTTGGGGCGTTTTGACGAGGGGCGTTTCAATGGCGTGGGCCTCTACACCTATGCCGATGGACACAAATACGTCGGCGAGTACAGAAACAACAGGCGTGAGGGGCAAGGCATCGTTTATTTGCCCGACGGGTCCGTCTTTCTCCAGGGCAGATGGGCCAATGATGAGCTGGTGCGCTCTTTTTTGATCGACAGCCGGCGCTTCCCATTCGCCCCTCCGCCGCTGACCGCTGCGGCGAGCCAGCCGGCAGCTGCGACTGCGGCCGCGCAGCCAGCGCCCGACCAGCTACAGATGGAGCGCGATCGCCTGAGCGCCGAGGCACAGGCAGCCCGTCTGGCGCAAAAAGCACTTGAGCAACAGTTGGCCACCGAAGCACGGGAGCGCAGCCGGTTGGCGGCAGAGGCCCAAGAGGCGCGCCGCGTTCAGCAGGAGTTGCAAGAACGCTTGGCTCTGGAGGAGAAAGAGCGCGAAAGATTGGCCGTTGAGGCGCGCGAGCGCACACGGCTCCAGCCCAACAGGCCCGCATCGAGCAGAAATGAAAAGCGCATTGCGCTTGTCATAGGCAATGCAGCCTACCGAAGAAGCCCCTTGGATAATCCGGTCAACGACGC
>CANHDQ010000071.1 GCA_947459405.1 Comamonadaceae bacterium
AACAAAGTCAAGGCCGACCTAGGCTGCGAATTGCCCCTGGAGACCGTGCGCAAGGTCGGCTACGCCTTCACCGCCGACCTGCAAGTCGACGCCAGCCGCTGAAGCGGGTCGTTGCGGGCCCTGCTGGGTCAGGGTTTGTCGGACGACTTGCGCGGGTACTGGACCATGTTCTCGCGGGCACGGGCAGCTGCGGCCTCTTGGGCTGCGCGTCCGGCTTCGCTGCTCTGGCGCTCGCGCTGCTGGCGGGCCATGGCTTCAAGATCGCGTTTCATGGCGCTGGCATCGCCGAGCGCGCCTTGCATGGACTGCACCTGGCCGGCCATCTTGTTGGTGGCAGCCGACTGCGCGGCAAAGCGGGCGTCCAGACCCGCGACCTGCTTGGACAGGGCCTGGATCCTTGCTTCGACCTGCTTGGCCGTCTGTTCGGGCACGCCCTGTGCGTTCTTGATGACCTCTTCGAGCCGGGCGTCAATCTTGGCCTGCGCCGCCGCCATTTCCGTCTGCTTGGTGAGCACGTTCTTGATCGCCTCTTGCGCGCCGCCGACCAACTCAAGCGATGCGTCCATCTCGACCACCCGCTTGCCCACGGCCAGCACCATTTCGTCGAGCTGCGCGATCCGGCCTTGCAGACGCAGGCTCATGATCACAAACATGATGCCGGCCAACAGCATGAGGCTGCTTGCGAGGGCGATCAGGATGATCGTCATCTTGCTTTGCTTCTTGTTGGCCTGCAGCGTGGCCTGACTGCCCTGCAGCAAATCCTTGGTGGCATTGCGCAGGTCCAGGCCGGCGTTGGCGGCCAGGCTGGCGGCACGGGTGGCCAGTTCGGCCGAGTCCATGACCACCAGTTTCATGTCCTTCATGTCGGCCACCGACTGGCTTTCGACGCTCTGGCCAAGGGCCGCTGCGTCGGCGGCCGCCTTGTCGGCGGCCTGGCTGGTGTTGTTGTCCATGTCTGACTCCTGTGATGTGACAGCCGGCCTTAACGGGCCCGCTGGTCGGCTGTCTGCTGGGCCTGCTCATCGGCCATCTGTTCGAGCTCATCGAGCTTGACCCGCACCTTGTCGTTTTCGATCCTGAGCTTGACCACGCGCGCCGGAAAGTCCATCTCGGCCCACTGCCCGTCGGCCGCGCCGACGGCCTCTTCGACGCGGGCCTGCACCTCCTGCGCCGTATCGGCAATGATCTGCTGGGCCTGCGCCAAAGGCACCGGCTCCAGGGCCGGCGCAGCCACCGCAGCAGGCCGGCTGCTGCCTTCGCGCGGCGCCTGCACGATGGCCTGCTCGGGCGTACCGGCCGCCGGGAGGGGCGTCACCGCCACAAATCGATCGGCCATGGCGCGCTGCAACACGGGCCCATCGGACGATGCCGAGCCCGCGCTGTCGGGCGGCAAAGCCACGAAGCGGTCCTGCATCGAACGCTCTAGAACGGGGCCCGTCTCAGACTCGGCCGGCGGATTGGACTGCGCTTGTTCAGCCAGGCGTTTCTCGCGCAGGAAACGGTCCACAGCCGATTGGCCGTCCTGCTGCGCGGCGTCGAGCGCCGCGGGCAAAGGCGCCGCCACCGAGTGGTCTTGCAAGCTGCGCTCGAACACCGGCGCCTGTGACTCGGGCTCGGCCACTTGCGGCTCGGCTGCCAAGGCCTGTGGCTCGGGCAGCGGCGCCTGCGGATCGGGCGCTTGCACCACTTCTTCAGGTGACCCGTCCTGTCGGCGCTGGTAGATCACCGCTTCGGGCTCGGCCTCTGCGGTGATCGGCGGCGGCAGGTCTGCGTTGGCCTCCTGCTCGGGGGCATCGGTTTGCTCCTGGCCAGCGAGGTTTTGCCGGACGACCGGGCCGGCCGGATCGGACGGCCTGGAGGTGGCCACCAAAGAGCCCTCCGTGACCGAAACGGAGTGCTGGGTTTCTTGTCGAACGATGGAAGGCGAGTCGCTCATGTCCGGGACTCCGCAGCTGGCGCCGCCTGGGTGTGGGGGCCAGCGGCCCGGTTCAGCGCAGGCGCTTGCGCGCCGCTGCGCACATCCTTAACGGGTTGCTGGACCGCTGGCTTGCTCACGCCAAATTGCCCGCCGTGCAGCCAGGCGGAAACGGCAACCGACAAGGCCGCTAGGCCGCCGATGGCCATGACCCAACGCGCCTTGGGCAGGCGCGGGCGCCGGCTCTTGGGCGCAGGGGCGCCGTCATCTTTGCGCTGGGGCACTGCCGCGCGCTCGGTACGCCGAAAACGCTGCACAGAAGGCAGCCGCGAGCGCAGGCTGGCCAGCCAGGTCGGCAGCGCCGCGATCGAGGCCCGCCAATGTGAGATCGTCCGCTTGCGCGCCGATCTTGGAGCCTCCAGGTGGGCCGGTTCGGCCTGCGGCGCTGGGGCAAACCCAAAAGGGGAAGTGCTGCTGGAAAAATCGGCCTGCCGGCTGCTCACCACGGACGGCTGGAGCCGGCGCAGCAATTGGGTGACCAGGCTCTCGCAGCCGTCGACGCGGGCATGCTCAAGCATGGCCTGCGCCTGCTCGGCCGTCGGGGCCTCGATATCCCAGCGCACAAACCGACGGCCCAGCGATTCGAAGGCCTTGCGGCTGCGCAAGGCAGGCCCGAGCAGCAGCACCACCCGGATGTTGGCGCCGGGGAAGTTGCTGACCAAGCGGGCCAGCAACTGCAACTCGTGTTCGGCCAGCGAGCCGGCATCGTGCACCAGCCAGATGCGCTCACTCGGGTGCTGCGGCTGCGACTCGCTCATGGCCTCGCGCATGGTGTGACCGGCCAGCACTTCGTTAAAACGGGCCACCAGCGCATCGGTGCTGGTGGGAAAGTAGGTCTCAATCTGGCTGTTGGGCGATGCCCGGCGCAGACGCTCTGCCAGCAAGCGGCCGTAGTGGTCGAGCGCGGCATCGTGCTGGCTTGACAGGGCCAGGCTGCGGCCCTCCTGCGTGAGGGCAGCCACGCAGCCTTCGAGCCGCAGCCGATCGGCCGGACGAAAAAACAGCGAGGGCAAGGCCGATCCATCGGCAGCCAGGCTCAGGGTCAGATCGACATGGGTGTTCATGCGCTCTCCAGTCGGCCGTGTGCGTCAAAGCGCATCGACGGCGGAACTTCAGGTTGGGGTTTGGCCATGGGCTCGACACCCGGACGCACCTGCGCCAGGCTAAACACATAGGCGATAACGGGGGCCACGGCGTGGTAGAGCGACTCGGGGATCGGCTGATCGACCTCGGTGGTGAAGTACAGCGCTCGGGCCAGCTGCGGCGAGGAGAACATTTCCACGCCATTTTGCCGGGCCTCTTCGCGAATGCGAGCGGCGATGTGGTCGGCCCCCTTGGCCAGCAAGATGGGCGCGCCGTCGGCGGTTGGGTCGTAGGCCAGGGCCACGGCAAAGTGCTCGGGGTTGGTGATCACCACATCGGCGTCCTTGACCTTGGAGATCATGCGGGCGTTGGACATTTCTCGCTGGCGCCTGCGAATCTGCTGCTTGACCTCAGGCCGGCCCTCGCTGTCCTTGAGCTCATCCTTGATTTCCTGCTTGGTCATGCGCAGCTTTTTGAAGTAGCTCCAGCGCTGGTAAGGCGCGTCAATGGCCGCAATGACGAGCAGGCTCAGGGTCAGCCAGATCACCGACTGCATGATCATCTCGCCGGTGGCGCCCAGCGCGGGCTCCAGCCCCATGTTGGCCAGGCGCATGAGCTCGACCAGGTAACGGTTGATCAGCCACCACAGCACCAGGCTGACCACGGAAAATTTGGCAATCGCCTTGACCAGCTCGACCAGCGCGTGGGTGCCAAACATGCGCTTGACACCACTGATGGGGCTGAGCTTGCTGAACTTGGGCGAAAAGGCCTTGGCCGAGAAGTGAAAGCCGCCCGTCACGCCCGATGCAGCAATGGCGACCACCGCTGTGATCACCATCAGGGGCAGCACCACCAGCAGGCCCTCCCCCACGGCGTGCAAAAAAGTGGTCGGCAGCAGCGTCGGCGTCTCAAGCGTCTTGCGGTCAAAGGTAAAGCCCGCGCGCATCTGCTGGGCAAAACGGCTGACCCACCAGCTGCCCATGAGCGCCATGGTGACGGCCCCAGCGATCATCACCGCTGCGGCCGGCAACTCGATACTGCGAACGACATCGCCCTCTTCGATCGCCTTACCCAGGCGCCGGGCGGTGGGTTGTTCTGTTTTTTCTGCGCTGTCGCCGCTCATGGTCCGGGCCTCATGACAATCCGACCAGGGTGCGGGTCTGCACCAGACTCTGGGTCCACAGCCACTGCAGACGCGCGCCGATATTGGCCATGGACATGATGAGCACCAAAAAGCCCATCACGATGGTCGCCGGCAGGCCGACCGCAAAAATATTGAGGCTCGGCGCAGCGCGGGTGATCACGCCAATACCGATGTTGATGAACAGCAGCGTCACCATGACCGGCAGGGCAATGAGGACCGCGCCCAAAAACATCATGGAGCTCCAGGCCAACACCTGGCGCCAGCTTTGATCGACCATCACAAAAGTGCCCACCGGCAGACTCGAAAAGCTCTCCACCAGCATGGCCAGCAGCAAGCCGTGGCCGCCCAGACCGACAAACACCAGCGTGGCCAGCACGATCAGGAACTGGGCCACGGTGGGCACGTTGCCCAAATTGGGATCGATCATCATGGCCATCGACAGGCCCATCGAATTGGAGATCGCCTGACCGGCCACCACCACCGCGGCGATGGCGACCTGCAAGATCAGGCCCATCATCAGCCCGATCGTGATTTGGTTGACGATCTCAAGCAGGCCGCGCGCCGACAGCGGATCGATGCGGGGCCAGTCGAACATGGGATAGACCATCACGGACAGCGCCAGCGCCAGCAGCACGCGCAGGCGGGTGGTCAGCGCGGGCAGCGAGAACACCGGCGCAAAAAGCATCAAGGCCGACATGCGCAGCATCGGCCACAGCAGCGCATAAAACTGCTCTACGATGTCGATGGCGGCCACAGTGATCAAGGCGGTCCTCAGCTGAACAAAGTGGGGATACGCAGAAACAGGGCCCGCATGTAATCGACCAGGGTGGCAATCTGCCAGCCGCCGACCACGGCCAGCGTGACCGACATGGCCACCAGCTTAGGGATAAAGCTCAGGGTGGCCTCGTTGACCGAGGTGGCAGCCTGCACGATGCCCACCACCAGGCCGACGCCCAGCGCCACCAGCAACAGCGGGGCCGACACCAGCAAGGTGATCCAAAGAGCCTGGGAGCCCAATTCAACGACGGTGGTGGTGTCCATGGTGTGCGGCTTTGGGGGGTGGAGGGGGTCAGAGCGTGAAGCTCGAGGCGAGCGAGCCCATGATCAGGCCCCAGCCGTCGACCAGCACAAAGAGCATGAGCTTGAAAGGCATGGAGATCATCATGGGCGAGAGCATCATCATGCCCATGGACATGAGCACGCTGGCCACGATCAGGTCGATCACCACGAAGGGGATGTAGATCAAAAAGCCGATGGTAAAAGCGCTCTTGAGCTCCGATGTGATGAAGGCCGGCACCAAGGTGGTAAAGGGCACCGAGGCCGCATCGACGGGCTCGCCCTTGCGTGCAATCTGCATGAACAGCGCAATGTCGTCCTGGCGGGTCTGCTTGAGCATGAATTCGCGGATGGGCCCTTCAGCGGCGGCCACCGCCCGCTCGGCGCTCATGCCGTTGTTCATGAAGGGCACGATTGCATTTTGGTAAACGTCGGTGAGCACCGGCTGCATGATGAACAGCGACAAAAACAGGGCCAGGCCCACCAGCACCATATTGGGCGGCGTCTGTCCCGTGCCCAGCGCCTGACGCAGCAGCGACATCACGATGATGATGCGCACAAAGGAGGTCATCATCAGCAGCAGCGAGGGCAGCAGCGTGAGCACCGTCATCAGCGCCAGCAGCTGCAGCGTGATGCTGTACTGCGTGCCGCGCGGGCCCTGGCTGGCCGTCACCATCGGCAACCCCTGCGCCCAGCTGGTGTCGGGCACCACGAGCAGGGCCACCAGCACGATCAGCGCGCTGGCGCGCATCCAAAATTTAGCGGCCACGGGCAGACTCCCGCTCCAGCAGGGCCTGGGCCGTCATGGGGTAGCTTTCGGTCGGCGAGTCGGCCGCAGGCGCAGCCGGTGCGTCGTTGGCATCGCCCGGGCCAGCGGCCACTGTCCACTGCCCCAGCGCGGTCATCTGTCCAGGCGACAGACCGACCAGCACCTCGCGGGCGTCGATGCGCAGCAAGGCGATTTTTTGGCGTGGGCCGACGCTGACGCTCTCGAGCATGTGCAGCCGGCGGCCAGGCATGGGCGCGCCGATTTTCATCTGCATGCGCCGCAGACCCCACAGCAACGCACCCATGAGCCCGAACACGAGGATCAGGCTGCCGATGATGCGCAAGATGTCCATGATGAGCCAGCGGCTGGGTGTTCAGAGATTCTTCATGCGCTCGGAGGCCGGTACGACGCGGGTCAGGCGGATGCCGTAGCGGTCGTTGACCAGCACCACCTCGCCTTGGGCCACCACGGTCTTGTTGACCAGCAGGTCCAGCGGCTCACCGGCGATGTGATCGAGCTCGACCACGCTGCCCTGGGTCAGGCGCATGAGGTCGCGGATCTTGATCATGGCGCGGCCAACCTCCACGGACAGGGTCACCTGGATGTTTTGCAACACCTCGGGGTTGATCTGGCCGTCGCCGGCGCCGGTATTGCCAAGTTTGGGATCGCTCATGGTCTAAGGTCCTGCGAGTTTTATTGCATGCCGGGAATGACACTGCGGGCGATCTGCACCGCCGTCTGGCTGCCCAGATTGCCCACCTGCACATCAAAGGCAGGCACGTCGTTGATCACCATCCGGGCCAATTCCGGCTTCTTGAAGAACAGCACATCGCCCGGTTGCATGGCCTCGACGGCGCCCAGGCTGCTGGAGATTTCACCGAGAAGCACGCGCAACTCGACCGGCGCGTTGTCCACCGCCGTGCCCAGTTCGGTGCGCCACTGGTTGTCCGACTCCTCGTTGCCGTCGCCAGTCTGCACGCGGCTGCGAAGCAGATCGCGCACGGGCTTGAGCGAGGCATAGGGATAGACCAGGTCGATGAAGCCCTGCGTGGCGGGGCCGGCCTCGACCTCGAAATGCGAGACGACGACCAGATCGTTCTCATCGGCGATCTGGGCAAATTGCGGATTGATCTCCGAGGTCACCACCTCTTGCTCGATGTCCATGATGGGCGACCAGGCGTCTTTGAGCGAGCGAAAGAAGACCTCCAGGATCATGTTGATGATCCGGGTCTCGGTGGGCGTGAACAGTCGGGTGGGCGGCAACTGGGTGACGCCGCGGCCAAAGCCGCCAAAAAAACTGTCAAGCGAGCTGAACACCACCACCGGATCGATGGCCACGATCGAGTAGCCGCGCAAGGGATTGAGGCGCACCATGTTGACCGACAGCGGCGCGCGCAGCCCCTTGAGGTAGTCGCCAAAGCGGGCAATCTGCACCCGGTTGGGCGTCACCCGCGGGCTCGATCGCAGCATCTCGAGCAGCCCCAGGCGGAAGGTGCGGATGAAGCGCTCGTTGATCATGTCGATCGAGGCCACATTGACCCCAAGGCTCGAATCCTCGCTGGCCAGATCGTGCTTGCGCACGCGCATGGACGTGTTGTAGCCCGTATCGACAGGGATGCTGCCGTCATTGATGCCTTCGGCCAGCGCCGAGAGCTCCTCTGCGGTCAACAGTTGATCAGACATGGTCAGGTGTACCCGGCTGCCAGTTAGGTGCGCTTACTGCACGATAAAGGAGGTAAAGAAGACGTCTTCCACGCCCCCAAACTCCTCGAACTTCTCGAGCTGGGCGTTCATCGCGTCGCGCAGCCGTTTGGCCAGGTCGACGCGAAACTCGGGCTTGTTGATGTCGGCCTCTTGCGACTGGCGCATGACGTCCATCATGACCGAGCGCAGGGCAAATTCGTGCTTCTTGATGTTGTCGACCACGCGCTGGTCGTAGCGGGTCATGACGGCCACCTGGATCGACATCACGCGCTTGGAGCCGGTCAGGTTGACCAGGAACTCGCGCTCCATCTGGAAGTAGTTGAAGTCAAAACGCTCGGCCTGTGGCGACTTCTTGAGCTTTTCGGGCAGGCCGTCCTTGCCGTCCTTGCCTTTGCCATCCTTGCCTTTTTCGCCTTCCTTGGTACTGACCTCAGGGTCGAGTCCCAGGGCGATGCGCTCTTCGGCCGTCAGCTGCGGCGGCTTGGGTTTGAAGTAGCCCGTGAAATACAGCGTGGCCAGCATGGTGCCGGCCACGAGCACGATCAGGCCCACTGCACCCGCAATGATCGGGATCAGCTTGGACTTAGGCTTTTGCTCCGCACCTTCTTCAACAACTGCTTCTTCTGCCATGACTCAACCCTCAGGTATCGCCCGTGCGAGGCGCCAGCCCTTGTGGTCAGGCCAGCACATCCCAGGCACTAGTCCCCCGGCGCGCACTCGGTGGGGCCGCCGCCGCGACCGGCTCATCGGAGTCGGTATCGCGGCTGCGGGCCTGATGCATCTCAGGCGCACGCTCGGGTGTCGGATTTCCGCCAGATTGGCGGCTCGAATCCCCTTGTACCCACACATTAGCAACTGCCGTGCCTGCCTGCGCCAGACTGTCGCGCAATTTGGGCAGACTCTGGGCGATCAGGTCACGGGTGAGCTGATTGTCACTGCGAAAGACCGCATCGAGAGCCCCTGCATTCATGTCCAGGTCCAGGTCGATGCGCCCCAGATGGGCCGGATCGAGCCGCATCTGAACCTTCCACTGCCCTCGCTCGAGCTGGCTTTGCAGGCGCTGCCCCAGGGCCTCCCCGAGGCGCTGGGCCAGTTCTTCATATTGTTCCATCCGCTGGCTGGCGCTGCTGGTCCACACGTTGGCCGGGCCGCTGGCAGGCCCTTGCGGCCGCAGCGGCTCGCCGGTGGGGTGACCCAGGCCGGTGCTCGGCGTGCCAGCCTCGCCCGGCGCGGCGTCGGCAAGCGGCTCGGCCAGGGCGGGCCATTGCAAAGTCTGCACGTCGAGCTTGAGCGTCTCGGCCGCCACCGAATGGCCGGCCACCGCCGCCCAGGTGCTTTGCTGGCCGGTGCCGGCCATCGCTGCCAGGCGCTGAGTGATGAATTCGCTGGGCGCCAGCTGCAGGCGCAGCGCCTGCGGCAGCTCCTCGTCGGGCGCGCCGGTGAGGGCCTGCGTGACCTGATTGACCTGGCTGGCCAGGCCGGCCGCGCCGGTCAAATCGGTCGCCGGCACCCAGGCGCGGGGCTGGGCCGCCGTCACAGCAGCCCCATGGGCCGCGCCCGTGCGCCACTGCCAAGTCAGTTGGCTGATGCGATCGAGATCCACCCCATCCAAGGCTTCGGGGGCAGCATCGGCCTGCAAGGCGGTAACGCCCATGGCGCCGGCCAGCGCGGCCGCGCCGCCGGCGCGACCGGACATGTCGGTGGGGCCCGCCGCCGTCCCGCGCCCGAGCAGGATCGGAAACACCGCGCTGGCGGCCTGGGCCTGTTGCCGGGCCAACTCGCTGACATCGGGCGCTGGCGGCGGCTCCTTGACCAGGCTGGCTGAATCGGGCTGGGCAACCGCCAGCCCAGCCTGCAAGACCAGGGCAGCGGGCAGCACCGACAGCAGCTGCGGCGCGACGGTTTCGGCACCAGCCTCGCTCTTGGGCTCGCCGGGCATCTGAACGGCCATCTGACCAGGTATCTGACCAGGTATCTGAACGGCCACCTGACCGGGCAGCTGCAAGACGCCGTCCGCAACGGCGGGCACGCCGGCGCCGCCGAACAAGGCATGCACCATGCTTTCATCGAGCCCCTGACCACGGGCAAAGGCGCTCAGGCTGGCCGCGTCGGGCAGCGGCTCGGCCACGGTGATCACTTCCATTTGGGGGCCGATGGGCAGGGCCTGCAGACCGGCAAGGTCTTGCCGCCCGCCCGCGCCCATCAAATGGCCCAGCAGGTTGGCGAAATCGGCACCGCGCAAGGCCGTTGGTGCGGCGGCGCCGGCGGCATCGGGGGCTGCAACCGGGTTGACGGAGGTGGCCGTGACGAGGGAAAGCGAGGGAGCGTCCATGGATGGCTTGAGCAGAAAAGTAGGTGGAACCAAGGGCAGATGCCTCGATATAGCAAAAAGCATGACCGGAGAACTCTTGCCGTTTCGGCATCTCTAAGGCTGGCCCCAGGCCGGCGCGCGCCCTGTCGGATTTACATGGCACGGAGCTTGCACATCGGGTCGGACGCGAGGTCGCCGGACAGCCGGTGGCCCCAGAGCAGCCCTTGTATCGACGAGTCACCTCAAAGCGCACACCTTTATGAGCACCCTGACCCTGTCAAGCCTCCGACAGAGCCTGGCCAACTTCAGCATGACCGGACTGAGCGTGCCTGCGCTTGTGCTGCTCATCGTGGCCATGCTGGTATTGCCCATGCCGCCGTGGCTGCTCGATGTGCTGTTTACCTTCAACATCGCCTCGAGCCTGTTGATCGTGCTCATTGCGATCAACACCCGCAAGCCGCTGGAGTTCTCGTCCTTCCCATCGGTGCTGCTGTTTGCCACCATGCTGCGGCTGGCGCTGAACGTGGCCTCGACCCGGGTGATCCTGGTCAATGGACACGAGGGCGAGGAGGCCGCCGGTCAGGTGATCGCGGCCTTCGGCCACTTTGTGATTGGCGGCAATTACCTGGTCGGTTTCATCATTTTCATGATCTTGATGATCATCAACTTCATCGTGGTCACCAAGGGCGCCGGCCGGGTCTCTGAGGTCAATGCGCGCTTTACCCTCGACGCGATGCCGGGCAAGCAAATGTCGATCGATGCCGACCTCAATGCCGGCGTGATCGACCAGGAAACGGCCAAGAAGCGGCGCGAAGAGTTGTCGCAGGAGTCGGACTTTTTCGGCTCCATGGACGGCGCGTCCAAATTTGTCAGCGGCGATGCGATCGCCGGCCTGCTGATCCTGGCAATCAACATCATCGGCGGCCTGATCATCGGCGTGATGCAGCACAACATGCCGCTGGCCGAAGCCGGCCGCGTCTACACCCTGCTGACCATCGGCGACGGTCTGGTGAGCCAGATTCCGGGGCTGTTCCTGTCACTGGCCACCGCCATCATCGTCACCCGGGTCAACACCGCAGAAAACACCACCGAGCAGGCCAGCAGCCAGCTGGCCAACCCCTCGGCCCTGTTCATCTCGGCAAGCTTTCTGGCCATTTTGGGCGTGATCCCAGGCATGCCGCATTTGGTCTTTTTGACCCTGGCCGCTGCCACCGCCGCGCTCGGGCTGATGGTGCTCAAACGAAGCGCCGAGCCGACCCCGCAGGCCGCCGCCGAGGCCGCTGCGCTGGCCCCCGAGGCGCCCAAAGAGCTCGACTGGGACGACGTCGACCAGGTCGACCTGATTGGCCTGGAAATCGGCTACGGCCTGATTCCCCTGGTCAACCCCGACACCGGCGGGCAGCTGATGGCGCGCGTCAAAGGCGTGCGCAAGAAACTCTCGGCCGAGCTGGGCTTTCTGATCCAGCCGGTGCGCATTCGCGACGCGCTCAACATCGACCCGGACAGCTATCACATCGTGCTCAAGGGCGTGGTGCGCGGCCGCGGCGAAGTCAAGGCTGGGCGCGAGATGGCCATCAACCCCGGCCAGGTCTATGGGCCGCTTGAGGGCACACCCTGCCGCGAGCCAGCCTTTGGCCTGGAGGCCGTCTGGATCGACCCCTCGCAGCGCGACCATGCACGCACCCTAGGCTACACCGTGGTGGACGCCGCCACGGCAGTGGCCACCCATCTCAACAAGGTGCTGCGCGACAACGCGGCCGACCTGCTCTCGCACGACGAGGTGCAGCAACTGCTCGACAAGCTCGCGGCGCGCTCGCCCAAGTTGGTCGAAGACCTCGTGCCAGGCAAGCTCGCCCTGGGCGTGATCACCCGCACGCTGCAAAACGTGCTGAGCGAAAACGTGCCCATCCGCGACATGCGCAGCATTGTGGAAGCGCTGTCCGAGGCCGCCGCGCGCACACAGGACCCAGAACTGCTGACCACCCTGATTCGCCCCAAGCTTGGCCGCATGATCTGCCAGAGCCTGCTGGACAACAAGAACAGCCTCTCGGTCATCACCCTGGACCCTGGCCTGGAGCAACTGCTGCACAACGTCATCCAGCAAAGCCAGCCTGGCACCCCCATGGTGCTCGAGCCGGGGCTGGCCGAGCGCCTGTTTGCCGCGCTGCGCCAGGGTGCCCGTGCGGTCGAAGATCAAGGCCATCCGGCCGTGCTGGTGGTTTCGCCTTCGATCCGGCCGTGGCTTTCCAAGGCCGCACGCTTTCGCGTGACCGATCTGACCATCCTGTCTTACAGCGAGATCCCCGAGGACCAGATGGTCAAGGTGATCCACACCGTTCACACCGACGCTGCCCAATAAACCCTGAGGTGACCCATGGAACTCAAACGCATCCTCGCCCGCGACACCCGCAGCGCCATGGAGCAGGCCATCAAGACCTACGGCCCCGATGTGCTGGTGATCTCCAACCACCAGGTGGCAGGTCAGACCGAGCTGGTGGTGGCCATCGAGGTGGCACTTGAAGCCAGCTCGCCAGCCGAGCAGCCCAGCGCGGCCAGCAGCCGCGCCGCCGAAGTACCAGCCAGCCTCGAGACCCCGACCGCGAGCTTTCGCGACAGCCTGCAAATGGCCAGCCAGAGCGGGGCACGTGCTGCCCAGGGCCAGCCTTCCGTCTTGCTGGCAGCCCCCCTTGCGGCGCCCGCCCTCCTGGTTGAACCGGCCACCGCAGAACCGGCCATCGCACAACCCGCCGCCCCCGCAGCTGCCGCAGCAGCCAACCCGACGCGCGCTGCGAGTATCGCATCGGCTGCGAGCGAGCAAGACGCGCGCGACTACCTGCGCGGCCGCGAGATCGTGGAGATGGTGCGCGAAGAAATCTCATCGCTGCGCCGCGAATTTCGCATGCGCCAGCAAACCTCGGCCTGGCAAGGCGGCCTGAACCTCGCGCC
>CANHDQ010000072.1 GCA_947459405.1 Comamonadaceae bacterium
AAATGACCGTCAGCATCTTCATTTTGAGCCTGCTCGGCGCCATGGCCCTGGGCATGCCGATTGCGTATGCGTTGCTGGTTTGTGGCCTGTCGCTCATGGCCTATCTGGCCGCCACCGGCGTGATCGCATCCTTTGACAGCCAGATCCTGGCGCAGCGTTTTGTTGACGGCGCCGACAACTTTCCGCTGCTGGCGGTACCGTTTTTCTTGCTTGCCGGCGAGTTTATGAATGCGGGCGGCTTGAGCCGGCGCATCGTCAACATGGCGATGGCCTGGGTGGGCCATTTCCGCGGGGGTCTGGGCTATGTGGCGGTGATGGCGGCCATCATCATGGCGTCGCTGTCGGGCTCGGCGGTGGCAGACACCGCTGCGCTGGCGGCGCTGCTCATCCCCATGATGCGCAAAGCCGGATACGACGTGGGCCGCTCGGCCGGCCTGATCGCCTCGGGCGGCATCATCGCGCCGGTGATTCCGCCGTCCATCGGCTTCATCATCTTCGGTGTGGCGGCCAATGTGTCGATCACCAAGCTGTTTCTGGCTGGCATCGTGCCCGGCATCATGATGGGCATTGCGATTGGCATCGCCTGGTGGTGGGTTGCTCGCCGAGACCAGGTCAGGCCTGGTGAGCGCATGAACATGCGCCAGCGCTTGCAGGCCACGCGAGAGGGCTTGCTGGCCCTGGCCTTGCCGGTGATCATCATTGGCGGCATGAAGATCGGCGCCTTTACCCCGACCGAGGCGGCCGTGGTGGCGGCGGTCTACAGCTTTGTGATCGGTGCCTTCGTCTACCGCGAGCTTAAGTTCTCGGCCCTCTACAGGCTGATTTTGACCGCCGGCAAGACCACCGCGGTCATCATGTTCCTGGTGGCGGCCGCCATGGTCAGTGCCTGGCTGATCACCGTGGCCAATATTCCGGCCGAAGTGGCCAAGATGATGGAGCCCTTCATGGACAACAAGATGTTGCTCATGGTGGTGCTGATGCTGCTGGTGATTGTCGTGGGCACCGCCTTGGACTTTACGCCCACCGTGCTGATCTTGACCCCTGTGCTCATGCCGGTGGTCAAGCAAGCCGGTATTGATCCGGTTTACTTTGGCGTGCTCTTCATCATGAACAATGCCATTGGCCTGATTACGCCGCCTGTGGGCACCGTGCTCAATGTGGTCTGTGGTGTGGCCAAGATCAGCATGGACCGCGCCTTCCGGGGGGTGTTGCCTTTCCTGGTGGCGCAATTGATCGTGCTGGCTTTGTTGATCGCTTTCCCCTCCCTGGTTCTCGTCCCGCTCAAGTGGATGTTGAGCTGATTTTTTAACCCTGTGTGCATGTAGAAGGAGACATTTATGTTCAAACGCAGAAACCTTGCAGCCCTGGTGGCCGGCGCCGTCCTGGTCAGCACCAGTGCGCTGGCGCAGTTTGCCGAGCGCAATATCAAGTTCACCAACGGGGTGAACGAAGACCATCCGGTGGGCGTGGGCGTCAAGAGGATGCAGGAAGTGCTGGCGGCCAAAACCGGCGGCAAGATGAAGATCACCGCCTTCTGGGGCGGATCGGCCGGCGGTGACTTGCAGGCCAGCCAGGCGCTGCGTGCGGGCACCCAAGAGATGGTGTGCACCTCGAGCTCGCCGCTGGTGGGCATCGTCAAGGAACTGGGCGTGTTTGATCTGCCCTTCCTGTTTGCCAACGAGAAAGAGGCCGATGCCGTGCTCGACGGCCCGGCTGGTCGTTATTTCAACGCCAGGCTCGAAGCCGCTGGCTTGGTCAACCTGGCCTACTGGGAAAACGGCTTTCGCAACCTGACCAACAGCAAGCGTCCGGTCAATCGCCTGGAGGACTTCGAGGGCGTCAAGCTGCGCGTGATGCAGAACAACATCTTCTTGGACACCTTCCGTACCCTGGGTACCAACGCGGTGCCGATGGCCTTTCCAGAGGTGTTCACCGCTTTGGAAACCCGGACGATTGACGGCCAGGAAAATCCCTTCGTCACCATCGAGACGTCCAAGTTCAACGAGGTGCAGAAGTTCCTGAGCGTCACACGCCATGCCTACACGCCCTTCCTGGTGCTCTACAGCAAGAAGCTGTGGGACCAGCTGAGCCCGCAGGAGCAAGCCGTGCTGCGTGAGGCGGCGATGGAGGGCCAGAAGGTGCAGCGTGCGGCCAACCGCGCCCTTAACGAGAAGTCCTTGTCCAGCCTGCGCACCAAGGGCATGCAGGTCAACGAGATCACCGCGGCCGAGCAAAACCGCATTCGCGCCCGTGTCGCTTCGGTCTACGACAAGCACAAGGACTCGATCGGCGCAGAAGCCATCAAGCTGGTGCAAGACGAGCTGAGGAAAGCACGCGGCGGCTGATCGCTGTGTGAGCCACACCCCCGCGACTTCGGTCGCGGGTTTTTTTTGCCCTCCTGGAGTCCGGTCATGAAAATCACGCAACTCGAAACCATCCGACTCGGCGAGTTTCCCAACATCCTGTGGGTCAGGCTGCACACCGACGAGGGCCTGGTTGGATTGGGCGAGACGTTTATGGGCGCGCAAGCGGTCGAGGCCTATTTGCACGAGTGGGCCGCGGCCAAGTTGATCGGGCAGGACCCGCTGGCCATTGAGGCCAGGGCGCGTGATCTGACCGGTTATTTGGGCTGGCGCGGCTCGGGCGTCGAGACGCGTGGCAATTCGGCGATCGATATCGCTTTGTGGGATCTGTTTGGCAAGGCCGCCGGCATGCCGGTACACACGGCTTTGGGCGGCAAGAGCCGTGACGAGATCCGCGTCTACAACACGTGTGCGGGCTACCAGTACATCCGCAGCAACGTCAACCAGAGCAGCTCGAACTGGGGCCTGGGCAACAACGCCGGGCCTTATGAAGATTTGCAGGGCTTTTTGCACCACGCGGACGAACTGGCCGAGTCGTTGCTTTCCGAGGGCATCACCGGCATGAAGATCTGGCCCTTCGATGTGGCCGCCGAGCAGTCGCATGGACAGTACATCAGCCCGCAGGACCTCGACCGCGCGTTAGAGCCTTTTCGCAAGATCCGCAAGGCGGTGGGCGAGAAGATGGACATCATGGTCGAGTTTCACAGCCTGTGGCGTCTGCCCATGGCCTGCAAGATCTCCCGCGCGCTGCAGGAGTTCAACACCTTCTGGCACGAAGATGCGATTCGCATGGACAGCCTGGACCTGCTCAAGCAATATGCCCAGGACTGCAAGGCGCTGATCTGCGCCAGCGAAACCCTGAGCTACAAATGGGGCTTCAAGGACTACCTGCAAACTGGCGTGGCCGGTGTGGCCATGCTCGATCTGAGCTGGTGCGGCGGCTTGACCGAAGCCCGCAAGATCGCCGCCATGGCCGATGCCTGGCAATTGCCAGTGGCACCGCACGACTGCACCGGTCCTGTGGTCTGGGCCGCCTCGACCCACCTGTCGCTGCACGCACCGAACGCGCTCATTCAAGAAAGTGTGCGCGCCTTCTACACCGGCTGGTACAAGGAACTGGTCACCGAGCTGCCTGTCGTGCGCAACGGCATGATCGGCCTCAACGACAAGCCCGGTCTGGGTTTGGAGTTGCTGCCCGACCTGCATCGGCGCCCCGACGCCATGGTGCGCACCAGCCGCTGAGCATTTCGGGCTGGGCGTCGCCGCAAGGGCGGGGCGCCCTGGCGGGCCCGAACTCAGTCTTGCCAGCGCGTGCGGAAGTGGCCGGCCCGGTCGGTGCGCTGGTAGCTGTGCGCGCCGAAGTAGTCGCGCTGGGCCTGCAGCAAATTGGCCGGCAGGCGCGCAGAGCGGTAGGCATCGTAGTAGGCCAGCGAGCTCATGAAGGCCGGCGCTGCAACGCCATGCAGGGCGCTCAGGGCCACCACCTCGCGCAGGTCTTGCTGGGCCTGTGCCATCAGCGCGGCAAAGCGGGGCGCCAGCAGCAGGTTGCTTAGCTCGGGCTGGGCTTGGTGGGCCTGCCGGATGTCTTCGAGCAGCCGGGCCCGGATGATGCAACCGGCGCGCCAGACGCCTGCGATGGTGGCCATGGGCAACTGCCAGCCGTATTGCAGGTCGGCCGCACGCAGCAGCGCAAAGCCCTGCGCGTAGGCGCAGACCTTGGCAGCCAGCAGTGCGCTGCCGATGCGATCGATCAAGGCCTGCGCGGGCAGTCCCGTGGATGCGGGTGTGCGGGCGCCGGCCAGCACGCCGGAGGCGGCGACCCGTTCGCTTTTGAGGGCACTGAGGGTGCGCGCCGACACGGCGTGGGCAATGGTGGGTGCCGGCACGCCCAGATCGAGCGCCACCTGGCTGGCCCATTTGCCCGTGCCTTTCTGTTCAGCCGTATCGAGGATCATGTCGACCAGTGCGGCGCCGCTGTCGGGATCCTCATGGGCGAGGATGTCGGCCGTGATGTCGATCAGGTAGCTGCCCAGGGGGCCGCTCCCCCAGTGCCGAAAGACCTGGCCGATTTCGGGGGCGGGCATCTGCAGCAAATGGTGCATGAGCCAGTAGGCCTCGCAGATGGTCTGCATGTCGGCGTATTCGATGCCGTTGTGCACCATCTTGACGAAGTGGCCGGCGCCGCCCGCGCCCATCCAGGCGCAGCATGGCTGGCCGTCGTCGGCGCGCGCCGCGATCGACTCGAGCATCGGTCGCACCAATGGCCAGGCATCGGCCGAGCCGCCCGGCATGAGGGCGGGCCCAAGCAGCGCGCCGGCCTGGCCGCCACTGACGCCGGCACCGACGTACAAGACGCCATGCGCCTGCATGTGCAGCAGCCGCCGCTGTGTGTCGGTAAACAGGGTGTTGCCGCCATCGATGACCACGTCGCCGGCTTGCAGCAGCGCGGTCAACTCGCCCAGCACTGCATCGACCGCTGCGCCCGCAGGCACCATTAGCAAGAGTCGGGCAGGGCGCTTGAGTTGGCCCACCAGAGCCGGCAGGTTGGGTGCGGCTGCAGCGTGCAGACCTTGCGTGCGCTGCGCAAAGCTCAGTCGCTTGGCAGCGTCGCTGTCAAAGCCACAGACCGCAAAGCCTTGGCGCACAAAATTGAGCGCCAGGTTTTCACCCATGACGCCCAGGCCAACGAGGCCGATGTCTTTGTCTTGCATGGGCGTGGGCAGGAGGTGCGCGCGGCGCGCCAGGGTCCTTAGGCTTGAGTCCTGGTTGCCAAGGCTTCAGCCGCGGCCCACGTAGGGCATGTTGGTGGCCATTACGGTGGTAAAGAGGATGTTGGCCGAAAGCGGCAGGCGGGCCATGCTCATGAAGGTCTCGACCACGGCCGACATGTCCATGCGCGGCTCGGCCTTGATGCTGCCGTCAGCCTGTGGCACACCCTTGGCCATGCGCTCGGTCATGTCGGAGGCCACGTTGCCGATGTCAATTTGCCCGACCGCGATGCCAAAGGCGCGCCCGTCCAGCGAAGCTGCACGGGTCAGGCCCGATATGGCGTGTTTGGTGGCTGTGTAGGCGATCGAGCCGTAGCGCGGCACATGGGCCGAGATGGACCCATTGTTGATGATGCGGCCTCCCTGCGGCGACTGCTCCTGCATCAGCTTGAAGGCGTGCGAGAGGCAGTAGAAGGCGCCGTTGAGGTTGACGTCGACCATCTTGCGCCAGTCTTGCCCGCTGACATCGCCGGGCAAGGTGGTGGGCAGCGAGATGCCGGCGTTGTTGAACAGCAGATCGAGTCGTCCGAAGCGCTGGCGCACCTGCTCAAACAGGGCGCGGACCTGGTTTTCGTCTGAGACATCGGCGGGCAGGGCCAGACCTTGCGCGCCGGCAGCGCCCGCACGGGTCAGGGCCTGCTGCAGCGCATCGGCGCGCCGGCCCACCAGCACCACTTGCCAGTCCTCTTTAAGCAGGGCCAGGGCGCAGGCCTGGCCGATGCCCGAGCTGGCGCCAGTCACGAGAGCAACTTTTTTCACGGAGATTCCTTCGGTTGGGGAGGGGCCTGGGCTGGCTGTTTAAGCCGCCTGCGCCGCAAACTGGATTTGCACCTTGAGCGAACGGCTCTTGTCGGCCGCCAGATCGAAGGCCTCTAGCGCCTGCTCCATCGGCAGCACGCCGGTGATGACCGGCCGGCCGTCGATCAGCCCTTCGTTGAGAAAGCGCACTGCGGTGGCAAACTCGGGATGGAAACGGAAGGTGCCCCGCAGATCCACTTCTTTGGCCACGAGCTGGGTCATGGGCAGGCTGATGTCGCCGCCCATGCCCACGGCAATGAGCACGCCGCGCGGCCGGATCACGTCGAGTGCGGTGCGCAGCGCGGCCTGGCTGCCGGAGGCCTCAAAGACGGTGTCGAACTGGCCTTTGTCGGCCTTGTAGGCTTCCAGCGCTTGCGGCGCGTTGCCCAGGTGGATGGTTTCGTCAGCGCCCATCTGGCGGGCGCACTGCAGCGGCAAGTCGGCAATGTCGGCGGCCACGATGCGGCCAGCACCGGCGCGGCGCAGCGCCGCGATGAGCAGCGAGCCGATCGGCCCGCATCCGGTGACCAGCACTTGCTGGCCCAGTACGCTGCCGGCGCGCGCAATCGCATGCAGACCGACCGACAACGGCTCGGCCAGTGCGGCCTGCGACAGGCTCAGGTGATCGGCAATCGGGTGGGCCTGGTGGCGCTCGATCACGATCTGCTCGCTAAAGGCCCCCTGAATGTGGGGGAAGGGCATGGCGCTGCCGTAAAAGCGCATGTTCAGGCAGTGGTTGTGCTGGCCCGCCTGGCAGTAGCGGCAATGGCCGCAGGGCCGCGAGGGCGAGATGGCGATGCGCTGTCCGCGCGCAAATCCACTGACTTTGGCCCCCCAGCCGTCGACGATGCCCGAGACCTCGTGGCCCAGCGCCAGGGGCTGGCGGATGCGCACCGTGCCAAAGCCGCCGTGCTGGTAGTAATGCAGGTCGGAGCCGCAGATGCCGCCAAAAGCGACTTTGACGCGCAACTGCTCGTCGCCCAGCGGCGGCAGCTCGGTGGTTTCGATGCGCAGATCCTGGGCTGCGTGGCAGATGACGGATTTCATGGCTGTCCTCTAAGGATCGGGTAGGCGAGTTTAAAGCGTGGCGGTGACGCCGCCATCGACGTAGAGGATGTGGCCATTGACAAAGCGCGAGGCGGGCGAGGCCAGGAAGACGGCCGCACCCCCGAGGTCCTGCAACTCGCCCCAGCGCCGGCTTGGCGTGCGGCCCACGAGCCAGGCACTGAAGGTCGGGTCGTCCACCAGTTTCTGGTTGAGCTCGGTTTTGAAGTAGCCGGGGCCGATGCCGTTGACGTTCAGGCCCAGCGGGCCCCAGTCGATCGCCATGCCTTTGGTGAGCATCTTGACCGCGCCCTTGCTGGCGGTGTAGGGCGCGATACCCGGGCGTCCGAGCTCGCTTTGCACCGAGCAGATGTTGATGATCTTGCCTTGTCCGCGCGGAATCATCTTGCGCGCCACGGCCTGACCGACGAAGTAGACGCTGTCCAGATTGGTCTTCATGAGCGTGTGCCAGTTGTCGTGCTCATAGTCTTGCAGCGGCCCGCGGATTTGCATGCCCGCGTTGTTGACCAGAATATCGATCGGCCCTTGCGCCTCGATCTGATCGACCCCCGCCTGCACGGCCGCAGCATCCGTCACGTCGAAAACCGCCGCGCTGGCGCCGTGGTCCTGAGCCTGCAGTGCTTGCACGCAGGCCTGCACTTTGGCCGCCTGACGGCCGTTGATGATGACGTGGGCGCCGGCCTGGGCCAGTGCCTCGGCCAGGGCGAGCCCGATGCCCGCCGATGAGCCGGTGATGAGGGCGCGTTGGCCCCTGAGGTCAAAAGATTGGAGCACGTTCATCGCATCATCAGCCATTTGAGAGGGACCATGACCAGACTGGGGAAGGCAATGAGCAGGCCCATCACCACCACTTGGGACATCAGAAAAGGCATGACGCCCCGGATCACGTCATGCATCGGGATGCGGCCGACGCCGCAGACCACGTTGAGCACGGTGCCCACCGGCGGCGTCAGCAGGCCGATGGCGTTGTTGATGATGAACAGCACGCCAAAGTAGACCGGATCGATGCCCGCTTGCCGCACCAGCGGCATCAGCACGGGTGTGAGGATGAGCACCGTGGGCGCGAAGTCGAGTGCGGTGCCGACGATCAGCACCACCAGCATCAGCACCACCATCAGCAGCTTGGGGTTGTCGATGAGGGGCTTCATCATCTCGGCGATCTGGTTCGGAATGTTGGCCACGGTCAGCAGCCAGGCGCTGACCAGGGCGGCTGCCACCAGGAACATCACGACCGAGGAGGTCTTGGCCGCTGCCAGCACGATGCCGTAGAGGTCGCGCAGCCGGATCTCCCGGTAGATGAACAGGCCCACGAACAGCGAATACACCACCGCCACCACCGCCGCTTCGGTGGGCGTGAAGATGCCCATCTTCATGCCGCCGATGATGGTGATGGCCAGCAGGTAGGACCAAAAGGCGTTGAGCGTCACGCGCAGTCGCTGCTTCATGGGCACCTTGGGACTGGCCTTGACCTCGTCTTTGCGGGCCACGATGGCCCAGGTGACCACCAGCGCCAGGCCCATCAGCAGCCCCGGAAAGATGCCGGCCATGAACAGCTTGGAAATCGAGACACCGCCGATCACGCCAAAGAGCACGAAACCGATCGAAGGCGGAATCACCGGCGCGATGATGCCGCCGGCGGCGATCAGGCCGGCCGAGCGGTCCATGCGGTAGCCAGCTTGCCGCATCATGGGCAGCAGCACGGCAGCCAGTGCGGCGGTATCGGCCACGGCCGAGCCCGACAGGCTGGCCATCACGATGGCCGCAAACACGGCCACATAGCCCAGGCCGCCGCGCAGATGGCCGACCCAGACCATGGCCGACTCGACGATGCGCCGGCTCATGCCGCCGGCGTTCATCAACTCTCCGGCGAGCATGAAGAAGGGCACGGCCATCAGGGGAAAGTTGTCGGCCCCACTGATCAGGTTCTGCGAAACGATCTGCGTGTCGAACGTGTCCAGGTGCAGCATCAAGGCCACGCCCGAGACGATCAGCGAAAACGCCAGCGGCATGCCCAGAGCCATGGCGGCCAGCAGCGAGCCGATGAAGACAAGGACGGTCACTTGGGCGTTTCCTTTGCGTGCGATATCGCCGTTTCTTCCGAATCCTGGATCTGGATCAAATCGGACTCTTGGAATTGCCCGCGCGCCAGTGCCACCAGTTTGGCCGCGATCATCAGGCCCATGGCCACGCTGGTCAGATAGCCCACGCCATAAATCCAGATCATGGGGATCTCCAGCACCGGTGAGCGCGTGGACGCATTGATGCCGTGCTGCTTGAACGTGCCGTAGAACATCAGCGCGCAGCAGCCGAGCATCAGGATGTTGGAGATGGCATAGGCCAGCTTCTTGCCGCGCAGGCTCAAACGGCGCACCAGCGAGTCCAGGCCGAGGTGGGCGTTGTCGCGCATGGTCACGATGGCACCGAGAAAGGTAATCCAGATGAACAGGTAGCGCGAGAGCTCCTCGGAGCTGATGATGCCGTCGTTGAAACCGTAGCGCAACACGACGTTGCCGAACACCATGATGACCATCAGGCAGAGCATGGTCACCAGGGTGAATTCGGCCAGGCGAAAGAAGAGGTCGGTGAGGACTTTCATGGGAGGGCCGACCGCTTCATCGCCTTACTTGGTCTCTTCGATCGCCCGCAGCAGCGCTGGGCCGTTGCGCTCGGCGAAGGTCTTGGCGATTTCGCCCGAGACGATACGCTGGAAAGGCGCCATGTCGACGTTCTCGACCACCTGCATGCCCGACTTCTTGAGGTCGGCCACCACCTTGGAGGCATTTTGCGCGTTCAAATTGCGCTGGAAGGTGGCCGCCTCGCGGGCCGCATCAACGATGATCTTCTGAATGTTGGCCGGCAGGCTTTCGAACTTGGCCCGGTTCATGGCGACCACCAGCGGCGAGTAAACGTGATTGCTGATGGTCAGGTGCTTTTGCACCTCGAAGAACTTAGACGACCAGGTGACGTTGATCGGATGCTCCTGCGCATCGAAGGCGCCACTTTCCAGTGCCGTGTAAAGCTCGGCAATGGCCATGGGTGCCGGGTTCATGCCCAGCAGGCGAAAGGCCTGGATGTGGTACGGGTTAGGCGTGGAGCGAATCTTCAGGCCTCTGAGGTCCTCAGGCTTGGTGACCGGACGCTTGTTGTTGGTGAAGGCGCGCCAGCCGTTTTCCCAGTAGGCCAGGCCCTTGAGGCCGTGCGGGCTCAGTTCATTGAGCACGCCGGTGCCGATCGGGCCGTCGAGCACGGTGTAGGCGTGCTGGGCGCTGCGAAAGACAAAAGGCAGCTCCATCGCAGCCGTGTTGGGCACGATGCCGTTGAAGTTGGAGGCGCCGCTGGAGACGATGTCGATCGTGCCGCCGCGCGTGCCGTTGATCATGGCCGCGTCGTTGCCCAGCTGGTTGGCCGGGAAGATGGTGATTTCGACATCGCCATTGGTGCGCTGTTTGACCAGCTCGGCCAGCTTCATGGCCGCTGCGTGTTGGCCGTCGGTCGTGTTGACCGCATGGCCCATCCTGAGGTTGAACTTGGCGGCCAGGGCGCTCGAGCCGATGGCCGTCATCAGGCAGGCGAGCAGGATGCGTGAAATTTTCATGGTGTGTCTCCTGTTTAGGTTGGGGGGAAGGGGGATAGGGTTGCGGCGCGCGGCATCGGCGCCGCGCTGGCAGTGGGCTCATGCAAAGCGCGCAGCGCCAGCGCCAGCACGCGCTCGACCGGCTCGGTGATCGGCACGGTGACGACGTCGCTCTCTTCGGCACTGGGCCGCTCGAGGGTCTGGAACTGGCTTGCGAGCAGGCTCGGCTGCATGTAATGGTCGCTGCGCCGAGCCATGCGCTGGGCGATCAGCTCCTGGCTGCCGTCGAGAAAAATGAAGCGCACGGCGCCGGCCTGGTTTCGGATGCGGTCGCGGTAAACGCGCCGCAGGGCCGAGCAGGCGACCACGCGCCCGGGCTCGGCGGCCTCGGCCAGAAAGTGGGCGATGCGATCGAGCCAGGGCCAGCGGTCGGCATCTTCCAGGGCGATGCCTGCACTCATTTTGGCGACGCTTGCGGGCAGGTGCAGATCGTCGCCGTCGACCTGCTCGAGATCGAGGCGGCCGGCCAGGGCCGCGCTGAGCGTGGACTTGCCACAGCCGGAGACCCCCATGACGATCAGCCGCAGCGTCACCCTGGCCTCAGCGCGGGTGAGCCGCCACCCATTCGGGCACCGGGGTGAGCAGGGCTTGGCCGTCGATGCCGGCGCGGATGTTGGCAAACGCCAGATCGGCCATGGCCTGACGGGTCTGCGTGGTCGCGCTGGCCATGTGCGGCGTGAGCACCACGTGCGGCATCGTCCACAGCGCCTCGGGCACGCGCGGCTCGTCGGCAAACACATCGAGCCCGGCGCCGGCGATGGTGCCGTTTTGCAGCGCGTCGATCAGGGCCTGCTCATCGACCACGCTGCCGCGCGCGACGTTGATCAAAAAGCCGTTGGGCCCGAGCGCCTGCAGCACCTGAGCGTTGATCAGGTGGCGCGTGCCCGCTCCGCCGGGCGTGATGACCACCAGGAAGTCGGACTCGCGCGCCAGTGCGGTGGCGTCGGCAACATAGCGGTAGGGCAGGTCGGTCTTGACGGTGCGCGTGGTGTAGGCGATCGACATGCCAAAAGCCTGCGCCCGATGGGCAATGGCCTGCCCGATCCGCCCCATGCCGACGATGCCCATGCGCGCGCCCGAGACCTTGCGGCCCAGTGCCAGCGGGCCTTGCGGCCAGCGGCCGGCGCGCACAAATTGGTCGGCCCGGGCGATTTGCCGGCCTACGGCGAGGACCAGCCCCATGGCCAGGTCGGCGACGTCGTCGCTCAGCACCCCGGGTGTGTGTGTCACAGGCAGACCCAGCTCGACCGCCGAGGTCACGTCGACGCCGTCATAGCCCACGCCGAAGACCGACACCACTTTGGCCTGGGGCAGTTGGCGCAGCAAGCTGCCGGGCACGATGGCCTCGCCGGTGGCCGCCACTGCGACGATGCGCGGGGCCAGGGCCGCGAAAGCCTGTGGGTCGGATTGATGGGTGCGGTCGTGCACCGTGTAGAGGCTCTCGAGCGCTTGGCGGAAAAAGGGATGCAGCGGGGCGGCCGCCAGCACATCGGGTTTGGACAAGGCAAAACTCCCGCCGATCACTTGGACAGCGCTGTCCAGGGTGCCGGCAATCAATACAAAAAACCGATTGCGACCCATCCCGCGATTAAATTGCCGGCGCACATCTCGCGGGCAGGCAGCAGGAGCAAGTGCGTCCGCCGCGCACGCGGAGATTCGGACAGCGCTATCCTAGTGGCCCTTGCCTGGCGCGATCCTGAGGACTAACCCTTGCCTTTGACCCCGATGCCCCCGTC
>CANHDQ010000073.1 GCA_947459405.1 Comamonadaceae bacterium
CCAGCCGCGCCTCGTCCATCGTGCCGGGCACCTTCTGCTTGGCATACACATACTGGTTGAACATCTCGAAAGTCTTTTGCATGCTGGCCTCCTTGCCCTGGTGGGCCGGCACATGCTTGACATAAATCGCGGCGGCCTCCTTGGGATTGGCCATGATGTCCCTCATGCCCTTGAGCGTGGCGCGCACGAGCTTCTGGATCAGCTGCGGGTTCTTCTGAATGGTCTCATCGGAGGCCAAGATGGCCTGTGCCATGCTCTTGAAGTACACATCGGCCGGCAAGATATCGACCTGCGCGCCGGCGTCCATCACCATCACCGTCCAGTCGGGCACGCCCGCCATCGCCACCGCCTTCTTGGCCGCAAACTGCTGCCACACGCCGGCAGGCCCCGCAGCCTGGATGTTGACATCGTTCTTGGTCAGGCCCACCTTGCTGAGCATGCCCAGCAGCGCGTAGTAGGTGGTGTCGGTGTAGGCGAGCACCGTGACGGTTTTGCCCTTGAGCTCGCGTGGGCTTTCGATCCGCTCTTCCTTGTGGCTCACAAGCTGCATCAGGGAGCCCGCACCGAGAACGGCCACCGCCTTGACCGGGATGCCCTGCGCACGCGCGATGATGGGCGTGTCGCCGATGGCCCCTCCAATGACCGCATTGCCGGCACCGACCTGCTTGGCCACATCCACACCGCCGCGGGCGGCGACAAACTTCACATCCAGCCCCTCGGCCTTGTAGTAGCCCTTGGCCTGAGCCAGCATCCAGGGCCCGAAGGCGGGCAAGGTGGCCGGTGCGGGCAGCAGGTAAGTCACCTCTTGCAGTGCCTGGGCCTGAGCGCCCAGGGGCGTGAGTACAGCAGCGGCCAACGCACAGGCCAGCCGGCGGGTGATGCAAACAGTCTTCATGGCGCTCTCCTTGGTAAAACAGACAAACACATCAATGAACTTCGGACTGGACGTCGAGCTTGAGCAAGGTCATCAGCTCGTTGACCAGTTGCGACAGCCGCGGCAGCTTGCGCCGCTGCATCGGGTTGTGGCGATCGGGCATGTCGACCACGATTTCGTGCACGATGGTGCCCGGGCGCTCGCTCATGACCAAGATGCGGTCAGACAAGGCGGCCGCCTCGGCCAGGTCGTGGGTGATGAACAGCACCGTCTTGCCCTCGCGCGCCACCATCTGGGCCAGGTCTTGCTGCAAGATCATCTTGGTCTGCGCATCGAGCGCAGAAAACGGCTCGTCCATCAGCAGCACCAGGGGATCGACCGCAAGGGTGCGCGCCATGGCCGCTCGCTGGCGCATGCCGCCCGAAAGCTGGTTGGGGTAGTGGCGCTCAAAGCCTTGCAGATGGCACTGCTGCAGCAGGCGCTGCGACACCGCATGGCGCTGCGCCGCCGGCACTGCCCGCAGCTCGAGCCCGAACTCGACGTTTTGTGCAATCGTGCGCCAAGGCATGAGCAGGTCTTTTTGCAGCATGAAGGCCACATGCTTGTTCGGACCGGTCACGGCCTGACCACCCACGCGCACCTGCCCGGCTGAGGGCCGGGCCAGGCCCGCACCCATATTGAGCAAGGTGCTCTTGCCGCAGCCCGAGGGGCCAATGATGGACACCACCTCGCCAGCAGCAATCGAAAAATGGATGTCGCGCGCGGCCAGCACCTCGGCCGAGCGGCCACGGGCAGCAAAGCGCTTTTCAACGCCGATGAACTCGATGGCAGCTGCAAGCGGGGACAGGCTCATGGACTCTGTGGTCGGCTCGGTTGCCGACGGAGAATGTTTTACCTATGAATCAATGATTCATACCAGAGACGATCATACCCAGCCAGCTGTACTCCAACAAGCGCGGACAAACCCGCAGCGCTGCCGCCTTCAAGCCGGTGGCCGGGGCGCTGCAACGGCTTTTGCCGACACGCAAGCCCGCACGCCAGACCTAAGCTCAAAGCCCACGCACAGGGCCACACGGGTCCCCACAGCTCCAGTCTTGCGCGCTCACCGCAAAGGCGCGACAGAGCCAAGGGGCTACGGAGCTGCGGCCCGCGCCAAAGGAAACGCCGTCTTGACCGACCTGCCCGCAGCCCAAGCCGGCTGCCCCCACATCCTGCTCATCGGCGGGGCCGGATACATCGGCTCTCACATGCTGCTGCGACTGGCGCAGGCGCGCTGGCGGGCCACGACCTTAGATGACCTCTCCAGCGGCCATGCCAGCGCCGTGCACTGGGGCACGTTGGTGCAGGGCAATGTCGGCGATGCGGCCTTGCTCGATCGACTGTTTGCGGCCCATCGCTTCGATGCGGTCATGCACTTTGCAGCGCGCATCGAGGTGGGCGCCTCGCTGGCCCATCCCCTGGAGTACTACCGCAACAACGTGCAAGCGACGTTGACGCTGCTGCAGGCCATGCAGCGCCATGGCGTCGCGCGTCTGGTGTTTTCATCGACCGCAGCGACCTTCGGTCAACCGCTCACCAGATCGATCGATGAGTCGCATCCGCAAGCGCCGATTAACCCGTACGGCCAAAGCAAGCGCATGGTCGAGCAAATTCTGGCCGACTGCGACCGGGCCTATGGGCTGCGCTCGGTCTGCTTGCGCTACTTCAATGCGGCCGGGGCCGATCCGCTGGGGCGCATCGGCGAGTCGCACCAGCCTGAAACCCACCTCATCCCTCTGGTGCTGCAAGTGGCCTCGGGTCGGCGGACGCACATCTGTGTGCACGGGGCCGACTACGACACGCCCGATGGCACCTGCATCCGCGACTATGTGCATGTCAGCGACCTGTGCCAGGCCCATTGGCTGGCCTTGCAGAGCCTGCTGGGCGGCGGGCCCTCACAGGCCTACAACCTGGGCAACGGCCAGGGCTATTCGGTGGCCGAGGTCATCGCAGCAGCCGAGCATGTCAGCGGCCGCAAGATCACCGTGCGAGGCGGCCCGCGCCGGCCCGGTGATCCCGCCCGTCTGGTCGCCGATGCCCGCCTGGCCCGTCAAGCGCTGGGATGGCGGCCCCAGCACAGCGACCTGCACACCCTCATGGCCCATGCTTGGCAGTGGGAGCAAACCCTTGCCGCACGCTGAGCCAGCCAATAGCCGCCTTCGCAATGGCCACCCTCGCAATGGCCACCTTCGCAATAGCCGCCTTCGACCACCGCCGAGCCCGCGCCCTACACCGCGCGGTAGGACGGCAAGCCAGCGGCGCGTCAACGCGCAGCGCGATCGCGCGCAAGGCCATTGAATCGATGGCGCGGCCTGCGCAGAATGGTCCCAACACGTTGTGAACATGCAGGGCAACACCATGGCGCCAGCGCCCACTCGACAGCTCCTTCGACACGCCTTCGGGCACGCCCATCAACACACCATGACGCCCAGCCACGCGGCAGCGGCAGCAGCAGCGGCCCTGGCCGGGCATATGCCTTTGATGCGACCGGGCAGCGAGCCACCGCGCCTTCGCGCTGACCGGCCCTGGCCCGAGCAGGGCCGGCTGACAGCACCGCTGCAGCGCCCGAGTCCGCGCATTGTCTTTCTGCTGATGTCGGCGGTGGCCCCTAGCGCCACGGTCGACCAACTCGCACACGCCCTCGGGCCGCACCCTGTGCTGGTGCACCACGACTTCAGCCAAACGCCCGACTTCACGCTGCAAGCTCCCAATGCGCAATTTGTCAGCGACCCGGTGCGCACCGGTTGGGCGCAATTTGGCTTTGTCGACGGCATCTTCCGGGGCCTGCAGCACGCGCTGCGCCAGATCGATTTCGACTACCTCCAACTGCTCAGCCCAAGCTGCCTGCCGATCAAGCCCCTGGCCCAGTTCGAACGGCACATCAGTGGCGTTCACGACGCCCACTTTGACGCCATCGACCTGCGCCACGACGGCGATGCGCGTCTGTCAGTGGGCTATCGCGCCTGGACCTGCGAAGGCAGTCTGGCGCATCGCCTGGCGCGGCGACTGGTGCATCTTTACTACGGCGACAGCCAGGGTCGGCGCGAACAGGCCGGCGTCTGGCTGCGCACCGGCCGCTCGAGTTCGCCCTGGGCACGTCTGGCCGGCTGGCCGCTGCAGGCCATGGCCCAACTGGCCCTGGCCCGGCCGGTGGCGGGCCAACGGCTGGCGCTGCATTACGGCAGCGTCTGGTTCGGTGCGCGGCGACCGGTGATCGAGGCGCTGGTGCGGGCCTATGGGCGAGCGGGGCTGCGCGAGCATTTCGCCCGCATGCACATCGCCGAAGAATTCTTGCTGCCCAGCCTGCTGATGCACCTGGGCGTGCGACGCGGCCCAATGAACCATCGGGTGCAGCGCTTCGACGGCGCCCATCCCGGCCTGTTCCAGACCGAGCACTTAGACGCGCTGCGCCAGTCGGGTGCCTGGTTCGCCCGCAAGTTTCCGGTGGAGCCCCAGGCTGCGGTGCGCCAGCAGGTGCTGCGCGATCTGGTCGGCATGGCCCATGGCCCGGCACTGAGCGAGTCGGCCGCGTGAGAGCGCCCACCGACACCCCCCAGCGCAGCGCGCCGCAGGCCCAGCATGCGCAGGCCAGCGGCCGGCCCGAGCAGTCAATGCAAGTGGTCATTCTGGCGGGCGGCCTGGGCACCCGCATCAGCGAAGAAAGCAGTGTGCGCCCCAAGCCCATGGTCGAGATCGGCGGCAAGCCGATCTTGTGGCACATCATGAAGAGCTATATGGCCCATGGCCTGGACGACTTCATCATCTGCTGCGGCTACAAAGGTCACGTCATCAAGCAGTTTTTCCGTGACTATGGGCTCGACGGCGCGGATGTGCGCTTTGACATGCGCACCGACTCCACGACGGTGCTGCGCGCGCGCAGCGAGCCCTGGCGGGTGACCCTGGTCGACACCGGCTTGGACACCATGACAGGCGGGCGTCTCAAGCGCGCCGCCGACTACCTCGACGGCCAGACGTTTTGCTGCACCTATGGCGACGGTGTCGGCGACGTCGACATCGGGGCGCTCATTGCCTTTCACCGCAGCCAGGGCACGCTGGCCACGGTCACCGCCGTCCAACCCCCGGGGCGCTTTGGCGCCTTTACCCTGTCAGCGCAGGACCGGCGCGTGCCCAGCTTCAAGGAAAAGCCAAACGGTGATGGGGCCTGGATCAACGGCGGCTTTTTCGTGCTCGAGCCGCAGGCGCTCGATCTGGTCGCCGGCGACGAGACCGTCTGGGAGCGCGAGCCGATGGAGCAGCTGGCCGAGCGCGGTCAACTGGCCGCCTACCGGCACGAAGGCTTTTGGCAGCCCATGGACACGCTGCGCGACAAGCAAACGCTCGAATCACTCTGGAACGCCGGTCAAGCCCCCTGGCGCCGCTGGTAAGCCGGCAGCCACCAGACCCACAACCTCACAGGAGCAAGCATGCACATCCAACCGACTGGCCTGCCCGGCGCGGCGCTGATCGAGCCCGAGCGCCGCGAAGACGAGCGCGGCTGGTTCGCCCGTGTCTATTGCGAGCGCGAGTTTTCGCAGCACGCCCTGCCCCATCGCCTGGTGCAGACCAACCGCTCACTCACGCGCCGCGCGGGCACCCTGCGCGGCATGCATTACCAGGTGGCGCCGCACGGTGAGGACAAGCTGGTGCGCTGCGAGCATGGCGCGATCTGGGATGCGATCGTCGACCTGCGCCCCGACTCGCCCACCTGCGGCCAGTGGCTGGGCGTGGAGCTCAGCGAGGACAACGGCCGCATGCTGCTGGTGCCGCGGGGCTTTGCGCATGGCTTTGTCACGCTCACCGACAACGTGGCCGTGAGCTACCAGGTCTCCAATTTCTACGCGCCCGGCGCCGAGCGCGGCCTGCGCTACGACGACATGGCCATCGGCATCCAATGGCCGGTTCCGATCCGGCAGCTCTCAAGCAAAGACGCGGCTTGGCCGGCCTACGAGATGACGGCGGTGAGCGCATGATCCTCGTCGATGCCGCACTGGCGCGCCGCCAGCAGGAAGGCCGGCCGATACGCATCGGCTTGGTCGGGGCCGGCTTCATGGCCCGCGGCATCGTGCTGCAAGTGGCCCTGTCGGTGCCGGGCATGCGGGTGGCAGCAGTGGCCAACCGCAGCCTGCAAGCAGCGCAACTGGCCTATGAACAGGCGGGCATCGTGCATGCGGTGGGAGCAGACAGCCCCGCCCAATTGCAGCGAGCCCTCGACCAGGGCCTGCCCGCCTACACGCAAGATGCGCTGGCGCTGTGCCAGGCCGATGGCATCGACGTCATCGTCGAAGCCACCGGCACGATCGAGTATGCGGCTCATGTGGCGATGCGGGCCATCGCCCACGGCAAGCATGTCGTGCTGATGAACGCCGAGCTCGACGGCACACTGGGCCCCATCCTCAAGACCTATGCCGACCGAGCCGGCGTGATTTTGACCAGTGCCGACGGCGACCAGCCCGGCGTGATGATGAACCTCTACCGCTTTGTCAAAGGCATTGGCGTCAAGCCCGTGCTGTGCGGCAACATCAAGGGGCTGCACGATCCCTACCGCACACCGGCCACGCAAGCGGCCTTTGCGGCCCAGTGGGGCCAGAACCCGCAAATGGTGACCTCGTTTGCCGACGGCACCAAGATCTCGTTTGAAAACGCCATCGTCGCCAACGGCACCGGCATGCGCGTGGCCCGCAGGGGCATGCATGGCCCGAGCGTGACTGCGGGCACGCCCATCGAAGAGATCGCAGGCCTCTACCCCTTGCACGATCTGATCGAGGGTCCGGGCATCGTCGACTATGTGGTGGGCGCGCGACCCGCACCGGGCGTGTACGTGCTGGGCACGCACGCCCACCCCCAGCAGCGCCACTACCTGCATCTCTACAAGCTCGGCCAGGGGCCGCTGTACTGCTTCTACACGCCCTACCACCTGTGCCACTTTGAAGTGCCGACGACGGTGGCGCGGGCGGTGCTGTTCAACGACGCCACGCTCACGCCACTGGACGGGCCACGGGTCGAGGTGGTGGCTACAGCCAAGCGCGATCTGCTGGCCGGCGAAGTGCTCGACGGCCTGGGCGGCTTCATGAGCTACGGCCTGGCAGAAAACGCCGAGACGGCCCGCCAGGACCAGCTGCTGCCCATCGGACTGGCCGAGGGCTGCCGGCTGCGCCGCCCGGCAGCGCGCGACCGCGTGCTGTGCTGGGACGACGTGGAGTTGCCCGAGGCGCGCTTGTGCGACCGGCTCTGGCAGGAACAGATGCAACGGTTTTTTCCCCACCACCACCAAGACAAAGAGGCGCTCCATGAAATTGCTGGTCACCGGATCTGAAGGCTATATCGGCTGCTTGCTCACCGCCTACCTGCGCGCCCGCGGCCACGAGGTCACGGGGCTGGACACCGGGTTTTACCGCGACGGCTGGCTCTTTAATGACACCGCCTTGGTGCCGCAGGTGCCCGAGACCCTCAACAAGGACATCCGCCGCGTGGAGGTGGCCGATCTGCGCGGCTACGAAGCGGTGGTGCACCTGGCCGAGCTGTCCAACGATCCGCTGTGCGAAAACTCGCCCGAGCTGACCTTCGAGATCAACCACCGCGGCTCGGTGCATCTGGCAGCCATGGCCAAGGCCGCTGGCGTGCAGCGCTTTGTGTACATGTCCTCTTGCAGCGTCTACGGCATCGCCGAAAGCGCCACGCCGGTCGACGAAACCTGCGCCACCCATCCGCAAACGGCCTACGCCCAATGCAAGCTGCTGGTCGAGCGCGATGTGTCGGCACTGGCCTCGAGTCAGTTCTCGCCCACCTTCTTGCGCAACGCCACCGCCTACGGCGCCTCGCCCCGCATGCGCTTTGACATCGTGCTCAACAACCTGTGCGGCCTGGCCGCAACCACGGGCAAGATCACGATGAGCAGCGACGGCTCGCCCTGGCGACCACTGGTGCATGTGCTCGACATCTGCGAGGCCGTTGCGTGCACGCTGGAGGCGCCCAAGAGCGCGATCCACAATGAAATCTTCAATGTCGGGCATGACGCCGACAACCACCAGGTGCGGGGCATCGCACAAATCGTGGCCAGCGTCTACCCCAACTGCCAGCTGCAGTTCGGGCCGGCCAGCGCCGACAACCGAAGCTACCGCGTCAGCTTCGCCAAAATCGCTCGCCAGTTGCCCGGCTTTGAATGCCGCTGGAATGCCCTGCAGGGCGCGCAGCAGCTGCGCGATGTGTATGCGCGCATCGGCCTGGACACCGCCACCTTCGGCGCCCGTCCCTTCACCCGCCTCAAGCGCCTCAAGAACCTAACCGAAACGGGCCAGGTCGACGAGCATCTGGCCTGGGCGCTGTAGGCCCAGCGGCCCCGCGCAATGACCCCGCACCCGATTGGACCGCGCCAGCGGCCCGAGCCCATGTGGGCAAAAAACCGCTATCCTGCCGGCCTGGCGTTCGACGCCATCCACAGGAGACTGCCCCATGTACAACACCCCCTCAACGCGCCGGCTCATCGGCGCTGGCCTGCTGGCCGCCCTGGCCTGGGCGAGCCTGCCCCTGACCGCCGCAGCCCAATCGGGTTACCCGAACAAACCCATACGGCTGGTGGTGCCCTTCGCCCCCGGTGGTGTGACCGACACCAGCGGTCGGCTGATCGCCGAGCAGTTGTCCAAGCGGCTGGGCCAGCAGGTGATCGTAGATAACAAGCCTGGAGCCTCGGGCAATATTGGCGCGCAGATGGTCAATACCGCCGAGCCTGACGGCTACACCCTGGTGCTGGGCTTTGACGGCACCATGGTCATCAACCCCCATGTGTTTGCCAAGATGCCGTTTGACTCGGTGCGCGACTTCGCCCCAGTTGGCAAGATCGGCGATGCGGTGCTGATCCTGGTCGCACACCCCGGCGTGCCGGCCAAGACCCTGCGCGAGGTGCTGGACCTGTCCAAAAAACAAAATGGTGGCCTGTCTTACGGCACCTCGGGCACCGGCGGCACACCGCATATTGCCGGCGAGCTGCTCAAGATACGCACCGGGGCCAATCTGGTCCATGTGCCCTACAAAGGCGGCGGCCAAGCGCTGATTGATGTCATCGGCGGCAACATCCCGCTGGTCTACACCGCCATTGCCGGCGCGGTGCAGCATGTCAAGAGCGGCAAGGTCCACCCGGTGGCCGTCTCGAGCCTGCAGCGCTCGCGCGCCCTGCCCGATGTGCCCACCTTCATCGAAGCGGGTGTGAGCGACTTTGACGTCAGCTCCTGGGTGGGGATTTTGGCGCCGGCCAAAACGCCGCGGCCCATCATCGAGCGGCTCAACACCGAGCTCAATGCGGTGCTGGCCGACCCCGAGGTGCGCGAGCGCCTGAACCAGCTCGGCATTGCCGCCACGCCCGGCACACCCGAGAAGTTTGGCGAGGAAATCCGGCGCGACCTCAATCGCTACGGGCCGGTGGTCAAGGCCGCAGGCATCAAAGCCGAATAAGGCGGCGCGGTCCTGCCATGCGCGCCCTCAAACTTGCACGCCACGCCGCTGCGGCCACCTGCCTGCTGCTGTGCGCCATCCCCTGGGCGCAAGCGCAGCGGGTGTACGACGGCAGCGGCCGGGCGATCGGCCGCGTCGATGCACAGCGCTACTACGATGCCTCGGGCCAGTCGATCGGGCGCCTGGAGGGCAACACCGTCTACGACGGCTCGGGCCGAACGCTCGGACGCATCGAGGGCGAGCGCATTTATGACGCCTCGGGTCGGCAGATCGGGCGGGTCGAAGGCGAGCGCCTTTTCAGCGGCTCAGGCACCGCCATGGGTCGCATTGAGGGCGAGCGCATCTACGACGCCTCAGGCCGCCAGATCGGCCGCACCGACGGCCTGCGGCGCATGCAGACCATCGTCTACTTTTACTTCTTCATGTAAGAGGCGGGACTGGCGGCGGCCAGCGAGCCGATTAAGCCGCCCGGGTCCACCCCCATCGCAGCGAGCAGCACCAGACCCAACCCTCGCAAGCGGCCTTTGGGCGCCGTCCTTGGTCGGGCAGGGGGATTTGCTTTTGCCTATCCTTGCGCCCTGATTAAAAAGCTGGGCGGGGTGAGCTGGGACCTAGGCCTGCGCAGTCGTTTGCAATTGGGCTGCCGGCCTTGCTTTACGATCCGGGCCCATCGGCCGTCTCAGGGTTTTCAGGGGGGTGCAGTGATCGAGGTTCGCAATGTTGTCAAACGCTTTGGCGGGGTGGTGGCCGTAGACGGCTGCTCGCTACAAGTCGAGTCGGGCTCCATGACCGGGCTGATCGGTCCCAACGGTGCAGGCAAGACCACCCTGTTTAACCTGATCGCCGGCTTGTTTACGCCAACTTCGGGGCAAATCCTGTTGGGCGGGCAGAACGTCACCGGCCGACGCACCGATGAGCTGTTTCATCTCGGGCTGGCCCGCACCTTTCAGATTCCGCAAGAGTTCTCGCGCATGACGGTGCTAGAGAACCTGCTGGTGGTGCCCCCCGGTCAGTCGGGCGAAAACTTGTTGACTGGTCTTTTTGGCTGGGGACGCATCCGCTCTGAAGAGGCCAAGGTGCGGCAGCAGGCGCGGGACGTGCTCGACTTTTTGCGCCTGAGCCACGTCGCCGATCTGCCCGCAGGTGGCCTGTCCGGGGGACAAAAGAAGCTGCTGGAATTGGGCCGGGCCATGATGTCAGGCGCTCGCACCTTGCTGCTCGACGAGCCGGCCGCCGGCGTCAACCGCACCTTGCTGGCGACTTTGCGCGACGATCTCAAACGGCTGCATCAGGAAGGCTATACCTGTCTGGTCATCGAACACGACATGGATTTCATTGGCGATCTGTGCGATCCGATCTACGTGATGGCCGAAGGCCGGGTTCTGATGAAGGGAACGATGGAGCAAATCCGTGCCAATTCGCAGGTGCAGGAAGCCTACCTCGGCGGTGCGGCGCTCAAAGAGGAGCGCGCGGCATGACACGGTTCAAGGCACATGCGGGGTCGTTGCACCCCATCCGGAGGGGCTGATCGTGGCGCTGCTGTCGGTAGAAAAAGTACGCGGTGGATATGGCGAGGCCGATATCCTCAATGGTGCCAGCCTGACCGTGGGCCAGGATGAGGTGGTGGTCATCATCGGGCCCAACGGCGCGGGCAAGTCGACCTTGATGAAGTCGGTCTTCGGCCTGGTCCGCTTGCGCGAGGGCCGGGTGCTGCTGGCCAACCAGGACATCACCAACGCCAAGCCGGAAAGTCTGGTGACCCGGGGGCTGTCCTATGTTCCCCAGGAAAAAAATGTTTTCCCCTCCCTGACCGTCGAGGAGAACCTCGAGATGGGAGCCTTCGTTCGGCGCGACAACTGGCGGCCCGCTCTGGAGCGGGTGTACACCCTGTTCCCGCCGCTGGCCGAAAAGAGGCGGGCGGCAGCCGGCTCGCTCTCGGGCGGGCAACGCCAGATGGTGGCCATGGGCCGCAGCATGATGGTTGACCCCAAGCTGATGCTGCTCGATGAGCCCACGGCTGGCCTGTCGCCCAAGTACATCGACCTCATCTTCGAATGCGTTCAAGCCATTCATGACCAGGGGATTGCGGTGCTCATGGTCGAGCAAAATGCCAAGCAGGCCCTAAGCATCTGTACCCGTGGCGTGGTGCTGGTGGCCGGCGAAGACCGATTCACCGATGCCGGGCCGGCGATGCGCGACAACCCGGACATTGCTCGCATGTTCCTCGGAGGCTGAAGGTGCAGGAATTCATCAATTTCTACTTCATCCCGGGTCTGGTGCTCGGCTGCATTTACGCGCTCGGCGCGGTCGGCCTGTCCATGCTCTACGGGATCTTGCGCTTTGCCCACTTCGCGCACGGCGATCTCATGACCTTTGGCGGCTATGTGGTGCTGGTGATGGTCACGGGCCTGGGCTTTTCGGCCTACAGCGCCCTGCCGGTGGCGATCGCGGCGACGATCCTGCTCGCTTTCGCGATTGACCGTCTGTTCTATCGGCCGTTGCGCAACCAGTCATCGGCCGTGTTGCTGATTTCCGGCTTCGGGATCGCGCTGATGGTGCGGGCCATCATCTTGTTCATTTGGGGCCCCGACACTGCCGTCTACCAAAAGGGCATCCAGATGCCTATCGTCTGGGAGGGCTGGCGCATCCAAGAGCGCCATGTCTGGATTTTCCTGATCACCTGCCTGCTCGCGGTGGCGCTGCACCTGTTTTTGTCGCGCACCCGTACCG
>CANHDQ010000074.1 GCA_947459405.1 Comamonadaceae bacterium
GGTGGCTGTAGCTCAGTTGGTAGAGTCCAGGATTGTGATTCCTGTCGTCGTGGGTTCGAGTCCCATCAGCCACCCCAGATAAATCAAGCACTTAGCCCAGCCTTCATCGGTTGGGCTTTTTGCTTTCTTGGCAAGTTCTCGACTTTTTCGTTTCAACATCAAGGTGTCTTTGATGATCTTTACGATGAATCCTGGTGCCGCCCCGCTCAAAGGATCGAAGGCTTTCTTCGCCCGGCATGGCTTGGCTATGGTGATGCTTTTGACAGCCACACAAGCGTCTGGCCAATCGTGCATCACGGCAGGGCGGCTTAATGCACAAGGCATGTGGGCGCCGCAGTTTCAGACGGTTCGCCTACTCGATGAGATGGGCCGACCCTTGGCTGCCCGAGGCAAAGCTGAGCTCTCGCGAGTTCGCGCTGTGGAGGTCACCCAGCCGGCCTTGTTGTCTGCCTGCCAAGGTAATGGGGATTTATCGCGCGCAGAAGAGGCTCCTGCCGCTAAGGCCCCAGTGCCGGCCGCTAAACCCGGCCGCTTAACCGTTGAAGGGGTGAGCTTTCCCAAGTTACAAACCGGTGGTGAGTTGGTCGAACTCCAGGTGCAGGTTCCTGCAGATCGCGTCATCATGGTCACCCGCTGAAAGCGGTATGTGGCGAGGCATCAGAAACACCAGCGCATGCGCTCTCTGACCCGCTTCCTGTTGTTGTGCCTGCTGCCTCTTGTTGGATAGGCGCAGCCTTCTTTGCCGCTGTGTCCGGGCGAGGTGAGGGCCTATTGGTATGACTGTGTTGGGACCGCCGCCGCTCCCGGGGGCCCAAAGCACGTGGGTGAGTGGAAGGGCGACAAGACCAATGGTTAGGGCACCCGGTACGCATCCAACGGCACATATCTGAGCAAGGCGGTGCGAGAGGGCAGAGAAACGGCCCGTTGAAGCGGCATCCGTTGACCGTCATGCAGCGACCGGGTCTGCCAATCGAAGAAGCCTTCAAGGAAGTGCGGCGCAATGTCAGCCGAGAGATCAAGGGCGGTCAAGTCCCTTGGCTGGGCGTGCGGGCTTTGACCTACCGCGAGCACGGCGGCCGTCTTTATCCTTGCGCAGACTCTTCGGATGCCTTGTCGGCGCGCTTGATCGCTTGCCGGCTGCTGAGGATCATTCGGCCATTGTCCTCAATGTATTGCAGACCCAGCGGGCCGGGCACCAGCTGCTTGACGCGCTTGTCGCCGATCACACTTTGCAATTGCAGGTACTTGCGTTTTCGCAGCCGCATCAATCGCTTGTGCAGGGTGGCCGGTGAGCCCAGTTCGGCCAGGGCGATGGCCTGTCGCACGGTCATCGGCGCGCCGTGGGCCCAGCGCAGGGCCACAATTTCGAGGAGCGCCTTCTCGTTGGGATCGAGCATGGCGGCTTGATCCTGCCGGCCTTTCTTCTCGGCCGCAGCGGCGGCAGCCCCCAGGAAGCGAATGTAGGCGTTGAAGTTTGGCGTATTTGGCGGCAGCAACCTGGCAATCGTCTCGGGCTCGACTGCTGGCTTGGTGTTTTTCGGGGGGCGTCCCCGACGGGGTGCGGAGGCTGTTGGCGTTCCGATCGCCGTTTCGTCGGGCAGGGCAGCGTCTTTGTTCGTGTTGTTTTCGTTCACAGCGACCGTCCTTCACAGATCAAAGAGGCGGTTCGATTCCCTTGCGACTTCGGCAGGTCGCCAAAGCAGGAGATCGGTCCAGATGGAGTAACTTGATCATCTTCCAAACTTTAATAATTGTAAATGATTGTTCACAATTTGTGATTTTATTGATTCCAAAAGCAGGAACCCTGGACCGTATCGACGATCGACTGCGGCTCCGGTGTTCGGTCCAATCGCTTCTATGACGCCCCTATGACACCCCTGCACGCCGCTATGTCGCCCCGGCAGCCTGGGTAAGGCCCACGCCGTAGAATCGGGCCATGAAAATCCTGATCAGCAACGATGACGGCTATCAGGCTCCCGGGATCGTGGCCCTGTACGAAGCCCTCAGGGAGGTCGCCGATGTCGATGTCGTGGCCCCCGAGCACAACAACAGCGCCAAGTCCAATGCCTTGACCTTGCACTCGCCGCTTTATGTGCACACGGCGCCCAACGGGTTTCGCTATGTCAACGGTACGCCGGCCGATTGCGTACACATTGCCCTGACGGGGCTGCTCGGCTACCGTCCAGACTTGGTGGTCTCGGGCATCAACAACGGCGCCAATATGGGCGATGACACCATCTACTCGGGCACGGTCGGTGCGGCCATGGAGGGGTATTTGTTTGGCATTCCTGCCATTGCCTTCTCGCAAACCGAAAAAGGTTGGGCCCATCTGGATGCTGCTGCGCGCAAGGCGCGCGAACTGGTCGAGCGGTTGACCGACTCTTCAGGCCATCTTGGCCAGGCTCCGGCGCCCTGGCTGCTTAACGTGAATATTCCCAACTTGCCCGCCGAGCAGATCAAGGCCGTGCGTGTGGCCCGTCTGGGGCGGCGCCATGCCGCCGAACGAGTGATCACGCAAACCAGCCCGCGCGGCGAAACCATGTACTGGATTGGCAGCGCCGGTCCTGCCAAGGACGAGGGTGAGGGCACCGACTTTCATGCTGCGGCCCAGGGCCATGTCACCGTCACGCCGCTGCAGGTCGACCTGAGCGATCACGAGCGGCTGCCTTGGTGGCAGCAGCAACTGCGGGCATGAACCGAACTGGCAAGCCGTTTGCCCAGCCCCCGGCCCAGGACGTGGCGCGCCGGCCTGCGTTTCCGGCGCGGCTCGAGCCTGCTCATGCGTCGCCTTCCGTACCGGCGGCTCGTAAATCTCCGACGCGGGCGCAGCCACAAGTCATGCCCCCAGACACGCAAGCCGTGCGTGCCAGCATGGTGCGCAAGCTGGCTGCACAGGGCGTGCGCGAGGCGCGGGTGCTGGCGGCGATGGAGGCCATTGAGCGGCACCGTTTCGTCGATTCGGCGCTGGCCGCTCAGGCCTACGAAGACACCAGTTTGCCGATCGGCCTGGGCCAGACCATCTCCAAGCCCAGCGTGGTGGCCCGCATGCTGGACTTGCTGCTGCAGGGGCGTGCTCAGCCGCTGGGGCGCGTGCTTGAAATTGGCACGGGCTGCGGCTACCAGGCTGCGGTTTTGTCCCGGCTGGCCGCAGAGGTCTACAGCATCGAGCGCTTGCGCGGGCTGCACGAGAGGGCGCGCGAGAACCTCAGGCCTCTGCGCTTGGCCAATTTGCACCTGCTTCTGGGCGATGGCATGCAGGGCTACGCCAAGGGCGCGCCCTATGCCGCCATGATTGCCGCTGCCGGTGGACAGGCGATTCCTCCTGCCTGGCTCGAGCAATTGGCCCCGGGCGGACGCCTGGTCGCACCCGTCGAGACGGCTGCTGGCTTGCAGGCGCTGGTGGTGGTTGACCACACACCGGGGGGGATGCGTCAGACGGTGCTCGAGCCCGTGCATTTTGTGCCGCTCAAGGCGGGAGTTTTGTGATGTTCAGACGTGCAGTCATGAGCATGGACTATCCGCGTTGGGCCTGGCCCGTGCTGCTTGGCCTGGTGTTGAGCGCCTGTGCCTCCGGACCCCGGGTCCGGCCGCCTGTTGAAGACCGCGGGCGTCAGGCTTCCCCATTGCCGCTGCCAGCGGCGAGCCCTTCAGCGGCCAAGCCGGTGGCCAATCCACCTGCGGTCCTGCCTCAGGGCGGGCCCAGCGCGGCCAAGGGCTTGCGAGGCTTGGAAAACGCGGGCAAGCCGGGGTACTACACCGTGCAGCGTGGTGACACGCTGGTGCGTATTGCGCTCGATCACGGCCAAAACTGGCGCGATCTGGCGCGCTGGAATGGCCTGGACAATCCCAGTTTGATCGAGGTGGGGGAAGTGTTGCGTGTGGTGGCCCCGGCTCAATCGCAGCCGGCGCGGCCTGTCATTGCGGCTGCGACAGAGCCGCCGACTCGCCCACCTTCGGTTGCGGCCACCCCTGCGGCCCCGCCGGCCTCGCCTGCGCAAGCAGGTCCAGCGGCCTCTGGGCCCAGCGTGCCTGCGACTCCAGGCGAAGAGCTCAATTGGATCTGGCCAGCACAGGGTCAGACCGTGACCTTGTTCGATGAGGTCAAGAACAAGGGCGTGGACATCGCTGCGCGGGCCGGTGATCCCGTGCTGGCCGCCGCCGATGGCCGCGTGGTCTACGCCGGGGCCGGTTTGCGCGGCTACGGCAACCTCATCATCGTCAAGCACAACAACACCTATTTGACGGCCTATGCCCACAACCAGACCTTGCTGGTCAAGGAAGACCAAATGGTCAGGCAAGGTCAGAAGATCGCCGAGATGGGCAGCAGCGACGCCGACCGCGTCAAGCTGCACTTCGAAATACGCCGTCAAGGCAAACCGGTCGATCCGCTGCGGTATCTGCCGCCGCGATAAACAGATCTTCGGCGTCACCCGTGCGGTGATCGTTCATCGCGGTGTGCTTCAGGCCGTCGACCAGTGACTTTTCGTTGCATCCCATGAGCGCCGGATGGGAGGTGGCGGGGCTGGCTTAGCCGCAGCGCTCGATCTGCTCGCTCAGGTCCAGCCAACGCTCTTCAAGCTGGGCCAGCGCCTGCTCCACGTCCTTGAGCTGGCGCCCTGCCTGGGCCAACTCGGCCGGGGCCAAGCTGCGGCTGACCAGATCATGCAGGCGGGTCTGCTCAGCTTGCCGGATGCCCAGTTCGGCTTCCACCTGCTGCAATTGTTTCTTCAGCGGTCTGACCGCGGCCAGCCATTCTTGTTGCGTTTGCTTGTCGCGCGCGCGCTGCTGTGAAAGGCTCTGAGCCGCGATACCCGAAGTGGCGCCAGAGAACTTGCTGCCACCATCACCTCCATCGCCAACATCGCCACCAACAACTGAGGGGCGACTGGCCGGTTTTTCGTTGGCATCGCTGCGTCCTTTTTCTCGTGCGCGTTTGGCCTCATCGAGCAGGTAGCGCTGGTAGTCGTCGAGGTCGCCGTCGAAGGGCTTGACACCTCCACGCGAGACGAGCCAGAACTCGTCGCAGACTGCGCGCAGCAGCGCGCGGTCATGGCTGACCAGCATCACGGTGCCTTCAAATTCGTTGAGGGCGACCGACAGGGCCTCGCGCGTGGCCAGGTCCAAGTGGTTGGTCGGCTCGTCAAGCAGCAGCAGGTTCGGCCGCTGCCAGACCAGCATGCACAGCACCAGACGGGCTTTTTCGCCGCCACTCATGCTGCCCACGGTCTGTTTGACCATGTCGCCGCCAAAGTTGAACATGCCCAAGAAGTTGCGCAGGTCTTGCTCGCGGGTTTCCTGGCCGGCCAGCCGGCCGGCGGCAGCCGTCTCCTTGGCCAGGGCGATCATGTGCTCTAGGGGGTTGTCGGCCGGCTTGAGCACGTCGAGCTCTTGCTGGGCAAAGTAGCCAATGCTCAGCCCCTTGCCCTCGATCATTTGACCGGCCAACGGCAAGAGGGCTCGTGCGATGGTTTTGACCAAGGTGGACTTGCCCTGGCCGTTTGCACCCAAAATGCCGATGCGCTGACCGGCCAGCACCGACTTGCTGATGCCCCGCACGATCACGGCGGGCTCGCTCCCGCCTTGAGCCGGTGGGTAACCGACACTGACTTCCTGCAGGCTGAGCATCGGATTGGGCAAGCTCGCCGGCGGCCTAAACTCGAAACTGAAGTCTGCCTCGGCCAGCAGCGGCGCGATCTTTTCCATCCGGTCGAGTGCCTTGACCCGACTTTGCGCCTGTTTGGCCTTGCTTGCCTTGGCCTTAAAGCGCGCGATGAACTTTTGCAGATGCGCGATTTTTTCCTGCTGCTTGGCAAACGCCGACTGCTGCAGCGCCATTTTTTCGGAGCGCTGCTCCTCAAAGCTCGAGTAGTTGCCGCCGTAGCGTGTGAGCTGGGCGTTTTCAATGTGCAGCGTGACTTGCGTGACAGCGTCCAGGAACTCGCGGTCGTGGCTGATCACGATGAGTGTGCCGGCATAGCGCTGCAGCCAGCTCTCGAGCCAGACCAGAGCGTCGAGGTCTAGGTGATTCGTCGGTTCGTCGAGCAGAAGCAGGTCTGAAGGGCACATGAGGGCGCGGGCCAACTGCAAACGCATGCGCCAGCCGCCGGAAAAGCTATTGACCGGGTTGTCGAGCTCGTTGATCTGGAAACCCAGCCCCAAGATCAGTGCCTGGGCTCTGGCCTTGGCATCGTGCTCGCCCGCGTCATACAGGTGCATGTAGGCGTTGGCCATGCGCTCGCCGTCGCCGCTGTCATTGGCCGCCTGGACCTCAGCTTGCGCAGCCACTAGGACGGTGTCGCCTGCGATCACAAAGTCGCTCGCTCCCTGCGAGGTCTCCGGCATGTCTTGCGCCACTTGGGCCAGGCGCCACTGATCGGGTCGATCGAACTGGCCGCCGTCTTCGTGCAGCGTGCCGTTGAACAGCGCGAACAAGGTGGATTTGCCCGCGCCGTTGCGGCCGACCAGGCCCACTTTTTCGCCGGGGTTAAGGGTGGCGCTGGCCTTGTCGAGCAGGACTTTGGCACCGCGGCGCAGCACCACGTTTTTAAGGCTGATCATGAAGACGTGGGTACCTTAGGACAGTTGCTCGCGGGTCAGCAGCAGGACCTGCTCATCGCCTGCGCTGGTGGGCAGCCAGACAGGCGCCAGCGCGGGAAAAGCGCGTTCAAAATGCTCGCGCTCGTTGCCGATCTCCAGCACCAGCACCCCCTCCTGAGTCAGGCGGCTGGCCACTTGCGCCAGCAACTGGCGCACAAAGTCCATGCCATCGGCGCCGCCTGCCAGGGCCAGCGCGGGTTCGGCCCTGAATTCGGGCGGCAGGCGGACCATGCTGTCGGCGTTGACATACGGTGGGTTGCAAATGAGCAGGTCGTAGGGGCCCGCGCAGTGCTGCAGGCCGTCTGATTCGATCAGGGTGATGCGCTCGCTCAGGCCGTGCTGATCCACATTGATGCGGGCCACGGCCAGGGCGTCCGGGCTGATGTCGGCTGCGTCGATCTGTACGTCGGGGTAGGTGAGGGCGGCGATGACAGCCAAGCTGCCATTGCCTGTGCACAGATCGAGCACGCGGTGCGTGCTGGCGCTGAGCCAGACGTCGAGCGTGCCTTCGGTCATGAGCTCGGCAATGAAGGAGCGGGGAATAATCGTCCGCTCATCGACGTAAAACGGCACGCCGCACAACCAGGCCTGGCGCGTCAGATAGGCGGTAGGCGTGCGTTGTTCGATGCGCTGGCGCAGCAGGTCTTGCACCCGTGCAGCATCGTGCGATCCGACCGCTTGCTCACCGATGTCCTGAAGGTTGCTGTCCAGCGGAAAACCCAAGCCGCAGAGCACCAGCCAGGCGGCCTCATCGAAGCTCGCAAGCGTGCCCTGTCCCAGCCCGTTTTCTGCCGTGATGCCAGCGGCATCGAGCTGCGCTGCTGCCGCTTCGATCAGCGGCAACACCCGGGTAGCCGGCGTCATGCGCCGGCCAAGCGCTCCAGCACGCCCTTGTAGATGTTCTTGAGCGGCTCAATGTCTGCCACCGCAACGTGCTCATCGATCTTGTGGATGCTGGCGTTGATCGGCCCGAACTCCACCACCTCAGGACAAATGCGTGCAATAAAGCGTCCGTCGCTGGTGCCGCCCGTCGTCGACAACTGGGGCACAGCGCCGGTTTGCGCGGCAATCGAGTCGCTCATGGCCTGCACCAGTGCGCCTGCCGAGGTCAGGAAGGGCTCGCCGCCCAGGGTCCAATCGAGCTTGTATTGCAGGCCATGGCGTTGCAGCAGCGCTTCGAGCCGGGCCTTAAGCCCATCGGCGCTCGATTCGGTCGAGAAGCGAAAGTTGAAGTCGACGACCAATTCACCGGGGATGACATTGCCTGCGCCCGTGCCAGCGTGAATATTGGACACCTGCCAGGAGGTGGCCGGGAAGTGCGCGTTGCCACGGTCCCATTCGGTCGCGCACAGCTCGGCCAGTGCCGGGGCAAACAGGTGGATGGGGTTGCGCGCCAGCTGCGGGTAGGCAATGTGGCCCTGCACGCCATAGATTCGCAGTTTCCCGCTCAGCGTGCCGCGGCGACCGTTCTTGATCATGTCGCCCAGCCGCTCGACACTGGTGGGCTCGCCCACAATGCAGTAGTCGAGCCGCTCGCCGCGCTGGGCCAACTGCTCGACCACGACCAGCGTGCCGTCTTTGGACGGGCCTTCCTCGTCACTGGTGAGCAAATAGGCGATAGACAGGCCCGGCTCTGGGTGCTGCTGCAAAAATTCTTCCGTGGCCACCACCATGGCGGCCAAAGACGTTTTCATATCGGCAGCGCCCCTGCCGTAGAGTTGGCCGCCCCGGTGGCTGGGCACGAAGGGCGCACTGGTCCACTGCTCGAGAGGCCCGGTGGGCACCACGTCGGTGTGCCCGGCAAACACCAGGGTGGGCGAGCCCGCTTTGCCAGCTCGGCGCGCCCACAGGTTGCTGACCCGAAAGTCTGCCGGGCCGCTGTCGAGACGCTCGCAGACGAAGCCCACGCGCGCCAGGCGCTGCCCAAGCAGCTCCAAGCAGCCGCCGTCTTCGGGCGTGACCGAGGCCCGGCTGATCAGATCCTCGGTCAACTCTAGGGTGAAATTCATGCCCGTGCAGCAGGTCTGTAGCAGGCTCAGTCGCGCAGCAGATCGTTCAGGCTGGTGGTCGCGCGGGTTTTTGCATCGACGCGCTTGACGATGACCGCGCAGTACAGGCTGTACTTGCCGCCCGCCTTCGGCAAATTGCCCGATACGACGACCGATCCGGCGGGGATGCGGCCGTAGCTTACCGTGTCATTTTCGCGGTCGTAAATCGGCGTGCTCTGACCGATGTAGACACCCATCGAGATCACCGAGTTTTCTTCCACGATGACGCCTTCGACCACTTCGGAGCGCGCGCCGATGAAGCAGTTGTCTTCAATGATGGTGGGGTTGGCTTGCAGCGGTTCGAGCACGCCGCCGAGACCGACGCCGCCGGAGAGGTGCACGTTGGCGCCGACCTGGGCGCAACTGCCTACGGTGGCCCAGGTATCGACCATGGTGCCCTCACCGACCCAGGCGCCGATGTTCACATAGCTGGGCATGAGGATGGCACCCTTGGCGATGAAGCTGCCCCGGCGGGCCACTGCCGGCGGCACGACGCGCACGCCCGCCGCGCGCATCTGGTCGGCGTCGAGGTGGGAGAACTTCGTTTTGACCTTGTCGAAAAAGCCCAGGTCGCCTGCGCGCATGATCTCGTTGTCGTTGAGCCTAAATGACAGCAGCACGGCCTTTTTGATCCACTGGTGCACCGTCCACTGGCCAACCGCCTGCCGGGTGGCCACACGCAAGCTGCCGTTATTGAGCTGGCCGATCACGGCCTCCACGGCATCGCGGATGTCCTGGGGCGCGTTGGCGGGGGACAGTTTGGTGCGATCTTCCCAGGCCGCTTCGATGATGGACTGCAGTTGCTGTGGGCTCATGATTTACTGTTTCGATTGGATGAATTGGACAATGCGCTCGGCCGCCTGTAGACATTCGGCCGTCTCGGCCACGAGCGCCATGCGCACCCGGCCCGCACCGGGATTGAAGGGGTGACCATCGGGCCCGGGCACCTCGCGTGCCAGGTAGCTGCCCGGCAGCACCACCACATTGTATTGAGCCAGAAGCTGGCGCGAAAACTCGGTGTCCGATCCCCCGAAAGCATCGGGCACCTGTGCCCACAGGTAAAAACCGGCATCGGGCAGCTTGACATCCATCACCGTTTGCAACAGCGGCGTGACGCGGGCGAACTTGTCGCGGTAGAGCTGCCGATTGAGCTGCACATGCGCTTCGTCATCCCAGGCGGCCCGGCTGGCCGCTTGCACCACCGGACTCATGGCTCCGCCGTGGTAGGTGCGATAGAGCAGGAACTTCTTGAGGATGTCCGCGTCGCCCGCCGCAAAACCCGAGCGCAGGCCTGGCACGTTGCTGCGCTTGGACAGGCTGGTCAGCATCACCAGATTGCGGAAATCTTTTCGACCGAGCTGCCAGGCCGCCTGCAGGCCACCGAGCGGGGCCTCGTCGCGAAAATAAATCTCGCTGTAGCACTCATCGGATGCAATGACGAAGCCAAAACGGTCGCTCAAGTCAAACAGCAGGCGCCACTCGTCGAGTCCCATGACGGCGCCGGCCGGGTTGCCTGGCGTACAGACAAAAAGCAGTTGGGTGCTGCTCCAGACCGATTCGGGGATCCGAGCCCAATCAATGCCAAAGTTGCGGGCGGGCTCGCTTGGGGCGTAGTAGAGCTGGGCGCCGGCCAGCATCGCGGCCCCTTCGTAGATTTGGTAGAACGGGTTGGGTGTCACCACGGTGGCCGGCCGGCTGGCGTCGATCACGGTCTGTGCCAGGGCGAACAAGGCTTCGCGTGAACCGTTGACCGGCAAGATCTGATGCTGCGCGTCCATGCTCAGGCCATAGCGGCGCTCCACCCAGTTCGCCATCGATTGTTTGAGTCCGGGCTCGCCCCCCGTGCTGGGGTAGACCGCCAAAGAAGCCAGGGCACCGGTGAGGGCTTGCTTGATCAAGTCCGGGGTGGCGTGTCGTGGCTCGCCTATGCCCAGGCTGATCGGGCGGTGGTCAGGACTGGGGGTGATGCCCGCGTGGAGTTGGCGAAGGCGCTCAAAGGGATAGGGCTGCAGTCGCCCGAGCAGGGGATTCATCGTTCCTATTATCAATTATTGAAATGGCCCGTAAAAGAATGAGATATGCTTCAAAGTTGAACTTTTTTTGTCGTTTCTAGAATATGAAATCACGAAAGTGGGCGGACCTTCTGCCGCGTCAGTTGAGGAGCTGGCAACCATGACCGAAGATCCGCAGCCGTCAAGCCCCACCGGGCTGGCCCGACTCGGTGCGCGTTGGCGGGATCTGCGTGGTCTGTGGTTCAACCGCAGTCCCGAGCCCCCCGAGGTGACGGCCGAGTACCTGCGCCTGATTTACCGCAACCTCAGCGTGAGCAGTCCGTTCTCGCTGTTCTTTGTGGTCTACCTGACCGTGCAGGCCGATTCCGGGGAGGCCTCTGCGCTGCGGTCGTGGGCCACGGTGTTTTGCATCTACCTGGCGCTGCGCTGGGTCATTGGCCTGTCCTATCCGCGAAAGGGCGAGGTAGATCCTGCCACTGTGCCTTTTTGGTCGGCTCTCTCGTTGGCGGTGCAGGCCTGCAATGGGGTGCTGCTGTCCTTGCTGGCCTTGTTCGTGCTGCCCGCGTTCGATCCTTTCGCGCAGATCGTCGGGACGATGGTGGTGTTGATTCTGGTCGGCGCCATCGCCCACAGCCTGTCCGGGCGGTGGGCCGAAACCTTGGTTTACGCGCCGCCGATTTACTTTAGCTTTGCCTGGTCCAGTTGGCAGCAAGATCACCCCTATGCCCGGGGCGTGAGCATGCTGATCCTGGCCCTGTTTGTCCTGCATCTGGTGTACGCCGGCAACCAGCGCAGGTCGATCGTGGCGAGCTTTGCTGTGGCGCGCCGCAACGCCGATTTGGCGCGCGAGCTCCAGTTCAAGAACATTGAGTTTCAGGAGCTGGCCAGCGCGCGCAGCCGACTGCTGGCCACCGTCAGCCATGACCTGCGCCAGCCCGCTCACGCCATTGGCCTGTTGTCTGAGCGTGCTTTGCTTGAAACGTCGTTTGTCAGCGTGAAGGCCAATTTGCAAGATCTCAATGAGCTCAGCCAGTCGCTCAGCGCCTCGCTGACCACCTTGATGGACCTGACCCGTCTTGATGCCGGTTTGGTCAAGGCCACGATTGGCCCCGTCAGCTTGCAACAGGTCTTGATGCGGATCGAGGCGGAGTTTGGTGGCTCGACCCGTGCCAAGGGCTTGTCCCTGAGCGTCGGTCGCTCTGACGCCTGGGTCCAGTCCGATGCAGTGCTGCTCCACGGCATCCTGGGCAATTTGGTATCGAATGCCATCAAGTACACCCGCGAGGGCCGGGTTGAGGTTCGGCTGGAAGAGGGCAACGATGGGGTGCTGATTGAAGTGAGCGACACCGGGATTGGGATTCACGGTGAGAAGCTCGAGTTGATCTTCAAGGAGTTTGTTCGCCTTGATGCGTCCGA
>CANHDQ010000075.1 GCA_947459405.1 Comamonadaceae bacterium
ACCAACACCAGCGCCAACACCAGCGCCAACACCAGCGCCAACACCAGCGCCAACACCAGCGCCAACACCAGCGCCGGCGCCGGCGCCGGCGCCTGCGCTTTGGGCCGAGCCGGCCGTGGCCGATGCGGTCGAGCAGGCGCTGGGTCGGCCGGCGGATTTGCTGACGCTGGCCCAGCGCCTGCGCCATGCGCTGGAGTCGCCATGGAATCTTGCCCAATTCGACTTGAGTGCCAGCGCCTCCAAGCGCTGGCGCCAGCGCGCCCTGCGTGGCTGGAACAGCTGGCGCCAGGCGCCGAAGTGGCGGCCAATGCGCTGGGGGCTGACCGCCTTGCTGCTGCTGCAGCTGGTGGCGTTGCAGGCCTGGATCTGGCGCCAATCGGCCCAGCCCCAGCAAGAAGAAATGAAGGCCATCCTTCGCAGCAGCTTCCCACAGGTGACGCTGGTCATCGACCCGCTGCTGCAGATGCAGCGAGAGGTCGAGCAGTTGCGGCGCGCCAGCGGGATCGCCAGTGCCGGCGACCTGGCCGTGATGCTGTCGGTGCTGGCCGAAGGCCAAGCACCGCCGCCACGTCGGCTGGACTATTCAGTCGGGCAGCTGCAGTTGGCCGACTGGCCGATTGAGCCGGCGCGAGCGGCGCAGCTGCAGGCGGCCCTGGCGCTGCAGGGCTACCAGTTGCAGGCGAGCGGGGCGCACTGGCTGATGAAGGTCAAGGCGCCATGAGTGCCCCGACCGATCGGCCCCGCATCAACCGCCTGTGGCAAGAGCGCACGCCACGCGAGCGCGCGCTCATCGCGCTGGCCCTGATCGCTCTGGCTGCACTGGCCCTGTGGCACACCACGTTCGCGCCAGCCTGGCGCCTGTGGAGCCGGCCGCAGGCGCTGGTGCAAGCGCCCGAACTGGCCCTGGCCCAGATGCGCCAGCTGCAGGCCCAGGCGCAGACGCTGCGCCAGCAGCCTCGCATGAACACCACCCAGAGTCGCCAGGCGGTCAGCGATTGGGCGCAAGCGTTAGGCGCAAGATTGAGCGGCGAGCAAGGCCTGAGCTTGTCAATCGAGCTGCCCGCCACCAGCGCCGCCGCCGTCTTCGGCTGGCTCGAAACGCTGGGGCCGCAAACCGGCGCGCGTGTGGTCCAGGCCTCCTTGCAGCAGACAGAGCCCGGGCTATGGAACGGCCGCATCACGCTGGAGCTGCCATGAGCGGCGCTGCGCAAGGCGCTTCACTTCATCGGGCGGGGCAGCCGCGCGCCGTCCCCTATCTTCATTGGTTAAGGCTCCCCATGCAACGCACCCACGCCCTCACGACGACCCTGATCGGCCTGAGCCTTATCGGTCCCCTTGGGGCGCAGAGCCCGCCCCGCGCGGCAGCCCCACCCACGAGCGGCTCGGCGTCCAATCCCAGCGCCAGGCCCGCCGCCGCACCCGCCCGGGCAGCCGAGCAGTTGGTCACACTTAGCTTTAACAACGCCGAAATCGCCGAGGTTGCACGCGCCGTGGCCCTGATCACCGGGCGCAGCGTGGTGCTCGATCCGCGCGTCAAAGGCACCCTCACGCTCAACACCGACCGCCCCGTCAGCAAGGCGGCAGCCTACAGCCAGTTTCTGGCCGCCTTGCGCCTGCAAGGCTTTGCCGTGGTCGAGACCGCCGGCCTGTACAAGGTGGTGCCCGAATCGGAAGCCAAGCTGCAAGGCGGTAACGTGATCGAAACCACGCCCAGCGGGCCAGGCAGTCAGATTGCGACCCAGATCTTTCGCTTGCAACACGAAAACGCCAACAACCTGGTGCCGGTGCTGCGGCCGCTGATCAGCCCTAACAACACCATCAACGTCAACACCGGCAACAACTCGCTGGTCATCACCGACTACAACGACAACCTGCAGCGCATTGGCCGCATCGTGGCCGTGCTGGACGTGCCCAACGCCAGCGATCTGGAGATCATCGCACTGCAGCACGCGATTGCCGCAGACGTCGCGCCTCTGTTGGCCCGCCTGCTCGAGTCCCAAGGGCCGGGCCCCTCCACCGCCCAGGGCGCTGCGGACACCGGCTACCGCACGACGGTGCTGGCAGAGCCGCGGGCCAATGCGATCATCATCCGCGCGGCCAACCCGGCCCGAGCCGCGCTTGCGCGCAGCTTGCTCCAACGGCTGGACCAACCGGGCAGCCCGGCTGGACCGGCGGGCAATATCCATGTGGTCTATCTCAAAAACGCCGAGGCCACGAAACTGGCGGCCACCCTGCGCGCGGCCATGGCTGCCACCGACAGCCGATCCGGCAGCACGGCTCCGGCAGCGCCCAGCAGCGCTGGCCCAAGCGGGCCCAGCGTCTCCGCTGCGAGCCAGCCCAACACCGGTGGCCTGATTCAGGCCGACCCCACCACCAATGCCCTGGTCATCAGCGCCCCCGAGCCGCTGTACCGCCAGCTGCGCGCCGTCATTGACCAGCTCGACACCCGGCGCGCCCAGGTGCTCGTCGAGAGCCTGATCGTGGAAGTGCGGGCCGACAAGGCCGAAGAGTTCGGCATCCAGTGGCAAGGGCCGATCGGCAGCCGCGGCGACGGCACCATCGGCCTTCTAGGAACCAATTTCGGCACGGGCGGCAACAACATCTTGACGCTGCAAAGCCAGGCCGCCAGCGGCGCCGTGCTGCCCGGCCGAGGCTTTAACTTTGGCGTGCTCAGCCGCAACAGCGGCACCTACACCCTGAGCCTGCTCGGCCGCTTCCTGCAAGAAAGCGGTGACGGCAACATCTTGTCGACCCCGACCTTGCTCACCCTGGACAACGAAGAGGCCAAGATCGTGGTGGGCCAGAACGTGCCCTTTGTGACCGGCCAGTACACCAGCAGCAACAGCGGCACTGCCGGCGCTGTCAATCCCTTCCAGACGATCGAGCGGCGCGACGTCGGCCTGACCCTGCGTGTCAAACCGCAGATCAGCGAAAACGGCACCGTGCGGCTACAGATTTACCAGGAAGTCTCGAGCATCTCGCCGGCCGTCAGCAACAGCGGCCTGATCACCAACAAGCGCTCGATCGAGTCGAACGTGATCGTTGAGGACGGCAACATCGTCGTGCTCGGCGGCTTGCTGCAAGACGAGTTCTCCGGCAACGCTGACCGGGTTCCGGGGCTGGCCGACATTCCGCTGCTCGGCCACCTGTTTCGCAGCGAAACCCGAAAGCGCAGCAAAAGCAACCTGATGGTCTTTCTGCGGCCCATCGTGGTGCGCGATGCCAACGCCACGCAGTCTCTGTCCATCGATCGCTACGACCTCATGCGCGGGCTGCAGCAAAGCGCGCAGCCGCAACCGAGCTCAGCCCTGCAACTACAAGGCGCGCCCGTGCTGCCGCCCGCAGCGCCAGGCCAAGGCCCGAGCATCGCGCCGCTGTGGCGGCCGACCCTGCCAGGGGCACCGGGCAGCACCGCAAGGCCTGTGGCGCCACCGGCACCGGCAGCCGTACCGAACGGGCCCTGAGCGCATGCGCTACCTGCTGCCCTATGCCTATGCACGCAGCCACCAGATGCTGCTTGGACAGGAGTCGGACCACCTCACGCTGTGGCTGAGCAGCCGCAGCGACCGCCAGGCGCTCTCCGAGGTGCTGCGCCAGCACGGTCAGGGCGACATCAGGCCCGACCTGCACCACCTGCCCGAGCAGGAGCTGAGCCAGCGCATCAGCAGCGCCTATGCGCAAGGCGAGTCCAGCGCCGCCGCCGTGGTCAGCGAGGTGCAATCGGATGTCGACTTGTCACGCATGATGCAGGAGTTGCCCGCCGTCGAGGACCTGCTCGAGATGGCCGATGATGCGCCCATCATCCGGCTGCTCAACGCCTTGCTCACCCAGGCCGCGCGCGAGGGTGCCAGCGACATCCACATCGAGCCCTATGAGCGCCACTCCTCGGTGCGCTTTCGCGTCGACGGAGGGCTGCGCGAGGTGGTGCAGCCGCACCGCGCGCTGCACGCGGCCTTGATCTCGCGCCTGAAGATCATGGCCGAGCTCGACATCGCCGAAAAGCGGTTGCCACAAGACGGCCGCATCTCGCTGCGCATCGGCAGCCGCGCGCTTGACGTGCGCGTCTCCACCCTGCCCAGCGCGCACGGCGAGCGGGCCGTGCTGCGCCTGCTTGACAAATCGGGGCCGCGCCTGCGCCTTGCCGACGTCGGCATGCAGGGCCAGACACTCAGCCGCCTTGAGGGTCTGATCGCACAGCCGCACGGCCTGATTTTGGTTACCGGGCCCACCGGCTCGGGCAAGACCACCACCTTGTATGCCGCGCTCGGCCAGCTAGATGCCACGCGCAGCAACATCATGACGGTCGAAGACCCGATCGAGTACGAGCTGCCCGGCGTCGGCCAGACCCAGGTCAACCCGCGCATCGAACTCGATTTTGCGCGTGCGTTGCGTGCCATCTTGCGGCAAGACCCCGACATCATCATGATCGGCGAAATCCGTGACTTTGAAACTGCACAGATCGCAATCCAGGCCTCGCTCACCGGCCACCTGGTGCTGGCTACGCTGCACACCAACGATGCGGCCAGCGCCGTCACCCGGCTGGGCGACATGGGCATCGAGCCCTTCCTGCTGAGCTCGTGCCTGCTGGGCGTGCTGGCCCAGCGCCTGGTTCGCAAGCTGTGTCTGTCCTGCGCCGGACAGGGCTGCGCGGCCTGCGCGCACAGCGGCTACAGCGGCCGCACCGGCATCTTCGAACTGCTGCTGACCGATGACACCATCCGCGGGCTCATTCACGACCGCGCCGCCGAGGCGAGCATCCGCAGCGCCGCCATCGCAGCGGGCATGACGCTGATGCGCGACGACGGACAGCGGTTGGTGCAAGCGGGCGTGACCTCCCTGCAAGAACTCGTGCGGATCACGCGCGACTGATCGCACGGTTCCCGCTATGGCTGCCTTCTCATACGAAGCTGTTGATGCGCAAGGCAAGAGCAGCCGCGGCGTGATCGAGGCCGACTCGGCACGCGCCGCACGCGCTCAGCTGCGCGCCCGCCAGCTGCTGCCCATGCAGGTCGAGCCCGTGCAAAGCGGGAGCGCCGTTCAGGCTGGCTCGTGGCTGCAGCGCGAGCTGTGGCCCTCACGCGCCCTGAACGCCACACAGTTGGCCATCTTCACCCGACAACTGGCCAGCCTGGTGAGCGCGGGGCTTCCGATCGAGCGCGCCTTGACCGTCCTGGCCGAGGAAGCGCCCGACAAGCGTCAGCAGAACCTGCTGGCTGCGCTGCGCGCCCAGATCCATGGCGGCGCCAGCCTGGCCAAGGCGCTGGCCGACCATCCGCGCGAGTTCGACGACACGTTTCGCGCCGTCGTGTCAGCAGGAGAGCAAAGCGGCGAGCTCTCGGGCGTACTCGACAGCCTGGCCAGCGAGCTCGAAACGGCCCTGGCCCTGCGCGCCAAGCTGCTCGGCGCCGCGCTCTACCCGGCCATCGTCAGCTCGGTGGCGCTGGCCATCGTGATCTTTCTGCTCGGCTATGTGGTGCCGGAGGTGGCCGAGGTTTTCACCGGCAGCAAGCGGGCCCTGCCGCTGCTGACCGTGACCATGCTGACGCTCAGCGAGCTCGTGCGAGCCTGGGGGCTTTGGGCCCTGCTGCTGCTGGCCGCCAGCATGTTGACGCTGCGTCTGGCACTGCGCAACGAGGACGTGCGCCTGTCGGTTGATGCCGCCTGGCTGAAGCTGCCCGTGCTGGGCCGACTGGCACGCGGCTACAACGCAGCGCGCTTTGCCGCAACGCTGGCGCTGCTGGCCGCTGCTGGTGTACCCATCTTGCGCGCCCTGCAAGCGGGCGCCGACACCTTGAGCAACCGCGCCATGCGGCGCGATGCGCAGCAGGCGCTGGTGCTGGTGCGCGAGGGGTCCTCGCTGGCCTCTGCACTTTCGGCCCATCCCCGCTTTCCAACGCTGCTGATCATGTTCGCCCGCCTGGGCGAGCAGACCGGAACGCTGCCGACCATGCTGCAGCGTGCGGCAGCCCAACTCAGCGGCGAGGTGCAGCTCCGCGCCATGCAGCTGGCCACCGTGCTCGAGCCGCTGCTGATCGTGGCCATGGGCGCCGTCGTCATGCTCATCGTGCTGGCGGTCCTGCTGCCCATCATCGAGCTCAACCAGCTCGTGCTGTGATGCTCGCCCGGCTGGCGCTGCCGGAGCTGGCCCCCCCGTGGCGCATGTTCCTCGGGCGGTAAAGTCTTGCGCGCACCGCGCACTTTGAACGCCCTACAGGCTCATGCCCAGCTCGCGCAAGATGGCCTCGTTGTGCTCTCCCACCTCAGGGACAGGTCCCATGTGGTGGGAAAAGCCGCTTTGGCTGGCAGGCGGCCAGAAGGCCGGCAAGGGGCCGGCGGGCGAGCCAACGGTGGTCAGGCGGGCGCGCGCATGCAATTGCGGATGGGCCCAGACACCGGCCATGGTGTTCATGCGCGCATTGGCGATCTGCGCATCGTCGAGCAGCTGGCTCACCTGATCGGCGCTGAGTGCGGCAAACGCCTGCTCGATGATGGCGCGCAGGGCCGGTTCGTTTTCGCAGCGGCGGGTGACGCTGTGAAAGCGCGGATCGGTGCTCAATTGCGGCTGGGTCAGCACCTGCTCGCAAAAGCGATGCCACTCGCGCTCGTTTTGCACGCCCAGGATCACGGTCTGGCCGTCGCCGGCGGTATAGGGGCCGTAGGGCTGTATCGCCGCATGCGAGGCACCGGCACGCGCCGGCGGGCTGGCGCCGTCCATCGCGTAGTACAGGGGGTAACCCATCCACTCGACCAGTGACTCGAGCATGGAGACGTCGATGTGCGAGCCCTGGCCGGTCTTGCCACGCTGCAGGAGCGCGGCCAGGATGGCCGAGTAGGCGTACATGCCCGCTGCAATGTCCGCCATGGAATTGCCGCTTTTGGCAGGCGCCTCGGGCGTACCGGTGACGCTGATCAGACCGGCTTCTGCCTGAATCAGCAAGTCGTAGGCCTTGCGCTGCCGGCTGGGGCCGTCCTGACCATAGCCCGAGATGTCGCACACGATCAGCTCCGGGCGAGCGGCCCGCAAAGTGCCCGCATCGAGTCCGAGGCGCGCAGTTGCACCCGGCGCCAGGTTTTGCACCAGCACATCGGCGCGGTCGATCAGGGCGCGCAGCACCGCCAGATGGGCCGGCTGCTTGAGGTCGAGCGCCAGACTTTCCTTGGAGCGGTTGACCCACACAAAATGCGAAGACTGACCGCGCGCACGCTGGTCATAGTGGCGGGCGAAGTCGCCCGTGCCAGGCCGCTCGACCTTGATCACGCGGGCGCCGAGATCGGCCAGGTGACGGGTACACAGCGGCGCAGCAATGGCCTGCTCAAGCGAGACCACGGTGATGTGGTCCAAAGGCCTGGGGCCACTCATGTCTGGGGGCCGTCGTAGCGCTTGCCCAACGCGAGCAACTCGGGCGTGCCAATGAGCGCATTGAGCTGATCGAAATCGAGCATTTCATCCTTGAAAGGCGCAGTGGTCTGGTGCTGGTGCAAGCTGGCGTAGTAGCGGCGCAGCAGATGGCCCACGGCGCGGGCCGTGCCACCGGGGAAAATCACGATGCGAAAGCCCAACTCGCCCAGTACCGCTGCGCTGTGCACCGGCGTCTTGCCACCCTCGACCATATTGGCCAGCAAAGGAATGCGATGGCCAAAACGGTCGCAGGCCGCCTTCATCTGCTCGGGGCTGCGCAGCGCTTCGATGAAGAGCGCGTCGACACCGCAGGCCAGGTAGTGCTCGGCGCGCTCGAGCGCAGCCTCCAGGCCTTCGACCGCCACCGCGTCGGTGCGCGCCAGAATCAGGGTGCTCGCGCTGTGGCGTGCATCAAGGGCCGCCTTGAGCTTGCCGCACATCTCGGCCACAGGCACCACACCCTTGCCATCGAGATGGCCACAGCGCTTGGGGAAGGTCTGATCCTCCAACTGGATCATGGCCGCGCCGGCGCGCTCGAAGGCGCGCACGGTGCGCTGCGTGTTCAGGGCGTTGCCAAAGCCGGTGTCGGCATCGACGATGACCGGCAATTGCACCCGCTCGGTGATGCGCGCCAGGGTCTCTGCGACCTCGCTGGCCGTGGTCAGGCCTACATCGGATCGACCCAGCCGGGTGTAGGCGATCGACGCGCCAGAGAGGTAAAGCGCCTCAAAACCAGCCTGTTCGGCCACCAAAGCGGTAAAGGCGTCATAGACACCCGGGGCCAACAGGGCCTTGGGTTGCTGCAGTCTTGTGGCGAGGGTCATGGTCGGGCATCCAGAGGTTCAAAGTCGAAAGGACAGACGCGGATCGGACTCAGGCCGCGCCCAGCCGGGCCGCGATGTCGCGGGCGGCCAGCCAGCCGCCGCCGACAGCACTGAGCAAGCCGTTGCCGGCCATGTAGCCGTCGGCCCCACGGCCCGAAACGCCCCGCGCCGCACCGCCGGCTGCGTAGAGGTTGTCGAGGGCCTGCCCCTGCTGGTCAATGACACGGCAGCGCGCATCAACTTCCAGCCCACCTTGGGTGTGAAACAGGGCGCCGGTGACCTTGACCGCAAAATAGGGCGGCGCCAGCGCACGGCTGAACCGCCGGCCCAGCTGGTCGGTGTGGCCCGGGCGAATCTCGTCGAGCGTAGCCTGCAAGACCGCCGGGTCGCAGCCGATCAGGGCCGCCAGGGCGGGCACATCGGCGGCGGTGCGCAGCGCGCCAGCAGCCTCGGCATCGCGGAAGTCGGGAAAGCCCCGCAACAGCTCGAGCAGTGGCGCGTCAAAGACGTCCCAGGCCATAGCGCCGGGCTGGGCCAGCACATGCACGGCCGCTTCCGAGTAGCCACCCGTCTCGTCGTTAAAGCGCTGACCCCGCGCATTGATCTGCACCCCGCCTTCCATGATGAAGGCCCAGGTCACGAGTGCGCCTTGAGGCATGGCCCAGGAACCGTGACCCTGATAAGCATCGAGATCGCCCATGCGCCAGCCAAGCTGCTGCCCCCAGCTGATCGCGGTGCCGTCGTTGCCCTGGTGACCGGCGAATACGGCCTCGGTCATCTCGGGCAACAGCTCTCGCACCATCTGTGTATTGCCCCCAAAACCATTGCAGGCCAGCAGCAGGTACTGGCAGGCCAGGTGCTCCATCTGGCCGTCGGGCCTTTGGTAGCCCACTCCGAGCACGCGGCCGTCGCTTGCGATCCACAACTGGCGCACCAGCGCCTGGCCCAGCACATCGGCGCCCAGGTCTGAGGCCAGCTGCGCCAGCCGCGTCATGAAGGTCGCGCCGGTTTTCTCGGGCATGGTGTGCATGCGCCGCACGCTGTGACCGGGGTAGAGAAATCCGTCGACGATTTCAAAGGGCAGGCCAAGACGTTCGAGCGTGTCAATGGCCGGCGTGACCGCGTGCACATAAGCCTCGACCAGGTGCAGGGGCGCTTGGCCATGGGCCTTTTTCATGACGTCATCGATGAGCCGCTGGTACGAATCTTCGATGCCCAGCGCGCGCTGCAGCCGCGTCTGCGCCGCTGGAATAAAGCCAGAAGACAAGGCGGTCGAGCCGGTGGGGTTGGCATCACGCTCGAGCACCAGCGCCTCGATACCGGCCTGGCGCAAGGCAATGGCCGCGCTCAGGCCGCAGGAGCCGCCGCCGACGATGCACACCGGCACCTCGGGCGTGCCGTCCGGCATGGATGGGGCGCGGACCACGGTGGGATGGGTGTTCACAAAGCCTCCCTTTTTGCTTGCATGCGCTGCTTGAGCTGGGCGAGCAAGCCACCGGCTTGCACCATCTCGAGCAGAAATTCGGGAATCGGCTCGCAGGCTAGGCGCTGGCCGTCGGCGCGCACCACGGCGCGGCCGGGCAAGTCCAGCGCAATCGATTCGCCTTCCTCCAGCAACTGGGCCTGCGGGCAGGTCAGCAGCAGCAGCCCCAAATTGAAGGCATTGCGAAAATACAGACCGCTGTAGGACGGCGCGATCACCGCCCGCACGCCCAGCTCCACCAGGGCGCCGGCTGCCTGCTCGCGCGAGGAGCCAATGCCAAAGTTGGGGCCGGCTGCAATCACGTCGCCCGGTCGCACACGCGCTGCGAAATCCGGCCGGACACCCTCCAGGCAATGTCGTGCAATATCGGACAGGCCCAGCTTCATGTAGGCGCCCGGGGCCAGCTGATCGGTGTCGATGTCGGCGCCGAGCTTCCAGACGGTGTGCGCGCTCATGCCAGCACCTCACGGGGATCGGTGATGCGACCGCGCAGCGCCGAGGCGGCCACGGTATAGGGCGAGGCCAGATAGACCTGCGCTGTGGCCGAGCCCATTCGGCCCTTGAAATTGCGGGCGGTCGTGGCAATCACGTTCGCGCCGTCAGGAATGCTGCCGCCGTAGCCCGAACAAGCGCCGCAGGCCGTGGGCAGCACCTGCGCGCCGAGTCCGCGCAGCCGCTCCATGATGCCCTCAGACTCGGCCTGCGCCTGGTCTTGCTGACTGGCCGGGGCGACCATCAGTCGCACCCCATCGGGCAACCGCTGCGCGCCGGCGCGCTCGAAAACCTGGGCCGCGGCCCGCAGATCGTCGAGCTTGGCGCCGGTGCACGCGCCGATATAAGCCACCTGCACCGCCGTGTCGCCAAACTGGTCGACCGCGCGTGTATTGGCCGGGCTGTGCGGGGCGGCCACCTGGGGCGCAAGAGCCCCCGCATCGAAACCGTGGACGATGGCATGGGCCTGCTCATCGGTCTCCCAGCCCTCGATGTCGACCTCGTGCACGCCGGCCAGCGCCAGCGCCTCGCGCGTGACCTCATCGGGCGCAATCAGGCCGGCCTGGGCACCCATCTCGGCGCTCATGTTCGACAAGGTCATGCGCTCCTGCATGGACAGCGCGCGCACCGCCTCGCCGCAAAACTCCACCGCCTGGTACTGGCCCCCGTTCATGCCAAAGCGCCCGATCATGTGCAGCATCATGTCCTTGGCGCTCACGCCCTCCACCAGCCGACCGTCCCAGCGCATGCGCAATGTTTGCGGCACGCGCACCCAGATCTGGCCGGTGACCACCACGCCCAGCATCTCGGTGCTGCCGATGCCAAACATGTAAGCACCGAAGGCGCCGCCGGTGGGCGAATGCGAGTCACCGCCAACGCAAAAAAGGCCCGGCCGCAGATGCCCTTTTTGCGGCAGCACCACGTGGCATATGCCCTGCCCGTCGTAGACGTGCGGCAGTTGCTGCTCGCGCGCCCAGTCGCGGGCGATGCGCACGATGCGCCGCGAGTCATCGTCCTGCTCGGGCACGTAGTGGTCCATGACCAGAACGATGCGCGACTTGTCCCAAACCTGAGCGCCGAGTTCCTCAAGCATGGGCTTGAGGCGGCGCGGGCCGGAGGAGTCGTGAAACATCGCCAGATCGACCTGGCAGTTGACGATCTCGCCGACGGCCACATGCTCGCGTCCGGCTGCACGGGCGATGAGTTTTTGAGCCAGCGTCTGCGCCGGCGCGTCCTGGGTCTTCACCGATTGCCCTCCTGTTGGACCTGCACAGCGCCCCCTGCAGCGCCCTGCTCTTGCTGTTTGACGGCGATGCGCGCATCGACACTGCCGATGCGTGAGACCTCCATCTGGTATTCGTAGCGGTCGGGGCGGTACAAGCCCTCGAGCCACTGCACCGGCCTGTCCTGGGCATCGAAGACCAGCCGGCGCACGGCCAGCAAGGCGGTGCCGATGGCCACGCCCAGTTCAGCGGCGACCTGCGCATCGGCGGCTCGCGCCGAAATCGTCTGCTGCGCCCGGCCCAGCTCGACGCCCGATTCCTCAAGCAGCTGCAGCAAGGGCTTGCCCGCCAGCGCACGCCTGGACACGCCGGCAAGCAGCGACTGCGGCATGTAGGTGGTGATGTGCGACAGCGGCCCTTCGCGCGAGCTTCGCCGACGCACGGCCTTGCGCACCGGGCTGCCCGGTTCGAGCTGCAAGGCGGCGGCCACCGATTCACTGGCCGCCACGGTGCGCCAGTCGAGCACCTTGACC
>CANHDQ010000076.1 GCA_947459405.1 Comamonadaceae bacterium
CAGCCCAATGGGTCTATGAAGGCAGGTTGCAACTGGGCAAGTTTGACGGTCGCGGCATCTTGCGCTTTAGCGACGGGCGAGCGCCCATGAACGGCTGGTGGGCCGAAGGCAATCTGATCAAAGAAGCCCGTTAACCGCGTCCGCCTGCGGCGGGGCCTTGGCGCGCCGCGCAGGTCAACCCACGGGCTTGAGAGTGTGGGGCAGGCCCAGGCTCAAGCCGATCCGGGGTCTGACTCCAGGCGTGAGACGATTTCAAAGGCCGGTGCCGCCGCAGCCAGGGCAGCGTCTCTTCGGGTTTTGTCCAGCACGGCCAAGCAGTAGTGCGAGAACCACAGCGAGGAGAAGGCGAAGATCAAGGTGTAGATCCAGATGGCCAGGGGCAGGAGCACCGGTGCCATCGCGATGAACATGGCACCCGATGCCCACAGCACACTGGGCAAGGCCCCGAGATAGCCGGTAAAAAGGCCCATGAACAGCAGCGGCACACGTCGCTCTTGCAAGATGCGCTGGCGCTCCTGCGCACTGGCATGATCGGCCAGGCAGTCGAATGTCATCACCCGGTAGCTCAACCAGCCCCAGATCAAGGGCGGCACGATGAGCACCAGCGGAGGCACCAGCCAAAGCGGTATCGACAGCACCAAGGCCAGACAGGCCGCCAGGGTCGAGCCCAGGGACCACAAGATGCTGGCGGCAAGCGAAGCGCCTTTTTTGCGCTCGAGCTGCGCGAAACGCCGCTCGCCGACCAGCGCGACCATGGCGGGTGTCATGAAAAAGGCCACCATCAACAAGCAGGCCATGATGATGAAAGGAATGCACAAGAACAGCAGCATGGCCGGCGCCATGACCGAGCGCAGACCGCCCAAGCCGATGGTTTGCAGGCCGCTGTAGAGGAGGTGGACCCAGGCCCAGGTTTCAAGCTGCTGGCGCAGGCCGTCGACGGCCTCGTCCCAGAAGAAATAGCCCAGCCCGAGCGCAGCGGCGATCGTGATGAGCAGCGGCAAGAAAGACAGCGCAATCACCCGCGGGTGCAGGCAATAGGCCGCCGCCCGCCAGAATGCGTCGATCACCGCACCCATCATCCTCAAGCCCTTCGCACGAGCCGCTTGAGCCCCAGCCACTGCTGAGCCCACAAGCCCTGGCCGTAATCGCGGCGGGACGTGATCTGGTCCATCAGGCCCGTGGGGCCGGCACCCAGATCAAAGCGTGCGGTGCCAAAGATCATGTCCCACCATGGCAGCAGCACACCGTAATTGCGCTCACCCGACTCGATGCCATGGTGGACACGGTGAAAGCGCGGCGTGATCCATAGACGCTCGATCAGGGGGCCGCACGGCATGCGCACGTTGGCATGCTGCAGGCTCTCGCTGAGCTGCGTCAAGGCGACAAGCGCCATGAACTGCTCCGGGGCCACACCGATGAGTTGGCCCGCCACCACCAAAAGGCAGTCGTGCAGCACATCGTCAAGAAAGTGGTTGCGGTTGTCGCTCCACAGGGTCAGTTGGCGCTGCGAGTGGTGCAGCGCATGCAACTGCCACCACCAGGACCAACGGTGCTGGCCCCGGTGGATCCAGTAGGCCAGAAAATCGAAGGCCACCAGATAGATCAAAAAACTCACCAGCGCCTGATCGCTCACGCCCGGCCAAAGCTGGTCGAGGTGCCAAGTGGGCATGCCTTGGGCACGAAGCTGGCCAAACAGGCTCTTGAAAAGCGGATCGAGCGCGAAAAACAGGCTCAGACGGAACAGGCCGAGCCGGTGGATCAAGGTGTAGACGATGTCGGTGCGTACCGCAGCCCGATCGGTCACAGGCTCCAGGCGGCGCCAGCGCTCAAGAGGCAACAGGACCAGCAGCATCACACCCACCTGCATCAGGCCCAGCAAAAACCAGCCACAGGCAGCGTAAGCGTCTTCAAGCAAGTGCGCCAGGCCGACCGCGTGAAGCAGCGGCGCCAGCGGCTCAAACAGCATCTGCTGTGCGCTGGCAAAAGCCTGCGCGCCCGCTTGCCAGAGCGCCTCTATCACGACGCAGCCCCCTGCAAGCGCTTTTGAATCACCGCCCCGCCTTGGGCGTCAATCCACTGGCGCATCTGGGGGTGCTCGCGCAAGGTGGCAAAGCACAGGCCGCGGCGCTTGAGCCCGATGATCAGCGGCTCGAGCACTGCCGGCGCCCAGGGATCCTGCCGTGACCAGATGCCCAGGTGCGCCACCAGCACGTCGCCACCGCGGATGTTGCGCAGCGCCTGATCAAGCAGTCGCTGATTGGGATAACGGTCGCTGGGCAACTCGTCACCCAAAAAACCGGCGGGGGCCCAACCCACGTGCAAATAGCCGCAGCCACGGGCCGCTTGCAAAAGCGCCGCCGACGTCTTGCCACCAGGGGCGCGAAACAGCGGCAAAGGAAGCTGTCCGGTGATTTGCTGCAGGCGCCGGCTGGCACGGTCAAGCTCCTGGCAGTACTGCGCCGCGCTCCAGTTCAAAGTTTGTCCTGCCAGCGGACCGGCTGAGGGCCGTATGCGAAATTGCGGCTGACCTTCGCGCGCCGGCAAATCGGCCAGCCAATACGCATGATCGTGGGTGTGTGAAGCAAATGCATGGCCCTCGCCGGCACGATCGCGCCACCAGGGGGCCCAGGCATCACCGAGGCTGCCGTCTCCACTTTGCGTGCGCTCATGGGCTCCAAAAAACGTGACGGGGACCGCGTGCTTGCGCAGGACTTCGGCAATCAGCGGCGCCACCCCCATGTGGCCCGTATCGAACGTCAGGTACACCGTCTCCTGCGGCGCCGGGCAGGTGGCCGTCGCTGGCCAAGGCGAGATCAGAAACAGGGCCGCCATGATGCGGCGGGCCAGACGGCCCAGAAGATCAACGTGCCGCATGGTCGAGGGTCCAGACGCCGTGGGGGCTGCGCCCCACGCGCACTTGACGCACGAGCCGGCCGGCGGTCAGGTCCACCACCGACAGCCTCGCGGCCCAGCGCGAAGTCACGTAGAGCGTCTTGCCGTCGCGAGAGACCTCCATGCAGTCGGGCCCGGAGGGTACGGCAAATTGCCGCACCACCTGCAAGGTCTGCACATCAATCACGCTGACACTGTTGTGCACCCGGTTGCTCACCAGGACATGCCGACCGTCACCGAGCGCACGAAAGGCATGGGCTCCGGCGGCCGTGCGGATGTGACCCATCTTCATGGCCACTGGCGCGGACACATCGAACACCTCGACCGCATCGCTGCCGGTCAGTGCCACCAGCAGGTGCTTGTCGCCCGGCAGACCGTAGACGTCAGCGGGCATCGCACCGGTCTTGACACGCCACTTGATGGCCTGCGCGCCCAGGTCAATGGCCACCAGCTCGTCGCTGTCTTGCATCGTGACGTAGACGGTGGTGCTGCGGCTGTCGATCCACAGGTGGCTGGGGGTCTTGCTCGTGGGAATGCGACGCACCAAAGTCGGATTCGCCCCATCCCAGCGGTACAGATCGACGTGGTCAAGCCGGTTGGCGGCCGTGACAAACCATTTCATGTCCGGCGAGAAACGCAGGTGATAGGGGTCGAGGATGTCGCGCAACGTGCGCTGCACCACCGCCGTGCGCGGATCGATGAAAGTCAGAGAGTCGGAGGCGGCATTGGCCACGATCAGCGACTTCTCGTCGGGCGTGAGGTAGAGGTGATGCGGCTCCTTGCCCGTCGGGATGCGCCGCACCTCGTTCCAGCTCTGGGGATCGATCACACTGACGCTGCCATCGAGCGAATTGAGCACAAAAATCGGCAAGGCGCCCTGGCCAGGCAGCACGCTCGGCACCTGGGCTGTACTTTGCACCGGGGTCCCGCTGCGCGTTTGCGGCGCGCCGGGCTGGGGCAAGGCCTGCGCCTGCGCGCTGCTCAAGGGCAAACCACCCAAAGGCACAGCGGCAAGGGCCAGCCAGGATCTGCGGGTCAACTCCAACATACCGCGATTGTCCTCAAAGAAGAAGACATGGGCTGCATCGGGGCAAGGGCTTGAGGCCCGCGCCCACTGAGCGCAAAGGCGGCCATGTCGCGCCCCCAGGCAAGGGGTGCCGTGGCGTCGGTTGGGGCCGACCGGCGGCACGCCCGGCGATCGTCAACCACGGACCTCATCGCAAGGCCTCCAGGTCAGCGGGCTGCAGCCATCGCCATTGACCAGGCGCCAGATCGGCAGGCAGCTCCAGCTCTCCGATCCGCGAGCGGTGCAGACGCTCAACCGGGTTATCGACTGCCATGAGCATGCGTTTGACCTGGTGGAACTTGCCCTCAGTCAGCGTCAATTGCATGGCCTGCGCCCCTGTGATCGAACACGCGGCCGCGCGCACGGCCGCACTGCCCGGCTCGATCGCGACGCCCGAGAGCAAGCGGCTGACCTGCTGCGGCGTGGGCGGATCGCGCAGTTCAAGCTCGTAGACCTTGGGCACATGGTGGCGTGGCGAAGTCATGCGATGGATAAAGCGGCCGTCGTCGGACAGCAGCAGCAGGCCGGTGGTGTCCTGGTCCAGCCGACCCACTGCCTGCACGCCCGGGACGGCGCCCGTTCCGCGCTGGCGCAGCGGCGGCGGCAGCAAGGTGTAGACGCTCGGCCAAGCGCCGGGCCGGTGCGAGCACTCGTAACCGGCTGGCTTGTTGAGCATGAGGTAGGCGCGCTCCTGGTAGAGCCAAGTCACGCCCTGCACCCGGTAGCGCAGGCCCTGCGCCACCACGGTGTGCGCGGGATCGGTCACCAACTGCCCCTCCACTTCCACCCAGCCCTGCTCGACCAGTCCGGCGCAGACACGGCGCGTCCCAAAGCCCTGTGAAAACAGCAAGTGCTGGATCTGCATCGCCCGATTGTCGGTGCTGTGCCCCTGTGCTGCTTTGCAAAACCCTGTGATCGCTTGAGACGCGGCGGCCGAACGATCGATCGGCCTTGAGCGTCAAGCGGCCTTTGGACCAACCCGCTGTGCCCTCACCCCAAAAAGTTGGCTTTTGGACACCCTCCAGCACAACTAAAGCGGGCAAGCACGAAACAGATAAGATACGTTTAGAGACATTTATACGGATGCAAAAAGTTAATTACTGAAAATTTAACGTGATGTCTGTGTATTTCAAGTCCGAAAGTCATGACAAAAATACTTTTGACGATTATTTGTTCTAAAAAACGAACTCAAAGGTCAACTTTTGTACTTGAAATTTGAATGTGAATCGAAAATAATTATTCCAGATTGTTAAACAACTGGATTGTCATCATGGCCCGCGTTCGCTGCCTTCGCCACCTTCTTATCCTGCTGATTTTCAGCCTAGGAGGCCTGGCCCATGCGCTGAGCCTGCACCGCGATGGCGATGATCTGTACGCCAGCGGGACCATCGTCCTGGGCGATGAGCTGGCCCTTCAAGCCGCCCATGAAAGTGAGCCGGTGCGCCGTCTGATCCTGGTCAACTCCCCTGGGGGCGCCTTAGTCACCAGCCTGCGCATTGCACGCTGGCTGGAAGGTTTGCGCATCACGACCGTGGCCTGGGGTCCTTGCATGTCAGCATGCTCGCTGATCTTCATGGCCGGCGAGCAGCGTCAGTTTGCACACGATGCCGGCGGTCGGCCAAGCGTGATCGGTATCCACGGCCCCTACAACAGCCGCACCGGCAAGTTCAGCGACGCCTCGGCGCCGATCATGCTGGACTATTACAAGCACCGCATGGGGTCCAAGTTTGATGCCGAGGTGATGGGGCGGGCCATCTACAAAATGACCGATCCCTCTGGCTTCTTGGTGGTGCCCGACGATGCGACCGCGAAAGCAGCCGACCGCGCCCCGAGGCACTGCCCGTCGGCGCAAGCCAGCGCCGATGAGTGCACGGTCTACCACCACAAGTCCGCACAAAGTCTGGGCATCGTGACCCGGGCTGAAAGCGTTCGGCTGGCCGCCTTGCCGCCGGCGATCGACCCCAGGGCTCAGGCGCGCCCCGATGCGGCAACGGCGACCACCCTGGCGCAGCGTCAGCCCTAAGCAGGCCAGGGCAAGCCACGGCGCACTGGCCAGGCCACGCTCAATCGCGGCGAGCCCCGCTCGGCCTTACTCTTCCTGCCCGACAGAGGCGTAGGTGATGAGCTGATAGCCAAATCCGTGCACAGACCGCAAACGCAAGCTGGACATGCCGTTGAGCCCAAGGCGCGAGCGGATGCGCGAGACGTGCACATCGAGGGTGCGCGAAAAAGGATCGTCTTCGCGTCCCCAGACCTCCTGCATCAAACGCTCACGGGCCAACGAGCGGTCGGCATTTTCAAACATGAAGCGGGCCAGTTCGAACTCCTTGCCGGAAAACTGCGCCTTGCCACCGGCCCAGGTGATCTCGCGCTCGACCAGATCAAAGGTGTAGCCGTGATAGGTTTGCGGCCCCGTGCCCTGACGCACCGGGTAGATGCGCCGCTTCAAGGCGGCGATGCGGGCCAGGAACTCAGCGGGCCGAAGCGGCTTGACGCAATAGTCCTCGGCGCCGGCCTCCAAGGCCGCGACGATGGCCTGCTCGTCGTGCACCGCCGTCAAAAAGATGACCGGCGTGTCACTTTGAAACGAGCTGCGCAGCTGCTTGAGCACCTTGATGCCGTCCTGATCGGGCAGCTTCCAGTCGAACACCAGCAGGTCAAAGGTGTGTCGGGCCAACGCCGTCAAAAACGCACGCGCGGTATTGAAGGTGGCCGTGCTGTGGCCAGCCGATTCGACCACCTGGGCCAGATGCTGGGCCAAGGTGGGATCGTCTTCCAAGATTCCAATATGCATGCAAGAGCCTTTGGGAATACAGACGCTCAACGCTCGTTGAGCGCACCAGAGAACGTTTTAATGACAGGCTTTAGGAGGTAACGCAGCACGCTGCGGGTGCGGGTCTTGATATCGATCGTCGAGGTCATGCCCGGCTTGAGCGAAACACGCGCAAGCATGGCGTTGGCCTGGTTCGCATCGATGCGCACGTGGGCCCGGTAGTAGCTCATGGTCTGCCCATTGGCGCCCTGCTCGACCAGAGTGTCGGAGCTCAGGTAGGTCAGTTTGCCGGTGAGCATGCCGTAGACGGAAAAATCGAAGGCATCGAGCTTGACCAGCACCGGCAGACCGAGTTCGAGTTGACCGATATCAACAGGGTTGATCTTGGCCTCGATCACCATATCGCTTTCGGTCGGCGAAATCTGCATCAGCTCATCCCCGCCGCGCAAAACGCCCCCGATCGTGTTGACCCGCAGGTATTTAACGATGCCCGCCACGGGCGCGATCAGGTCGGTGTGCTCGAGCACGCTGCGCCTTTCCTCGAGCTTGTAACGCTGTGAGGACAGCTCGTCCTCCAGTCTGGTGACCTCCTGGCGCGCTTCCTGCGCATATTTGTTACGAACCTCGCTCAGGCGCGCCTCCAGCTCACTGACCTGGCGCAGCGCGCGCATCACCTCAAGGCGGCTGACGTCACCGGACTTGAGCAGGCCCTGGTTCATTTGCAACTCTTCGCGCGCAAGCTTGAGGGCGTCTTCAAGGGCGCCGGTCGCATCGTTGAGGCTTGCACGCTTTTGGGCATAGAGGCGCTCTTGCGCGGCCACGAACTCGGGATAAGCGCGGACCGAGGCCGGAAAAACCGGCTTGGTCTCGTTGGACTCTGCCCTGGCGCGGATCAGCCCGGCCTGCAACGCCGCCACCTTGGACCGGCTTTCTTCGTAAGCGGCGTTGCTGCGGTCCTTCTCCAATACGGCCAGTTTCTGCCCTGCTTTGACCTCCTGTCCTTCTTGAACCAAGATTTCAGAGAGCACCCCTCCATCGGCCGCCTGGATGATCTGGGTGCGGGCACTGGTGATGACCGAGCCTTGGGCACGCACGGTCTGATCGATCTCGAACCACGCAGCCCAGGCCAAAAAGGCCAGAAACATCGCGGCCAGAACGGCGATCAGAGACGACCGGGGGCCGGAAACACGCTCACTCATGCCGCCACTCCTTGTGCGTTGGGGCCCGGCGCTGCCCCGGCTGGCGCACCCGCCTGACGTCCAGCACTCAGGCGCTGCAACACAGCATCCTTAGGCCCATCCATGACGATCTGGTGATTGGCCACCACAATGATGCGGTTGACCAGACGCAGCAGTTCAGGCTTGTGCGTCACCACGACCAACACGTCCTCGCTTTGCAGGCTTTTGGCCAAGGCGCCGATGATGTGCTGCTCCAGCGCACCGTCCATCGAGGCGGTCGGCTCATCGAGCAGCCAGATGCGTGGCCTGCGCAGGAAGACCCGGGTCAGGTTGACCAGCTGGCGCTGGCCCGATGACAAGCCGCTGCCGCCTTCGTAGATGGCCTGCTGCAGGCCCTGTGGATGGGCGGCAATGACGGACTGCATCAAGCCGGTGGTCCGGGCCGCCTCCAAAATGACTTCATCGCCCGGATCAATCAGCCCCAGGATCAGGTTCTCACGCAAGGTGCCGGCAAACAAGCGACCCTCCTGCTGCAAGTAACCCACGCGCTCGGCCAGCACCGGCTTGGAGATGTGCGCCAGATCGAGTCCGTCCATCTTGACGATACCCGCTTGCGGCTTGTACATGCCGCTGAGCAGACGCAAAAACGTGGTCTTGCCCGCACCGATGGGGCCAAGCACCCCGACCTTCTCGCCCGGCCGGATCTGCAACTCTGCGATCGCCAGCGCCTGACCCTGCCCATAGCTGGCAGCCACCTTCTCGAAGGTGTAGTGCCCCTTGACCGTCTGCGGCGAGATGGCTTGCTCCTGGCCATGGTGATCGTCCTGCAAAGTCCAGATCCGGTCGAGCCCTTGCAAGGCCGACCGGGTGTGGGCCCACTGCACCAGGCGATCGGGCAGGGCGGCCACCGGCCCGAGCACCCGCCCCGACAGGATGGAGCATGCAATCAGACCGCCCATGGTCAGTTCGCCACGCGAAATCTGCAAGGCACCGATGGCCACCAGCAGCACGTAGGACACCTGCTGGAAGGCAGCGGCAAGAAACTGGGAGTACTCGCTGACCCTTCGCATATCCTGCTCAACCCCGCGCGCCTCGTCGGTCGTGCCGATCCAGCGCGAGAGCATGCGCCAGCCGCTTTGACCCGATTTGATCGTCTCTGCACCCTCGATGGTCTCGACAAGCAGGCCGGTCTTGAAGTTGCTGGCCGCCTGGGCCTTTTTGCTCAGGCCATCGACTCGGTTGCGCAAAACCAGGCCCAGGGTCAGGGCAAGACAGAAAAAGACCAAGGGAATGATGGCCAGCGAGCCGCCGATCCAAAAGATGACCAACAGAAAAAGCAGGGCAAACGGCACATCGATCATCAGGTGCGAGGTCATCGCCGTCAAAAAACTGCGCACAGTCTCATAGCCCCTGAGTTGGGAGGCCAGCGTTCCCACACTGCGTGGCAACTGATCGAGCCGGATTGCCAAAAAGCGGCTGTAGACCTCACGCGCCAGCTTCTGATCGACCTGGTCGACGAGCTGCTCAAAAAGACGCGAGCGTGCCAGCTTGGCCAGGGTCTCGAAGAAAACGGCCAGCAGCACGCCGGTGGTGAGCACCCACAAGGTCTGGCTGGCACCGGTAGGCACCACGCGGTCGTACACCTGCATGCTGTAGAAGGAGGCAGCCAGGGCGATCAGATTGATCATGAAGCCGGCCAGCACGCCTTCGATCCAAATTCGCTTGGGCGCAAAGATTTCGCGGCGTATGAGCTTGTAGACCACGCTGCCTGCGGGATCGTAGGGCCGGGCCAGCTTGAGCTTGGCCACGGTCCAATCGCTCAGGGCGTGCAAAGGCGTCTCGGTCCAGCGCTGGGTGGCCGGGTCGTAGGTCTCGATCAGCCACTCGTTTTGTGCGGTGCGGCCGCGAAGCAAGGCCCAGCCCTGATCGGCCCGATGGATCAGACAGGGACAAGCCGACGGATCGATCGAGGACGCACGCAGCCAGCGCGCCGCCGGCAACTGCAAGGAGCGCAACAAGCCATCGACGGTCTGGCGCGCCATCTTGGGCGTCGGCTCCACAGAGTCGGTGCCAATCTTCTCGACGGCCGCCTGCAAGGCGAGCCGGTCCACCGCTTCTGACTGCACTTGCGCCAGTCGCATGAGGAGAGGAAACAAGACGTTCATGCGCGATTGACTTTCACTGCTGGCCCGCCGGCTGAAGCGGGCTGCCCAAACCAGAGACGATGGCCGCCACGCCCTCAGACAGCACAGCCAGGCGCCAGGTCGCCGCCACATAGGTGGCATCGACCTCGGCCAAAGTGGTCTGGGCCTGGGCGAGCTCACGCGCGGCGTTCATCACTTCGACCCATGTCTTGCGACCTGCCAGAAACTGCCGGTCCCATGAAGCGACCATGGCCTGGATCGAACGCAGACCGGCCACCAGACTTTGTCGGCGCTGCTGCTGGCTGCGCGCCGAAACATGCTCCAAACTGAGCTGCTCGGTCAGCCCTCGTCGGGCCGTCTCGACATCGCCCTGCAGGGACTGCAGCCGGGCGTTGGCGGCCTCAACGCCAGACAAGGCCGACAAGCCCGCGCCCGGGGTGGCCGACAAGCCGATAAAAAAGCGGCTGGCCGAGCTCAGTCCGGAGGCGCTGAAGCTGCCTTGCTGATGCTCGGCACGCGCATAAACTTCGGGCATGAGCTGGGCCTTACGGATCTGCACATCCATCTCCTGCTGACGGATCTGCGCCTCCAGCTTGCGCGCTGTCGGACTGACGCGCCATGCGCGATCGAGCATTGAATCGAGAGGCTCGATCGGCTCAATCGGGCCGATGTCCAAGCCTTCGAGTTGAGCGCCCTCAATACGCTGGCCGGTCAGCTGCTCAAGCCGGGCAAGGGCCGAGACCTGCTGCGCCTGCGCCAGCGCCAGCTCGGCCTGGGTCTGCTCAAGGCGGCCCTGGGCCATGACCTCGTCGGCTACCGCCGATACCCCTGCCTCGACGCGTCGCTGAATCAAGGCCACCAAGCGCTGGTGAGTCTGTAGGCTCTCGCGCAGGGCGATCAGCTTGAGGTGTCCCGCACGCCATTCACCCCAGGCCTGTATCGTGCGCAGCGCCAGTTGAAGCCGCGTCTCTTCCATCTGGGCCACCGCCGCCTCCGTAGCGGCCTCGGCCCGTCCGACACCAGCCGTCAGGCGACCTGCCGTCCACAAGGGCTGCTGCAGGCGAAAGGTGGTCACCCGGCTGTCCTTGTTGTAGGACGTGTCTTGATTGGAGGCGCTGGCCTGTTCAACCGATACCGACGGGGTGGGATAGAACTGCCAGTTCGCACCCTTGACCTCGGCCTGCGAGGCGCGCACCAAACTGGCCTGACTTTGAAGCGCGGGGTTGCTGTCGAAGGCCAGATTGAGCAAGTCAACCATACCGGCGGCCTGAGCCGTCGCCGCAGCGAGCGACAAGGCCAGGGTCCAAGACAGTCTCCGCTTGTCCGGCAGCATGCGAGAAAAGGTCATGGTGAGCTCTAGCCGACTGGCAACTGGCACCAAGCCATCGAGCCGTCAAGAAGACCAAGTAAGGTGAAATGTGCAAATCAAGCCGCGCAGGGCGGCTGTCTGGTCAGCATTATGACCGAACTGCCCATAAGAACGGTGAGCCGGCGAGCGCTCGCCACACCCGTGAAAACACCTGTCGCCAGGCCATAAAGAACCCGCAAGGATACTTGCGGGTTCGAGGCACTGACCGGGCAAGCCTGGCTCAATCGGTCTTGAGTGGCTGGCCCAGGCGAGTTGGAATTTGGTCGGTGTGAAAGGATTCGAACCTTCGACCCCTTGCACCCCATGCAAGTGCGCTACCAGGCTGCGCCACACACCGAAGACGACGATTATAGCCTTGCCCGCTATGGACTCGAGGCAAGCGAGCATCTGGTGCCCGGAAGTTCGACATGGCCTGGGGCACGCCTGCCCATCGGAGCGGGCGCGCCGAACTCAGAAGGCCAGTTGCGGCTCTGAGCTGAGCAGGTTGCGGATTTCGAACAGCTCGCGCCGCATGAGCTCGACCCCCTCG
>CANHDQ010000077.1 GCA_947459405.1 Comamonadaceae bacterium
GATCACCTCGGCCAGGCGTCCGCGCGGATCGGCGCGCCACTCAAACAGCTCGCCCTGACAGGCTTGCCGATGCAGCGGGCCAAAACGCTCGGCCATCAGGCGGTCAAAAGCGGGGTCGACCTTCCACCATTGGGCAGGGGTGACTTCATGAAACCAGAACTGCAAGACGGCTTGGGGCACAGTAGGGGCAATCATTTCAAAGATCATGCCAAGATCGTTATGGGAGCGCATGATCGCAGGCACAAGCGGGCGTGTCCACGCGCGGGGCCTTGCCGGGCGGGCCGGGTGTGTGAGAATCGCCGCGCCCCCTGCGCAGGCCGCGCGCCAAACGCCGCTGGCAGCCCACCCACCCCTCGCCCCGACCCAAGATGAACCTGCTCAAGCCCCTCAAACTCCTGCTGCTGGCCGCAACACTGGTCCTTGGCGGGTGCGCCTCGACCAACTACGGCGACGAGCAGTACCGCCTGCGCATGGCCATTGCCGGCAAAGACATCATCTGGGTGCCCTCCAAGCTCGACATGGTGCACAAGATGCTCGATGCGGCCCGGGTCACACGGCAGGACATCGTCTACGACCTGGGCTCGGGCGACGGCATCATCCCGATCGAGGCGGCGCGCAAGTACCGGGTGCGCGCCGTGGGCATTGAGTACAACCCGGACTTGGTGGCGCTGTCGCAGCGCAACGCCAAACGGGCGCAGCTTGAAAGCCTGGTGACCTTCAAGCGCGGCGATATCTTTGTGGAAGATTTTTCAGAGGCCACGGTGGTCACCCTCTACCTCGGTGAAGCCCTCAACGCCAAGCTGATGCCGCGCCTGCTCGCGATGCGGCCGGGCACGCGGGTGGTGTCCAACATTTTCCGCATCGAGTCCTGGACGCCAGACCAGATTATTCGCAGCGAATCGGGCGAGCAGGCCTTTTTGTGGACCGTGCCGGCCCGCATCGAGGGGCGCTGGAGCTTTGCTGGAGCGCCGGACCTGCCCAACCTGTCGATGCAAGTGCGCCAGAAAAAGCAGTTTTTTGACGCCCAGGTTTTTGCGGGCGGCAGCCGCATCGCGCTCATTGAAGACAGCAAGATCGCCGGCAGCCGACTCAGCCTGGACTTTGCGCGGGGCAACACACGCTACCAGCTCCAAGGCGAAGTCCAGGGCCAGCGGTTCACGGGCTTGCTCAACGGCCGCATCCCCGTGACCGGCACGCTCAGCCCCTAAATGCGTCGCCCGGTGGTGGGGCCATGGTAACGACCCCGTAATGCCGCGCACAAACGCTGTGTGAGAATGCAAAGCCCCAACACAGGAGACTTGCCTATGCCCAGCCGCGCCACCAAGATCGTTGCCACCCTCGGGCCGGCCAGCAGCGATCCGGACCTGCTGGAGAAAATGATCGTCGCCGGCGTCAACGTGGTGCGGCTCAATTTCAGCCACGGCAAGGCAGAAGACCACATCGAGCGGGCCCGCCTGGTGCGCGAGGCGGCGCAGCGCGCCGGCCGCGAGGTGGCCATCATGGCCGATCTGCAGGGGCCCAAGATCCGGGTGGGCAAGTTTGCCCAGGGCAAGGTCATGCTGGTGGCCGGCGAAAAGTTCATCCTCGACGCGTCGCGCACAGAGCCCGGCGATCTGCAGGGCGTGGGCCTGGACTACAAAGAGCTGCCGCGCGACGTGAAGGCCGGCGATGTGCTGCTGCTCAACGACGGGTTGATCGTGCTCACCGTCAATGCGGTCAAAGGCGAGCAGGTGCATACCACGGTCAAGCTCGGGGGCGAGCTGTCCAACAACAAGGGCATCAACAAGCAAGGTGGCGGCCTGACCGCGCCGGCCCTGACCGCCAAGGACATGGAGGACATCAAGACCGCCATGAGTTTCCAGGCCGACTACGTGGCCGTGAGCTTTCCCAAAAACGCCACCGACATGGAGATGGCGCGCCAACTGTGCAACGTGGCGGCGGCGGCCTACAAGCACAAGCCCGGGCTGATCGCCAAGATCGAGCGGGCCGAGGCGATTCCGCGGCTCGAGGAAATCCTGCGCGCCAGTGACGGCATCATGGTCGCGCGCGGCGATCTGGCGGTCGAGGTCGGCAATGCCGCGGTGCCGGCGCTGCAAAAGCAGATGATCCGCATGGCCCGCGCCGACGACAAAGTGGTGATCACCGCCACGCAGATGATGGAGAGCATGATCGTCAACCCGGTGCCCACGCGCGCCGAGGTCAGCGACGTGGCCAACGCGGTGCTCGACGGCACCGATGCGGTCATGCTCAGCGCAGAGACCGCCGCCGGCAAGTACCCGCTGGAGACGGTCGAAGAGATGGCCAAGATCTGCCTGGAAGCTGAGAAGGCCAGCGGCCACGAGATCGACGCCGACTTCACGGGCAAGACCTTTCAGCGCATCGATCAGTCGATTGCCATGGGCGCGCTGTTCACGGCCCAGCATCTGGGTGCCAAGGCCATCGTGGCGCTGACCGACAGCGGCTCGACCGCGCTGTGGATGAGTCGGCACGATATTCGCACCCCGATTTACGCGCTCACGCCACGCCTGAGCACGCAGCGCAAGATGGCGCTGTACCGCAATGTGCGGCCGCTGCTGATGGACACCTCAGCCGATCGCGACACCGCCCTCATGCAGGCCGAAGGTCACCTGCTCAAGCGCGGCATCGTGCAAGGCGGCGACATCTACGCCATCACCTGCGGCGAGCCCATGGGCGCGCCAGGGGGCACGAACATGCTCAAGATCTGCCGGGTGGGTTGACCGGGCCCGGGCGCGGCCTCTTTGGTGGCCGCCGCGCCCTTACCGCAATGAGGGCCGGTAAAATCGCGGCCAGTTACCAACCGGTTACCAAGCCGGCTGGGCCCGCCTCCCAACCTCCCTTCAGGACAGCACCATGGCCCTCGTTTCCATGCGCGAGTTGCTCGACCACGCGGCCGAGAACCACTACGGCATTCCCGCTTTCAACGTCAACAACCTCGAGCAGGTGCAGGCCGTCATGACGGCAGCCGACGAGGTGGGCGCGCCCGTCATCCTGCAAGCGAGCGCCGGGGCGCGCAAGTATGCGGGCGAGCCCTTCATCAAGCACCTGATCCAGGCGGCGGCCGAGCAATGGCCACACATTCCGCTGGTCATGCACCAGGACCACGGCACCAGCCCCAAGGTCTGCCAGGGCGCGATTTCCCTGGGCTTTGGCTCGGTGATGATGGACGGCTCGCTCCTGGAGGACGGCAAGACCCCCGCCTCGTTTGACTACAACGTCGACGTCACGCGCAAGGTGGTCGAAATGGCACACCAGGTCGGCGTGACCGTCGAGGGCGAGCTGGGCTGCCTGGGCAATCTGGAGACCGGTGAGGCCGGCGAGGAAGACGGCATCGGCGCCGAAGGCAAGCTCGACCACAGCCAAATGCTCACCGACCCGGAAGAGGCGGCCGTCTTCGTCAGAGCCACCCAACTCGATGCCCTGGCGATTGCGATTGGCACCAGCCATGGCGCCTACAAATTCAGCCGCAAACCCACCGGCGACATTCTGGCGATCTCGCGGGTCAAGGAGATTCACCGCCGCATTCCCAACACCCACTTGGTGATGCACGGCTCATCGAGCGTGCCCGAAGAACTGCTGGCCGTCATTAACCAATACGGCGGCAAGATGAAAGAAACCTACGGCGTGCCGATCGAAGAGATTCAAGAGGCCATCAAGCACGGCGTGCGCAAGATCAACATCGACACCGACATCCGCCTGGCCATGACCGGCGCGGTGCGCAAGTTTCTGGCCGAAAACCCCGACAAATTCGACGCCCGCGAATGGCTTAAGCCCGCCCGCGAAGCGGCCAAGCAAGTCTGCAAGGCACGCTACCTGCAGTTCGGCTGCGAAGGCCAGGGCGCCCGCGTCAAACCCCAAGGCGTGCAGATCATGGCCACGCAATACGCCCGGGGCGCACTGGCGCAGGTGGTGCACTGAAGCACCCGTCTGCTCTCCCCGCATAATGGAAGGCCCGCTGTCCGGCAGCGGGCTTTTTCTTTGTGAGCACCCCATGCCTAACGCCCTGCACACCTCCGCCCTGACCTCCCTGCCCCTGCTGGCGCGCGGCAAGGTGCGCGACAACTATGCAGTGGGCAGTGACCGGCTGCTCATGGTGGCCAGCGACCGGCTGAGCGCCTTTGATGTGATCCTGGGCGAGCCGATCGCCGGCAAAGGCAAGATCCTCACGCAGATGGCGCTGTTTTGGTTCGACAAGCTCAAGGATTTATGCCCCAACCACCTGACCGGGCAAGCACCCGAGGGCGTGGTCACTGCGGCCGAGGTGCCGCAGGTCGAGGGCCGCTCGATGCTGGTCAAGCGGCTCAAGCCCATCCCGGTCGAAGCCGTGGTGCGCGGTTACCTGGCCGGCAGCGGCTGGCAGGAGTACCAGCGAAGCCAGTCCGTCTGCGGTGTGCCGCTGCCTGCAGGTCTAAAAAACGCCAGCCGCCTGCCCGAGCCCATCTTCACCCCGGCAGCCAAGGCCGAGGCGGGCGAGCATGACGAGAACATTTCTTACCAGCAGGTCGAACAGATCGTCGGGCCGGCCCTGGCCGCCGAGATCCGGCGCGTGAGCATCGCAATCTACGAGCGGGCGGCGCAGATTGCGCTGACCAAAGGCATCATCATTGCCGACACCAAATTCGAGTTTGGTCTGGACGAGCACGGCACGCTCACCCTGATGGACGAGGTGCTCACGCCCGACTCCTCGCGCTACTGGCCCATCGAGGGCTACGAGCAGGCTTTCGCTGAAGGCAGCAACCCGCCGAGCTACGACAAACAGTTTGTGCGCGACTGGCTCGAGGCCGTGCGTATCAACGGCAAGCCCTGGGACAAAACACCGCCAGCACCGGCACTGCCGCCCGAGGTGGCCGCGAGGACCGCCGCCAAGTACCAAGAGGCGCTGGTGCGGCTGACGGGCTCGGGGGCTTGAGCCCCAAGCGCGAACGGGCGAAAAAAAGCGACCCCGGTGCAAGCACCGCGGGTCGACTGGTGGAAAAAGAAGTCCGGCCCAACAAGGGCCGAATGCTCTTTAGAAGGTGTACTTGATGCCGGCGACCAGACCGTCCTTGCCCAAGTTGCCTTTGCCGCCAAAGTTATAGGCCGTACTGTCGGCGTTAGTACCCACCGCCATCAAGGAGACGCTCAGACCTTTGCCGAGATCCTTGGCCAGCGTCAGGGAGTAGTCGGTGTAGTTGTATTGCGCGCCATTTTTGATCACCTGGCGACCAACGTGCGGCGTCAGGGTAAAACCGTTGCCCAGATCAAAATTGGCGGTCAGGTCAACGTACGTGCTGTTCTTGCTGTCTGCGTTGGCAAAAGTGTTCGTCAGGGCGTGCGAGTACTTGAGGGTAAACATGGCAACCGTGCCCGCCAGATAGACCTCCGTGGTGTTTGCATTGACGGCCAGGCCCTTATTGCCCACATATTCGTAGCGCAACACGCCCACGTCGTAGTTGACCGGGCCCGCACTGCCCTTGTAGCCACCGTACAGATCGAGCTCGACGCTTCCATCGGTGGCACCGGAATCCTTGATCCACTTGATCGTCGAGCCCCAGGCGCCGACATAAAAGCCGCTCTTGTCAGCATAGTCCACGCCCGCCTGCACGGCAGGCTTCAGACGCGACTGGGAAATGCCGCGGTAACGGTAATCGGTGACCACGCCGGCATTGAAAGACAAGCTGGACTCAGGAGCCGCTTGCGCGATGGCGCCTGTTGAGGCCAGCAAAGATGCACCGGCCAACAAAATCGGGAAAGACAGTTTTTTCATGGAAGGCTCCTGCAAAGGTTCAAGAAGGTGACAAAACCTTGTTAGCAGAATGTGTGCCCGGCCCAAACCCCCACATAAAGTCCGCAACCGAGACTTTTCGCACCTTAACGGTGCGCATGCTTAAGGGTTTGCACCAAGACCATGAATCCCTCCTTAATTGGGGTCAGACCCCAATTTCATCCCGACTTCATCGAAGCGCAGCTGGCGCTGTTCGAACGCACCGGGCGGGGCTTGAACCCAACGGCAGCCGAACCAATTGGGGCCTGATACCCGATCAGTTTGCGCCGGGCACCACCGCGTAGGCCACGATTTCCAGCTTCATGCCGGGCACGACCAGCGCGGCCACGGCGGCGCTGGATCGGTTAGGGTAGGGCGGCGCAAAGAACTCGCGGTAAACCGCATCAATGGCCGGCATGTCGGCCACATCGGTCATGTAGATCAAGACCTGCGCCACATCGGCCAGGCTGCCGCCTGCGGCCACCACCGCCTGCCTGAGGTTGGCAAACGTCAGCCGCGCCTGCGCGACGACATCGCCCGTCTCGATCGTGCCGTCCGAGCGCACCGGGCCGTGCGCAGTAAACAGCAGATGCGAACGCGACAGGTCGGCCTTGATGGCCCAGGAAAACGGCTGCCCCAGGGCGGGAAGACCGACGTCAATGGCGGTGTGGGGCATGTTGGCGCAGTCGGCTGGAAATTGAGCGGGGAAATTCGACTCTGACCCCAATTATTTATTCCAAAGCCAGCCAGACGCGGCCCGCTTCCAGCTTGACGGGCCAAGATCGCACCGGCTCGCTGGCCGGCCCGCAGGCCACTGAGCCGTCGCGCACGTCAAACAAGGCCTGGTGGAAGGGGCACTCGACCTGGTGGCCCTCCACAAAGCCGTCGCACAGCCGGGCGTTGCCGTGGCTGCAAAGGTTGTCGATGGCGTAGACGCCGTCCTCGAGTTTGAACAGGGCGATGTCGCGGCCCTGCGGCGTGACGGCGATGCCGGCACCCTCAAACAAATCAGCCTCGGCGGCCACATCGGTCCAGTTGCTCATGTGCGCCCTCAGATGGGGTAGATGATGGAGTTGGGAATCATCTCGCTGTCGTAGACGCACAGGCGCTGGGCAAACTTCAGGCCCTGCGGCGTGTGCACGACGGTGTCGATGTAGCGGCCGACGTTAAAGACCGTGCTTTCCTTGTCGTACTTGGTGCGAAACACCGCGTAGTTGGCCTCGCTGTGGATACAGCCGTCCTCGACCTTGCGCACCACCGGCGCGCCCACCACATGGCGCTGGTAGTAGGGGTCGTGATAGAGCGTTTCGCGGATGCCGTAGACCCTGTCCTTGAGCATGCCCTTGCTGGTGAACATGAGTGTGCACAGCGGAAAGCCGCGCTCAAAGTTTTCGCGCGGCTGCAGCTTGTAGACGCACTGCTCGGTAAAGAACTCAGGCCACAGATCCCACTGGCCGCTGTCAACGGCCAGGGCGTAGTCGGCGTAGAGCTGCTGCAGGCCCAGCCAAGTGGGCAAATCGACGGTGCTCATGCCTGCATCACCTTGCGCCAGTATTCGTACATGCCCCGGATCAGGGTCTCGGTGACCATGTGGTCGGTGTCGCCCGCCTCGCGCCCGCCAAGCTCGACAAGCATGCGGTGATCGGGCCGGGTTTCGAAGGCCTGCTGCGAAAACTCGATCACCTCGCCATCGTCGGCACTGACAAAGCCGGCCGGACCAAACAAATTGGCCTGGCGCAGGCGGCGCTGCTGCATCTCGGGGCTGTCGTCCTCAAAGCAGAAATGCGTCCAGATGAAGTCAAAGGCGCCATGCCCATCGGGCTGGATGTGGCGGGTCGAGACGCTGTTGACCTGCTGCTGGAAGATCACACTGGGAAACAGCGTCATCATCACGGCCGTGGGCATGGCCTCACCCATGCGCCACCAGGGCTCGGGCACGATGTCCAGAAAGCTCGGGTCATGGAGCTCCATGCTGGCCTTGAAACTGCTGACCTCGGTCACCTGCGACTTGTCGCCGCTGGCCGCGCCCGCGCTGCCGCGGGTGGAGGTCATGGCGCCGTGGCGGTGGTGCGCGTCCATGTAGAGCGCGCTCTTGTTGTCGGCCCGCCAAAGGCCAAAGGTCACAAACCAGGTGTGCAGCAGCCCGGGGTGGTAGGGGTCCTTGATGTTTTCCTGCATCAACTTCCAGTTGCCCGGAATGCGCTGGCGGTTGTAGCCCAGGATCTTGAGCTTGCGCCCGTCAAACAGGCGGTCGAAGTACTTCAGGATGGTCGGGCCCATGAAGTCCTCGAGGGACTCGACCTCATGATCGAAGGACGCAAACACCACGCCGCCTCGGCGTGCCACCTTGAGCCGGTTCAGGCTGTGGTCTTTGGGATCGAAGTCGGCCGGCATGCCGCCATTGACCTTGCCATCTTGGCGCACGCCGCGCCGAAACGGCACGCCCTGCAGCTTGCCATCGAGCGTGTAGCTCCACTGGTGGTAGGGGCAGACCAGCTCCTTCTTGTTGCCGTGGCGCTCCCGGCAAAACGCCATGCCGCGATGGGCGCAGACGTTTTCGAGCACATGAACCTCGCCGTCGGCGCTGCGCGTCATGATGACCGAGCGCTCGCCGATCTTGCTGCGCCGAAAGTCGCCGACGTTGGGCACCTCGGCTTCCAGGCCCACATAGTTCCAGTGACCGCGGTAAAAAAACCGCTCAAGCTCCTTCTTGTGCCCATCAGCGCCGGTGTACAGCGCGAACGGCACGCGGCTGGCGTCTGCTCTTTCCCATCGTATGGCTTGTTCCTGCATGGCGGGGCCTCGTGACAACAAGGGCGCCATCATGCGCAAAGCTGCGAATTAAGTAAACCGGATTATTGATATATTCAATATCCGGAAATCAAATAAAGCCCGCCGATGGACCTTGCCAAGCTCGATCTCAATTTGTTGGTGGTCTTTCACCACCTGCTGCTGCACAAGCGGGTGTCGGCGGTCGGCCCGCTGCTGGGCATGAGCCAGCCGGCCGTCAGCAGTGCCCTGGGCCGCCTGCGCGCCAGCCTGGGCGACGAGCTGTTCTTGCGCACGCAGTCGGGGATGGAGCCCACGCCCTACGCCTTGCAGTTGGCCGAGCCGGTGGCGCAAGCGCTGGGCGCTTTGCAGCAGGCGCTCAATGTGCGAGCGGCCTTCGATGCGCCGAGCAGCACGCGCCGCTTCACGCTGGCCATGACCGATGTGGGCGAGATGTACTTTTTGCCGGTGCTGGTCGATGCGCTGACCGAGCGGGCGCCGGGCGTAACGCTGCAAGTGGTGAGCGTGACGCAGGCCGCGCTCAAGGACGAGATGGCCACCGGCCGCATCGACCTGGCGCTGGGGCTGCTGCCGCAGTTGCAGGCGGGCTTTTACCAGCAGGCGCTGTTTCGGCAGGACTATGTGGCGCTGATGCGCAAAGGCCATCGCCTGGCCCGCCCGGGCCGGCTGACGCTCGAGGCCTTCATGGCGGCCGAACATGTGCGCATTGAGGCGGCAGGCACCGGCCACGGACGGGTCGATCTGGCGCTTGAAAAACAGCAGCTGCGCCGGCGATTTCGCCTGACGGTGCCGCACTACGTGGCGCTGGGCGATGTGCTGCGGCACTCGGAGCTGATCGCCACCGTGCCCGAGCGCTTTGCCGACCGCGCCCTCGAGCCCTTCGGGCTGGTCAAGCGGTCGCTGCCCGTGGCGGTGCAAGCCAGCGCGATCCACCAGTTCTGGCACAGCCGCCTGCACCGCGATCCGGGCCACCAGTGGCTGCGTCAGCAGATCGGCCAGCTGTTCGCAGACGGCCAACTGGCCAGCGGCGAGCGGGCGATGTAGGCGGGCCCTGCCAGGCCCTTCTCAACCTGCTGCGCAGCGCCCTTAGTTGAGCATCATGCTCAGCTTGCGTCGGTAGCTCGAGACCAGCGCGACCTGCGGGTCTTCCTGCACGGCGCTGGCGCCCACCAGCTCGATGCCGGCGGCGGTCTTGCCGGGGGCAGCGCCGACGGCCTTGGGCTTGGGCGGGCTGAGCAATTCGAGAATGGCCACCAGGGTCTTGCGCGGCAGCTCGTCGGCCCATTTCTTGTCGCGCATGATGATCTCGAGCAGCTCGTCCATGGCCTCGGTCCACTGGCCGGCGGCCATGAGCAGGCGGGCCTTGGCCAGACGGGTGTCGAAGTCGCGCTTGTTCTGGGCGATGGCCGCATCAAACTGCTCCAAGCTCCATGCGCCGCGCGGGTCGGTGGTAACAAACTGCAACGCCGCCAGCCACTGCTTGAGCGCCTCAAAACGCAGCGCCACCGGAATGCGCGCAAGCGCCGGCGCCAGCGCGGCCTGGGCCTCGGGCAGCTGGCCCACCCCAATGAGCAGCTTGATGTAGTCAAAGCGCGCGTCGTCGTTGGCCGGGTCGGCCTCAAGCGCCGCCGCCAGTTTGTCGATCGCGCTTTGCAGGTCGCCCTCGTCCATCAGCTCCTGCGCCTGCTCGGCATCAACCTGGGCCTGCAGCTCGTCCGGGCTGGGTAGGTGCTTGTCGAGGAACTCCTTGATCCGGCCCTCGGGTAAGGCGCCGGCAAAGCCGTCGACTGGCCGCCCGCCGATGAGCAGGACGCAGGTGGGAATGCTGCGGATGCCAAAGGCGCCGGCGAGCTGCTGCTCGTCGTCGGAATTGATCTTGACCAGCTTGAAGCGGCCCTCATAGTCGCGCTCCACCTTCTCCAAGATGGGCCCGAGCGATTTGCAGGGGCCGCACCAGGGGGCCCAAAAATCGACCAGCACCGGGGTGGTCATGGAAGCGGCGATGACTTCCTGCTCAAAAGTCGCCATGGTCACATCGATCATGTGAGTATGGTACCCGCTGGCTTCCCGGCCGGGCCAGCTCGGGGGCTGGGCGTAAAATCGGTCGCTTCATGACAAGCGCTCCCAACCCCCTAATCGGCGTGGTCATGGGCTCCAGCAGCGACTGGGAGACCATGGAACACGCAGTGCAGATGCTGCAGCGCTTTAACGTGCCCCACGAAGCGCGCGTGGTGTCGGCCCACCGCATGCCCGATGCGCTCTTTGCCTACGCCAGTGGCGCCCAAGGCCGGGGGCTGCAGGCCATCATTGCCGGAGCCGGTGGCGCGGCGCATTTGCCCGGCATGCTGGCCGCCAAAACCACAGTGCCCGTGCTGGGCGTGCCGGTGGCCAGCCGCCATCTGCAAGGCGTGGACTCGCTGCACAGCATCGTGCAGATGCCCAAGGGCATCCCGGTGGCCACCTTTGCCATCGGCGTGGCCGGCGCTGCCAACGCGGCGCTGTTTGCAGTGGCCATGCTGGCCTTGCACGACAAGGCGCTGGCGCAGGCCTTGCAGGACTTTCGCGACGAACAGACCCGCGCCGCCCAGGCGATGACGCTGCCCCCGCAATGAAGCAGCCGGCGATCCTGCCCGGCGCAACCCTGGGCGTGATGGGCGGCGGCCAGCTCGGCCGCATGTTTGTGCACGCGGCGCAGCGGCTGGGTTATTTCACCGCCGTCCTCGACCCCGACCCCGACAGCCCGGCCGGACGCGTGAGTCACCACCATGTGCAGACCGACTACCTCGATGCCCAGGGGCTGGCCCAGCTGGCCGACCTGTGCGCGGCGGTCACGACCGAATTCGAGAACGTGCCCGCCCAGGCCTTGCGCAGCCTGGCCGCCTCGCGCACCGTTGCACCAAGCGCGGCCTGCGTGGCCATCGCGCAGGATCGCATCGAGGAAAAATCGCACTTCCAGGCCTGTGCGGCCCAATCGGGCGTGGGCTGCGCGCCGCATGCGGTCATCCAGAGCCCCGCCGATCTGCAGGCCGTGCCCGACCGTCTGCTGCCGGGCATCCTCAAGACGGCACGCCTGGGCTACGACGGCAAAGGCCAGGTGCGGGTCAAGACGCGGGACGAGCTGGCCGCCGCCTGGAGCGGGGTCAAACAGGTGCCCTGCGTGCTCGAAAAAATGCTGCCGCTGGTGGCCGAATGCTCAGTGCTGGTGGCGCGCGGCCAAGACGGGCAAATGGTGGGCTACCCGGCGCAGCGCAATGTGCACGTAGACGGCATTTTGGCGGTGACGCACGCCTACCCAGGCTGTCTCGGGCCCGAGCTGGCCGCACGC